>CAMYJI010000058.1 GCA_947258545.1 uncultured Ectothiorhodospiraceae bacterium
TTGCATTGGCTGTTCCTTCTTGTCAGGCGGCTTCGTATTTTGGTCGCGGGGGATTGGGTGACAATTACATCAGGCAGTGATTGTACAAACCAGTGCTGCACTAGCCACGAGATGCGATCATACGAGGCAACGTAGTGTATAAGTACAGAAGCCGCGTAGACCCAGCCCGGTTTGGAGGCACCCGCCGCGAACAGTGACCGGATTGATCGAGTGAGATCCGTCAGCTAGCCGATTGGCCCTCGTAGTAGGCTATGATTGATTGGTGCGCAACGGGGCCGATCGACATGCCAAACAGGAAACAAATTCTTATTGTGGTCCTTGCGATAATCGCGGTCTGCATCGGTCTACTGCATATCAGCTACCCGCTGCCCTACGTATTCAAAGTGATGGTTGATCAAGGGCCGGATTACGATGATTTCCAGACTTCTCCCGCCAGCGTCATCGCATCCGCCGACATTGCAAGCCGGCTACCTGTCAAACTGGACACGAGCGTTGTCGACGTGCTCGAAGCGTATCCGCGGATCGACACCGTTGATCAGTTCCTGGAACACACTCAGACAAGCGCATTTCTGATTGTCCATGGAGGACAACTGGTACTGGAGCGCTACGGGCTCGGTCACGATAACGAGAGTATCGAAAATACTTTCTCCGTATCAAAATCGGTGACCTCGGCACTCGTCGGATTAGCCGTAGCTGATGGTGTGCTGGCGCTCGATGATCCGATAACAGACTACCTGCCGGAATTACGCAAACGCGATCAGCGTTTCGGAGCGATTACGATCGAGAATCTGCTCGACATGGTCTCGGGCATTGCCTACTCCCGCGATATCAGGTTTCCAATCATCAATAACGACGATCCGCTGGTCTACTATCACCCCGACCTGGCGTCGGTTGTTTTGCAACGCACTGAGATCGACTCGGCGCCCGGAACGTTTCGATACAACAACTACAATCCTCCCCTGCTCGGCCTGATCCTGGAGCGGACGACGGGTCGACCGGTCTCCGAGTACTTCGAGCAGCGTATTTGGAAGCCCATGGGCGCCAGTCGCCCGGCCGGCTGGACCGTGGACGAACAGGGCTTCGAACGCATGGAAAGCGGTTTTCACGCTCGCGCGCGTGATCTCGCCCGATTCGGGCTACTGTATCTGAATCAGGGGCGAACAGGCGATCAACCAGTGCTGCCGGAAAGCTGGATTAGCGACTCAACCGATACGGATACTCCTCTTGAACTCGAAAAATATGATGGCCGACAGTGGGGCTATCACGCCGGATGGTGGATCGTGCCAAGACCGCAGGGTCGATCCGACTACTGTGCGATCGGCCATTTCGGCCAGTTCATTTACATTTCCCCACAATTCGACGCCGTGTTCGTTCGCAATGGGCCCGGTCGAGGTGAATGGGGTGACCGTGAATGGACCGGGTTGTTCTATTTCCTGGCAGAGCGATTGGCGCATCGCGAAGCCGCAGTTCGGCAACACCAGGAGCCTGATACGCCTGATCCGGTCGTCAGTCGAGTAGTCCAGAGGTTAAAGCGCGATGCCGGAAATGCGCACAATTGAGTAAGCCAGAGCGAGCGCCCCCCAATACACGAAGAAGCCCCAGTAGTAAGTGAAGTACTTCAAGGGCCCGCGCGACGGATAGACATATGCTTTCTCTGTGAACCAAAGCAGGACATTGATGTACAGACTGCACGCCCCGGCCGCCCCGAAGAGGACGTAGCCCCAGGACTGGCCCAGAAGCATACCGACCGTCCCTGCTGCGAATATCGGTACAAAGAATAGCCAGTCGGCCCAGGCCGCCCCAACCGCCATTTTGAAATGCGTTTTATCGCGCCAATCTTCGTTTTTGCCAATTAGCAAATCTCTGGTCTTCTGACTTTCAGGCCTGATCAGAATGGACATTTGTGCCGCTACCAGCGGTGCCAAGGTAATAATCCCGAAGACAACCAGTGCCCAGGTGAAAAGTGTTGGTTGCATGACCCTACTCCGCTACGGTTGTGCCAATCCCCACAGATAGAAGAGCCCGTAGAGGCCGAACACGAGAAACACGACCATATAGCCCATATAAATTGGCGCCTGTCTTTTCGATATGGGACTCAACTGGTTTTTTCCAAACAGGAGCCAGCGGGATATCGCCAGCGGGGCGATGTATACATAGCAGGCGCAGCTGTACAGGCCGAAGATCAAAGCCGCCTCATTCCCAAGCAACGCAAGCCAGATGAATGCGCCGCCCGAAATGAAATGGGTCATGTCTGCGATCGCTATCGCTTTTTCATCTAACAGAAACCATCTGAACTCGGGATCGAGCGCACTGTCCTCCGTCATACCGAGTTTGTGATGAAGTTTTGGCGCGACGAGGAACAGCGCTTGTGTAACTGGACCGGCCAGCCAAGCGAGAATAAAGACAACCAGGAACCAGATGCTGATTTCCATGTTCAGTTAACCTCGGCCCGGGAAATGAGACCCGATCTAACCTTAGGCTACGCGCAAAGCACAGGATATAGCGAGATTCCGAATGTCCGCCCACGGACTATCTGCGCCGTAATGTACGTCAAACCCGAGCTGAGCTACCACTCCATCCACAAGTGGATCGTGAAGCTGATCGGAAAGTACTGACTGGCGCACTACCGACAGGCTTGCTCCCCTGTGCTCACACGAAGTCGTTTAAGCAGCCAACCCCGTTGATAGCGGCTCCAAACCGCGCGCCGTTATGCGATAAACCGGCGCGCCCTTTGCGCGCATGATTTCCTCGACATCATTGTAGAGCTTCGCGTAGTGGTAAAAGGGCACGCGCGGGAAGAGGTGGTGAATGGAGTGGTAGTTCTGGAACAACCATAGCCACGTAAGCAACGTTCCCAGCGGCCCCGGAAGGAGAATTGTAGAGGTATCTGTGTAACGACCCGTCTGTTCGTGCGGCCGGTGCACGATATAGGCAAACAGATAAAGCAGGATGACCACGCCGATCAGCCAGGCCAGCACGAACAGGACCAGGCCTTCAACCCAGTAGCCCGATACCATTACCGCTAGCCGCGGCACTATCGCCGCGGCAACCTCGAGACACATCACCAGGTTCTGTTTCGCCGGCGCCTTCCTCCAGCGATACTTGAAATAGTGGCTGAACTGTCCAACTGTGATCTGCATAGCCGCATGCGCCGCAGCCAGCACGGAATCCTGCATCCGACCCACAGGAAAATCCGGATCATGCTCGGGGTCATTCGCATGACGGTGGTGCGCCATATGCTCATGACGGTGTGCCGTTAGCGGAATCATCAGAATCCAGGCGGCCATGTAGCCCAGTGCCCTGTTGATCCAACGCAGTGACCTGTGGTTGCCGCTGATCGAACCGTGGACGGATTCATGCGCGACGGTATAGCTGGCGTAGCTCAGAACAGCCACAACAGGTACGGCGATCCAGAGAGACAGCGTACCCGTGAGCGTTAGTGCAACAGTCGCCGGATAAGACACACCGACAACCAAGCCCAAAAGCACGGTAGGCCACGCAACTGCGTCCATGTATTGCCTGGCGCTGGCCAGAGCCCTCCGATCGAGCACGTCAAAACCGGTCACCGTGGCGCATCCTGAAGCTTGTTTGTCATGGGGCAACTATGATCGAGCGTGCCGGTTATGAAGAGTGCATATCTCGCCAAAAGGGTGTCATAATTCGCCATATCCGATGGAATTGCACATGGATATGATCGGCCCCGTCTATGCCCGCCTCGTGCTCCGTGAACTGGAGCGACGCGGATTCGACCCGGCACCATTGTTTGCGGGCTTAAGCATAGGCCGCGAAGAGTTGCTCCGTGGCGGAGACATCGCCATGGAGGACTTCCTGCATATTCTGCGCGCCGGGGACCGGTTACTGGGAGAACGACAGCTTGGCTTCATTCTCGGGCGAAATATGCACGTACTGGCCATGGGTCCGGTGGGGGTGGCGATATCCTCCGCACCGAACTTGCGAGAAGGCCTGCAGGTGCTGGAGAGCTTTGCCCGTCTACACGCCACCTATGTCGATATTGGTGCGCACTCAACCCTGCACGGAATGACCGTGACCATCCTCTACCAGCACGACACCGGAGACCTGGAGCGCTTCCATACGGAAACGGCCATGGTACTGCTGCAGCAATACATCGAAACTTTATTAGGGGGGCCGATTACTGACGCCCGCTTTCGTCTGGCTGTGCCGGAACCGGATAACCGAGCCGAGTATAGCGACGCTTTGCATGGTCGGATCAGCTTCGGCGCAGCCGCGAACGAGGTTGATATTCCGCATCGTTGCTTGGATCTGCCCTCCCCCTACTATCACTCAGAGCTCTGGCGCCAGGCGCAGATGACGCTGTCACAAGCCCTCAAGGACCAAACCAGGACCGAGGAGACGCCCTACAAGCAGCACATAATCGGGCTGATGCGGACCAGCGAGCCTCCGCTGCCCGAGCTTGGCGATGTCGCTTACGATCTGAACGTATCCCAACGCACACTCAACCGCCGTTTGCAGGCCGAGAACACCAGTTTCCGGCAACTCAAGTCGGAGGCCATGGCACGTTGGGCAAAGCAATACCTGCGTGAAACGGAACACAGCGTCGAAGCGATAGCGGAAACACTTGGCTACAAGGACACGGCCAATTTCCGCCGTGCCTTCCGCAAGAGCGAAGGTTGTTCACCCATCGAATACCGGCACAGCATGAGTCCCGGGGATTCATGAAATGTAGCGGGGCGCGCTGTGTACGATTGCAAAGGTGCCCAGAGTCATCGTCAACTTGACTATCCACCTAATTGCTCCTAAGCGTCACACGCTCCACTCCAGAGAACAGCGCGCGGCATCTTCGTTGTCAGATTCGGAGCATGGCGTTAGTGTGGGGCGCATCTCGTCAACTTAGGACACCAATGGCAGCAGCGACTGCGCCTATTTCGACCGCCCAGCGAATGGTCTCTTTGGATGTCCTCCGCGGATTTGCCCTTCTCGGCATCCTGACCATGAACATCGGCCTGTTTTCGATGCCAGCTGCGACGTACTTCGCACCCACCGTCTACAGCAGCCTGGCCGGGAGCAACGGGTGGGTATGGGGTATAACGCACGTTCTCGCCGACATGAAATTCATGGCTATCTTCTCGATGCTGTTCGGCGCGGGTATTGTCCTCATGTCGCAACGCTTCGAGTCGCGCGGACTGTCCGCGAAGGGCTTGCACTACCGGCGAATGGCCTGGTTAGCGCTGTTCGGCATCTTGCACGCACATCTGCTTTGGCACGGCGACATTCTTTTTTGGTACGGCGTATGCGGCATGGTTGTGTATCTGTTCCGAAATCTATCGCCGAAGTGGCTGATCGTCTGGGGTTTAATCGGTATCTCGGTCACATCCGCGATCATGATCGGGTCCGGGCTGTCAGCCGCCTACTGGCCCTCAGAGATGCTGGAGTATGTGATCGCGGATCTCAAGCCCTCAGCCGGAGCGATTGCGAACGAGGTGGCCTTTTACCAAAGCGGCTGGCTGGACCAGATGCAGAAGCGAGTCCCCAAGGCACTGGAACTCGAGACCGCCACCCTGATCACCTGGGCATTCTGGCGTATCAGTGGGCTCATGCTCCTGGGCATGGCGTTTTTCAAGCTGGGGGTACTGAGTGGCGCTCGATCAAAAGTGTTTTACGCGACGTCAGTTTGCCTCGCGCTCGCCGTCGGCATTCCGGTGATTCTGTACGGCATTCACTACAATTTTGCGATTGACTGGGAAGCACCGCAGTTCTTCTTCATCGGCACACAGTTTAACTACTGGGCCAGCGTGCTCGTTAGCATTGGATGGTTGAGCCTCGTAATGTTGCTGTGTCAAAGCGATAGCCTTCGGTTGTTGAAAGACGCCCTGGCTGCAGTCGGTCGCACGGCCTTTTCGAACTACATACTTCAAACGATTATCTGCACCACGATCTTCTATGGCCACGGTCTTGGGTTGTTTGGCCTGATCAGCCGTACAGGCCAAGCCACAATCGTGATTGTGATCTGGGCGTTTCAGATCGCGTTGTCCACACTATGGTTGCGGCGTTATCGTTACGGGCCGCTGGAATGGCTGTGGCGGAGCCTTAGCTATTGGCAGCGGCAACCGTTCAGAAGATGATCGCTACCACTCGCTAGCGCGTTTTGTTGCCCTGTTCCGGCAGTTCGGCAAAGCACTCGGCTCAAGTGATCGATTGCGCATTGCCCGACCTTTCGGCGATGAGGTCATTGGCAAATCCCTCTAGGCGTTCGATGCGAACCGAATCTTGCGCACTTTCGAGAGATTCGCAATTTTCTTCGCCTGCCAGAGATCATAGCTGTCCTGCATGGCAAGCCAGCTTTCCGGGGACCGCCCTAGTGCCTTCGACAGGCGCAGCGCCATCTCCGGACTCACTGCGCTGCGCTCAGCGACGACACGTGCCAAGGTGGAAGCGGCGACACCCAAATTCTCGGCCAAAGACCTGATACTGATATCGAATGGCTCGATATATGTCTCCCGGATAAACTCGCCCGGGTGCGGGGGGTTATGCATAGCCATCAGTGATAGTCCTTGTAGTCCAATACGTAGGCGTTTCCGTCTCTAAACTCGAAGGTCAGTCTCCAATTTCCGCTGACCCATATTGACCATCGATTCTTTGCCCGACCCTTAAGAGGATGGAGCCGGTAACCTGGCACATCCATATCCTCAATTACACGGGCGGTATCCAGAGCCGCTAACTGATATCGAAGTCGACGGGCATGTTTGGCCTGGATACCTGACTTGCTTGCGGTTTCATAGTATCTGCGCAGGCCTTTATGCTTGAACGACTTGATCACCAACTCAGTATAGCGCGTTGCGCATCACGCAACAATTACCAGAAGTTGAGAGTTTGTCCAGAAACGAAAATGCCGGCCCCTCGAAGAGTCCAGCCCTCTTTATTTTCGTAGCGGGGGCATGATTTGTCGATTAGCAAGGTCCTCTGCCCCTCTTGTTATGTTGGAGATCCCTCCAATCGCTGCCTGGGGCTGCGCGGCGACATCATTAATCCGCGAGTTCCTCGACTTCTTCCCACCAGCTGAGAGAGTCAAATGGCTGGCCAGCCATTACGATGTCGCCCACTCGAGGCGTTACCAGCTCCACGTTATTCTCATGTGCAGCCCCAACAACCCGCCTTATCGGCTCATCCCAATCATGAAACGCTATGTTGAACATTGCCCAACTGACGGGAAGCATGCGGCGTGCCTTTACAGCATTATGCGCCTCGATCGCCTGCTCGGGATCCATGTGGCTGTAAACCCATGAAGCCCCGGGGCCGTATTGGCCTATCTTGATGATGCTCAGGTCAAACGGTCCGTACTGTTCACCAATCGACCGAAAATGATCCGAATAGCCTGAATCGCCACTGTAAAAAACCCGGTGTCTGGAACCGGTGACCGCCCAGGAGGACCAGAACGTCGCCTTGTAGTCGAAAAGCCCTCGACTCGAATAATGTTGAGCCGTGGTACAGATTACAGTTATGCCGCCTATTTCGGTCGATTCCCATCAGTCCAGTTCGGTGATCTGAGTTTTCGGCACATCCCATTCGTCGAGGTGGGCCCCGACCCCGAGTGGGACAAGGAAGCGCGTGCACTCGGAAGCCAGATACTGGATCGTATGCATGTCCAGATGGTCGTAGTGATCAATTGAAATCAACACGGCGTCAATGTGTGGAAGGTCCGTGAGTCTAATGGGTGGCGAATGAAAGCGTTTCGGGCCAACTCCGTTTATCGGCGAGGCATAGTCTGAGAATACCGGATCTATTAAGAACCGAAGACCGTCCAATTCCATGTAGACGCTCGAATGACCAAACCAAATCGCTCGTAGCTCCAAAGCAGGCTGCGCGTTCAGCAATGCAGGCGCTAATGCCCGTACCGGCATGGCCGATGGCGGCACTCGAAGCTGACCACCGAAAAACTGCTTTTTGAAATACCCCCACACGTCCCTGAATTCCAAAGGCGGATGAGGCAGCACGTTTACGAACTCACCATCGCGATAGTTAGGCGATGCTTGCACCCTTTCCAATCGATCGCCCGTAATAGCGCCGCCGAATGGCGGCCAAAACCTCAGGAACGGGCCGCCCCGTCAGTCGGGCATTCGTACTGAATCATCGCGCGCTTCGGTCTCTCGCACACGTTTCAGCTGGGTGGCCATCTCAGTTCGAATTTCGTCCATCATTGCATTGAATTCGGGATCGTCGCGAAGTAATTCAGTGTGCGGACTTCGCTCACCCTGCGCCCACCAAAAAACGCGCCAGCCATCGTCGATCGCCTGTCTCAAGGCAATCAGCGCTTGCTCCTTCTTATTCTGCCTGGCGTAGACTTCAACATCGGCGAATCCATAACCTAAATATCCCAACCTTGGCATGACTCGCATCTGTTCCAGGGTCTTGTCCAGCAGACGATTGGCACACTCACGGCTACCCATTTCCTCCAACGCAAGAGACACATTGATCGCTGGCATGAGATTCAAACGTGAAATCTCTGGCTGGCGATCGCACGCCAACTCCGGAAAAAATTCCGCAGCATTGCGAAGCGCCTCTCTATAACGCCCCGAGGCAACGAGCAGATAGAGGGTCATGTTGTCCCCCGGCGCAATTGCCTGCAGTCGGTCGGTCGCTTCCAAGACTCCCGTCTCGTTACCCCTGCGAAAATTCAGAAATGCCGCTGCTATGTTTGGCCGAACTTTGTCGGGCCCGTTGATCAGAGCCTGGTCGATCCAATACTCAGCCTCTTTATCATCGCCAAGCGCGAGATAGTAGATACCCAGTCCATAAAGGTTGAAGCTGTATCGCGGATCTCGCGCGTAGCTTTCCATGCTCCAGCGTACACCCAGGTCCAGCCGTCCATATGCGTAGGCGTGGAGACTTCCGATCAAGTAATAGGTACTCGCGTAGCCCGGCTCGATCTCGAGGGCCTTTTGATAATATTCCATCGCCTCTTCGAACCGCCCTAGTCCAACAAGTGATTGACCGACGGTCACGATCAAGGGTGGTGAGACAGGATCCAACGTATAGGCTCTCTTCAGCAGAGGCAACGCGGCATCCGGCTGCTGGAGATAGGTCAGCAGCACGTCTCCATACCAGTGATACGCTTTGGAGTAACTGGGGTCCAGCTCTATAGCGCGCCGGAATGCGGCGACGGCCGTAGCATAATCGCCCGCCTTGGCCCGGATGGCGCCTTGCGCGACATAGGCCTCTGCCAACTCATCGTCCAGCGTCATTGCCTTGCGAATGGCCGGCTCGGCGTTTTCCAGCACCTCGTTCAATGACATACCGGCATAGTCGCCGAGGAGCATGTAGGTATCGGCCAGCCCCACGTACGCGAGCGCGAACTCTGGGTCAACCTCTATGGCCTGCTCAAAATACTCTGCCGCCTGCTCGAGCGAAGTGCTGGCCCGGCTGAACATCCGTTGCTTGCCTAACCAATAAGACTGGTAGGCATCCAGGCTCGATGTGGGTACGTTTCTCAGATCTACCTGGTCCTGCCGCGACAGGGTTGCCCGTAGCTTGTTGGCGATTGCTGCTGCTATGTCGCTCTGAATCGCAAAGATATTTTGAGTCGTCAGCTCACGGTCAAAAGTCTCAGACCACAAATGTGAGTCTGAACTCGCATCGACCAGCTGCGCAGTGATACGAACACTATCGCCCATTCTTCGAACTGAACCTTCCAGCACGTGTGCGACATTTAGCTCCTTCGCGATAGTTGTTACGTCAAGGTCTTTTCCTTTGAATGAGAACGACGAGGAACGCGAGATCACCCGCAAATCGTCTATCTTCGCCAGGGCGTTCAACAGTTCCTCCGAAATGCCATCCGAAAAATATTCCTGTTCCGGATCGCCACTCATGTTCTCGAATGCCAGCACCGCGACCGACTTGTCAGTCGGCGCGATCGGCCACCACGTGTGCACCGCGAAGAGTATGACCGCGGCAGCCAGCAGCGCGATTACAATGAAATCCATGCGCCGCCCGGTCATGTGGGTTATCGAGTCCTCGGAGGCGACATCTTTCTCGAGAGCGAGGCCCTCGGGCGTAATCTCGTAGAACCAGGAAATGACCAGCGCCACCGGAAAGCCGATGGCCAGGACCGTAAGGACCAAAGATCCGGCCCAAGCTGGCAGGCTGGCGAGCGCGATGACGACTTCCGCCACCTGCATAATGACCCACGCAGCGAGCACATATAGCACCGCCATTCGCAGGACGTTACGACGCTTGAGTTCTGACACCACTCCCATAGGGCAATACTGACATTCGTACAGGTGCCTCTTCAATGCGGATCGGCCGCAGACCGCGGCTATGGGTAGTATCCAGTCCTGATAACAGATACCAAAGCTACGAAAGGGCTCCACCTGAGTTCCAGGTAGCGGGGGCGGGATTGACGAATCTCACGGAGAATCCGGATGATGGCCGCAAGCGAGGGCCGGAATTCGATTCCTATAATTCCTTGATGGTGAAACTCCACGTGAATCGAACGTAGAAGTCGAATCGATCCCGATCCGGGTCCTCGATCAGTACCTGCTCCAGATCATCGCGCCACCGACCGCGAACATCCAACGTCAGACGGTCGGTCGGCCGCCACACGTACCGAATTTCGATCAGGCTTTGATTGTTCGCGTATTCCGGCGACACGAGCCAGCCTGCGCCGGTCTGCGCGTAATTGATCCCAATGCTGTGATGCGGCACAAAGTCCATGACGCTTGCGGTGACGTTCCAGGCGAGTCCATCCGCGTCGCCCGTACCGGTGATTCCGACAGCAGTTGTCGTTGGCGTATTTGGTGCATAGCCGACCTCGCCCGACAACCGGACTCTCCAACCCTCCGAACGGACCGGCCAGCGAGCGGCTGCGCGCGCGACGATCGCCAGGTAGTCTTCAAGCGGGCCGCCGGTCTGGCCATTAACCAGCAGGGCCGACGGGAAGTAACTGATATCGAATGCGCGCTGCACCAGCCGACGCTGCTCCTGCAGGTTTTCGAAACCGAATAAATATGACACCCGTGATCCGTCGTCACTGAAATCGAGAGGATTTCGCCGCACGGTGCTTGGGCCATCTTCCGAGTTGTACTGCAAGACCACGTGCGATTCCCAGCCATTCTTCGCTTTGAACGTACCGTGCAGACCATCGGTCCAGCTGACATTCAGGTTGTTGCTGTCGTTTTGATCGAGCGACTTGGAAAACACGCCGCCTCTCGCTATGGATTTCACTTGCATGCGGCCTATCGCGACATTGAATCGGTCACTTCGAAACCGCTGCAGGAAAAATTCATCGATCGTTATCTGGCCGTCCTCCATACTGGCACCGGTCGGGATATAGGATTGAAGCACGAAGTCGGGCTCACATTCGCTGGTCGAACAGAGACCGGCCACTCGAACTACACCGCGAAGGCGTTCGGTTATTCCCCAAGTCGACCTGATTCGCCAGCGGGCCCGAATAGAATCCGCGTCACCAAGTGTGACAGCGTCAATATTGTCGCCGACAAATGTGTCGCCGATCCTGAAATCACCGTCGATCTTCAGTCCGCGTCGTTCGATAGCGTCACCGATGCTGTGTGCAACATCGATTAACACCTCGTCGAGTGCTTCGTCGAAACTTTCCGAATCTGGATTCTCGGCCTGTACCGTCTGTGCATTGCCGGTCCCGGCAGCCAGACAGGTAAACAGAGCCGTGGCAACGGCATATGTCAGTCGGATCGGAATTCTGGTCATCGATCAGGACTCCCAGGTTGTACCGGTTCCCACCCGGCCCATAGGATCGCCGCCCCCGTCCAATCCGCGGCGAGGCGTAGCCGCGCTCTTTAGTGAAACACCGCACTCAAACCGATCTAAGCCGGCCCTTTGCGTTCCGGATGCCAGATCCACAATACGGCAGCCATCAGGAAGATGAACGGGACGTCGGACCACATGTGGGCATGTTCGTTCGGGTAGAGGAAGGACTGTGGCACCATCACAAGACCGTGCAACACGCTGGACAGGATGCCGAAATCGAACAGGGCAAGGTTGCGACGCGGGTCCTTCGCCCCCCGAATCAGCAGAATGCCATAGGCGATATACAGCGCACCCAGCATATATAGGTAAGGATGCAGGCCATCGTATGGCGAAGGCGGGTGAGCCGGCCCGATGGTCAGCATGCCCTCCGGAGCGGCGCCCCACATGAATCCCGGGGGATAGATGAACACCATCGGTACGAGGCCGACGACCAACAGCCAGCCCAGAATGCGCATCAGGCTGGCCGATTGGCGAAGGTGCTTTTCTTGCTGGTCGTTGCTCACGTCAGTCTCTATGGCGTGTACCAGATCGGCGAGGTATAGGCCCGGTCCTGCGTGGTCATCTTCACGTCGTCTGGCAAATCGATACCGTAGAACTTCGCGTCATAAGCCGTCCAGCGGGGTTTCGGGATCTCGATCACCCGCACGTAATAGAAGGCGCGCTGATCGGGATCGAAATCCGGATCCACCCAGTGAGCCGTGAGCAGCGGATCGCCGATCGTGTTCGTGTAACTCGCGTCGGCGACATCCACCGTACTACCGACCTCGCGTTCGCAGCGACGATTAACGATGGCACGGCCGTCGGAACAGGCCACATCGTAGACGCGCTCATGGGTCTCTTTGCCGTCGAGCCAGCCCTTGATGACCTGGACGCGGTCGAGATTGGCATTGTCGGGATCCCGCAAGGCCCGGATCATGAAACTCGGCGCCTTGCCGTCCGGCCCGTTAGTGAGATCGCCGCCCATGGGGACGCCCCGGGCATAGCCGGTGCGGGCGAAGTCGTGTCGCTCAACCTCTTCTGGCTCGAAATCCCAGCCGCCGAAGATCCGTACGGTCAGGCGGCTACCGGTGGTGGCGTAGACCTCCTTGCGGGCCAGGGCGTCGAAAATCGCTTCGCGAGTGTTGTCTTTCGCCCAGACCGCGGCCAGCCCTGCGGCGCTCAGTTCCCAGTCGCTCACAATAACATCGCCGGTCTTGCTGTCGCGCAGGAACACCGCCGAGCTCCGCTCGGCCGAGGGCTCCCCGTTCGGAAGCTTGCCGAACCAGTTGTCCTCGCGGGTGGTGGACAGGCTGACGTGGCTATCGGTGCTGCCGATCATCCCGTACTTGTAGGGATTGACGTCAAGCTTGTCCGATAGCCGGAGCCCATTCATGAGTGTCGAACGGGCGTACTCGTACTGCAGCTGCCCATTTTCCTTGGGGTTCCCAAAGGAATCGCCAAAGTCCCAGGTCTCGAAGTCCGCGAACTCGTCTTCCGGCGACAGGAACGGA
>CAMYJI010000059.1 GCA_947258545.1 uncultured Ectothiorhodospiraceae bacterium
CTCCCTCAATAAAACCTGTCATTTCATGGCTTTCCTGGTTGAAAGCCACATTATATAGATTTCGGGGTTTTCACACAGTCTGGACCCGAAACGGAAGTAGAGAATTTCAGTATGGATGACCGGAACGTACTGAAGCCGGACATTTCTAATCCTTGTGGACAATAGTAATTTATTCGCAATTTCCGCCATAAATGTCATGTTAGCCATGACATATATGACAGTACTATTCTATATTTTTATCATTTTAAATCATGGAGTTACTATAAAGTTAGCTTTGGCGTGATTCTTGCCTTTTTGATTTAGGCTGGCGCTGATGGTTGGTTAATCACCAACTGAAGCAACCAACGCAGTGACACAGGATTTTCGATTATTAGAACTATTCTTTTAGGGGTTTTAACCATGAAGGAATATATTGCAGGTAGTTTTCTGATAAGCGCTTTGTTTACGTTCTCCAACACATAGGCAGGCAGGTCACAGGACTTTAACGACTGTCGAACGTCAACAGGTCCCACATGCGAGCGTGCGGGTTCCTGCGCCATCCAGGGTTCGGCATGGTATCAATACGTTCACATCGACAAGAGTGACAAGTTCGATACTCAAGGCTGGCCCGGCCTGTGTGACATGGTGCATGTAGCGCTGGTGCAAGGGAAATGTTACGACCTCTACTCACAAGACAATGTTACGGCTAACTTAAGTGATACTACCTACGCAGAAATACCTTCAATCTCAGGTACACTAGCCTGCGGCGGAGATGATGGCGGTGCCGGCGGCAGTGGTGGAGGTGGCGGAAATAGAAACTTCTGCGACTCACATCCAAACCACAGGAAATGCCAATAAATTTAAATAAATTTACACGAATTTTAATATAAGGACGGCGGCTTCGGTCGCCGTTTTTTATTAGGCTGTATGGCGTGTTGCGGCTCTCCGGACTTAGACGCAATGCCAGAGAACGGCAACTTTCGGGGGTGCTCCGGATCTTCAGGGGCGAATACCTGAATAATTCACTCGAATTGAGTAGATGTATCTGAGTGTTTTCAAATACTGCTCTTGATTCAATTCACATGTCTCTCGTCTCCCTTATCCAATGAAATTATTTTGCGAGCAAAATCACAGAATTCCCAACTCTCCAACTCTATGCTGGTCTCCCCGTAACAGAAATGCATGAGGACGAAAGTCAATATCTCATGCTGCATTTATGGAGAGATTCTGATGAAAAAGATTACGATCATTTCAGTGGCAGTATCCCTTGCATGTACTTCGTACATTGTTAATGCAAAACAACCACATCCTGCATCCCCTTATGATGTTAGCCCGGTTGCATGCACTTGTAACTGGGTTGAAACAAGCAATTGTGAGGTGTCTTGGACAGATGCAGGGGCTACCGGTTATGGAGTTGATGTAGAATTCGAGGCGGAGTGGATGGTGGATGATGTGGAAATGCAGAGTATCGCCGAACTCGACCTCGATGATGACTGGATGTGTGACGGCACAACATGTTCAGCAAGTGGTGATTTTAGCTTGCCTGATTTCCCAAGTGACGCTGATATTAAGTTCGTCGGAAAGGTAAAGGGTTTTGACACAGGGCGTGATGGTGTTACTTCCCGTGACTTTGTGAAGGCTACCGGAAATTGCAATCTCCCTATGTAGTACTGCAGACCATCATGCGTGCGCCAGAAAGGGCCCCATATAGGGCCCTTTCTGCCTTGATGAACACATTATCTCTGCAAACTGGAAGGTCCGTTTCAGTGGCAACTGAGAAATTCCCGAGAAATCTGGGAATGTCTCTTTCTGGCAATAAAACTGATGTCAGTGGAATACAAGTGACCTAACAATGGACAAGGGTATCTCGTTGCCGAGTAACTTTTCCAACCCCGCATCGAAAAGTCACCACTCTAATCCCCATAGCGCAACTGCCTTCCTTGACCACGGAGTTGCATCCCGCGGTTTCCTCCCTCGAGGCTCGTAAGACGCCTGCCTGTTGAGTTCTCGTGTAGCCTGACAGACCTGCGGCACGGGGCAGGCATCTTACAATCCTTAGCAATCTCGGACCTTTAGCTGAATCCAAATATTAGCCATCACTGAATGACTGCTTCCCGTCCCTTTCCGGACCTTTAGCCAATGCTTATATTATCAATGAGTTAAGGTCTTGAAAGTGTTCCAAACAGGACATTCTGCGTGCCAGGGGCTACTTCCGGTATGTACTGTAAACGGACCTTCCTGTTCAGCTGGCCTCCTATCATCACCGACCTGTAAACGCCATTTAATCTGCTGACACCGGTTGAAGTCTAACTCGCTTGGTCGCTCCCATTTGTCCCGTGAAGAACTGCAATGGGAGGACTCATCTCCATCATCGGAGTAATCACCAAAGTTTGATACATTTTGTTCCTCTGCAAGGGAAGATACATTCATCGAAACCCAACGGCATACGCAGTTTTTCCCGGCCATGGTCACCGCCACCCGGCTGACTTTACCTGTACAATATCAACGAAGTAACCAGCCAGGTCATGCGATCCATGCACAGGTTTATCTGGACTGCGTACCGTATTGGTACTCCAGCCCGTACGAGAATGCAGCATGCTGCCATGCGTCGGCAACGGCTAACTGTTGCCGTGTCCGCCACCGCATTGATTTTTCTGTCAGCTGTCACTTCAATTGCCTCAGCTGATCGTTCCCCGCTCGTCGTGGTGAGCACCGCGCAGACCGACACCGTGATCAAGCAGGTGCCGTTGACTGGCACCATCACCTCGGCACAGGTTGCAAAGGTTTCGGCCGAGGTCAGCGGTCAGGTCGAGGCGGTGAATGTCGAGGTCGGCGATCACGTCGAAAGAGACGCTTCGCTGGTGGAAATCGACCGCGAGATCGAACAGCTCACGCTGGAGGCGCTGCGGGCTTTAACCCTGCAGGCTAGAGCCGAACATGCCGATGCAAAGCGCCGCTACCAGGATGCGAAGCGCCTGCGAGAAAAGAACACTATCCCCGAAAACCAGTTACGCCTGCTCGAAGCAGAAGTTGAAATCGATGGCGCCACGATCAAACAGAAAACGGCCGAGGAACATCGCCAGCAGGCGCGCATGGAGCGCCATACGGTGCGGGCGCCATTCGGCGGTGTGATCAGTGAACGTCTGATCGAAACCGGTGAATGGATCGAGCCAGGCAGGCCGTTGTTCACGCTGGTCGCCATCGACGACCTGCGTATCGAATTCCGCGTGCCGCAGGAGTTTTACCCCCGTATCAACGCGCAAAGCGCGATCAGTGTCACGCTTGACGCCCTCCCTGACCGCAAATTTGACGGCACCATCGACGCCGTGATCCCGGTCAGCGACGCGAGTTCGCGCACCTTTCTGATCCACGTCAGGTTGGATGCCGGCGATGCGCGCCTGACACCGGGCATGTCCGTGCATGGCAAGCTCAACCTGACCACCGGCCGTCGGGGCGTGGTGATTTCTCGCGACGCGATCCTGCGCTACCCGGATGGCCGCATCACCGTGTGGGTGATCAACCCGGACACCGAGCCGCCGACCGTCTCTGAAAAACGTGTCATCACCGGACACAGCTTCAACGGACTTATCACGATCCGTGAAGGTATCCAGGCGGACGATGTCATCGTCGTGCGCGGCAACGAATCCCTTCAGGAAGACCAGCAGGTGCGTGTCCAGCGCAGCGAATAAACGGGCTCTTGGTACATGTTTGAAGCCATCATAAAACGCGGCACCCTGATGACGGTCATTATCCTGATCGTCTGTGTGCTCGGCGTGATGGCTGCGCTGCGCATCCCGGTGCAGATGATCCCGGATCTGGAAGTGCGCACCATCACCGTGCGCACTTCCTGGCCCGGTGCGACCCCGCAGGATATCGAAAAGGAAATCGTGATCGAACAGGAAGAATACCTGCGCAGCATTCCCGGCCTGCAGCGCATTATCTCCTCCTCGTCCTTCGGCCGCGCATCGATTGAGCTCGAGTTCCCGTTTGGTATCGACCTGAACGAAACCCTGATCAACGTCAACAATGCGCTGTCGCAGGTGCCGTCCTACCCCATCAACGTGGACGAGCCGCGCATCTACGCGAGCTCGTTCTCCGCCAACTCCTTTATGTACTTCCGCGTCGCACCGCTACCGGGCAACCCGCGAAAGCTCGACATGGTGCTGATGCAGGACTTCATCGACGACAACGTCCGTACCCGCATGGAAACCGTGCCCGGCGTGTCGCTGGTGAACGTGTACGGCGGCGCCGAGCGCCAGGTGCAGGTGCTGCTCGACCCGGAGCGCCTGTCCGAGCGTGACATCAACATCCAGGACGTGCGACGCGCGATCACCGAGCGCAACCGCGACATCTCCGGCGGTGAAATTGAGTCCGGCAAGCGTCGCTACCTGCTGCGCACCGTGGGCCGATTCCAGGACCTGCAGGAACTGCGCGACCTGATTCTGGTGCGGCGGGGTGACTCGCTGATCCGCCTCGGTGATATCGCCGAGGTCAGGCTGGATCACTACGAACTGAACCGCATTTCCTACACCGACGGAGACCCGGTGATCGGACTGTCGGTGCGACGCCAGGCGGGTTCCAACGTGATCGACATCAAGGAAGAACTGATGGTCGAGATGGAACACATCAACAACGACATCCTCGGGCCGGCCGGCATGTTCATGCGCCTGATCGCCGACGACGTCGGCTACGTACAGGCCTCGGTGCACAACGTCTGGATCAACCTCAGCCTCGGCGCGATACTCGCCAGTCTGGTCATGTTCTTGTTCCTGCGCTCGGGCCGGGCCACGCTGGTCGGCGTGATGGGTATCCCGGTCTGTACCATCGCCGGCTTCATCGGTCTGCTGATCGCCGGCCGCACCATCAACGTGATCTCGCTCGCCGGTATCGCGTTCGCGATCGGCATGACGCTGGACAACGGCATCGTGGTACTGGAGAGCATCGAGCACCAGCGCCGAAAGGGCCTTGACCGCCTGCGCGCGGCGGTGGTCGGCGTGCAACTGGTCTGGCCTGCGGTGCTCGCCTCCACGCTGACCACCGTGTTGGTATTCGTGCCCATCCTGTTTATCCAGGAAGAGGCCGGCCAGCTTTACTCGGATATCGCGATCGCGATCTCAGCCTCGATCCTGACCTCGATGCTGGTTGCCATCGCCGTGATCCCCACTGCTACCGCGCGCCTGGACTTCTCCACCGACAACCTGCACGTCGGCGGGCAGACGCATAACCTGCATCAGCGCGTGATCGACCGCATCACCTGGCTGATCGCGAGCCCGCGCAGACGCGGCGCCATCGTCGCCGGCGTTGCGCTGCTAGGCATCGGCATCTTTGCCTTGCTCACGCCGCCCGCGGAGTACCTGCCCGAAGGAGAAGAACCGAAGACCTTTGCCTCGCTGACCTCGCCTCCCGGTTACAACATCGAGACCATGGCCAAAATCGGCAACGAACTACAGGATTACTTGCTACCCTTCACGCAGCATGAACCGGAGCAGTTCGACAACGGCGAGACCGATATGCCGGCGCTGAAATACGTCAACATGAGCATCGAGGCGCAGCGCATCCGCATCATCTCTCAACCCAAGGACCCGGCGCATATCAAGCCGCTCATGGCAGCGCTGCAGAAGAAATACGGCGAGTATCCTGCCATGCGCGGCTTCGTCACGCGCGGCTCCATCATCACCAGCAACTCCGGCGGCACTCGCAGCGTCAACCTCGACATATCCGGGCCCAACCTGTCGGACATTTACGACGCCGCGCTGGCCGCCTACCGCCGCGCCGGCGAAGTGTTCGATTCGCCACGCCTGCGTGCCGACCCGTCCACGTTGTCACTGTCGCAACCGCTGATCGAGGTCAGGCCGAAATGGGCGCGCGCCAGCGAAGTCGGCATGACCTCGCAGGACTTCGGCTACACCATCGCCGCGCTCACCGACGGTGCTTTCGTCGACGAGTTCTACCTCGACGACGACAAAATCGACATCTACATGTACAGCAAGGTAGG
This sequence comes from uncultured Ectothiorhodospiraceae bacterium, assembly GCA_947258545.1. Lineage (GTDB taxonomy): Bacteria > Pseudomonadota > Gammaproteobacteria > UBA9214 > UBA9214 > CAMYJZ01. The sequence goes on from CAMYJI010000059.1 coordinate 5,975, forward strand.
CCGCAACGCGTCGCTCGACAGCCTCAACCAGATTTCGGTGTATACCCCAATCGGTGCTGTGGTGCCGCTGTCTTCCATCGCCCGCATTGAGGAAACCGTGGACACCAACATCATCCGGCGCCTCAACAGCCAGCGCACGGTCACGCTCAACATCATCCCCCCGGAACGGGTTGCGCTTGAAATGGGCGTCGAAATCGTCAGGCGCGACGTCGTGGATTACCTTCGCGAGACCGGCGCCGTGCCCAGCAGCATCAACATGACCATCTCTGGCGCCAGCGACCAGCTGCAGGCCACGCGCGAAGCCCTGGCCGCGAACTACGTCGTGGCCATCATCATCATCTACCTGCTTCTGGTTGCCATCTTCACCCACTGGGGATATCCGCTGCTAATCATGACCACGATACCGCTCGGCGTTGCCGGCGGCATCCTCGGCCTGTGGCTGTTTAATCTCGGTGGTGCGTGGCTGCCGCTGATAGGCATGAACGAACTGCACCTCGGCTTCGACATGATCGCGATGCTTGGCTTCCTGATCCTGATGGGTACCGTGGTAAACAATCCAATCCTGATCGTTCATCAGGCCATGACCAACGTACGCGATAAAAGCATGAACGCCCTGGATGCCGTACGTCATGCAGTCGATGCGCGACTGCGGCCGATCGCTATGTCGACGCTCACCACCGTATTCGGTCTTGCACCTCTGGTGTTTTTGGCTGGTGAAGGTACAGAGCTTTATAGGGGTGTGGGCGTGATCGTGATGTTCGGCCTACTCGGAACAGCTATGGTTAGCCTGACTTTCTTACCGGCATTGACGGTGCTGATATTAAAGATTTCACGACCCGATTGAATATGGGAAAGAGTTGTGACGTCATTTTGTGGTTCCCTGTCACCTGTAATACTTGGATACGGGGCAGAAACCTAGACAACTATTGGTGAAATCCAATCACTGATATTCATTAAAAAACAATAATCAGAAAAACAACAACTTATCAGGCGACATACACGCTATGTGATGTTGGCAAAGGTATCAGGCAAGGATAGCGAAACCGTTATTAACGCTCTGATCAAGCAAGCCCACAAGCTACCAGGAGAGCTTTACAAGTCACTCACATGGGATCGTGGTAGTGAGATGGCGGATCATCGCCGATTTACGCTCGCAACAGACATCAATGTTTACTTCTGTGATCCACAGAGTCCGTGGCAACACGGTTCTAATGAGAATACCAACCGGTTACTGAGACAATACTTTCCCAAAGGCACCGACTTGTCGGTACAGTCTCAGGCTAAGCTGAATGCCATCGCGCGTCGGCTCAATGAACGGCCGCGCAAAACTTTGGAGTATGAGACACCAGCTGAGCGATTTAATGCATGTGTTGCGTCGATCGGTTGAACTGGCAGCCGAATCCGGAAGTACAGGAACCCCACGCCGGCAAGGTTTTCCGTTCTCGGGGACGGCCTCATCACACCGAAAACTGTCGTTCGACTGAATTCTCAGCTCGCGTCTGCCGGAGGCCGGGTGGTAAGCGAACGGCCCGCACCAAGGGACTATGATTCCTTGAAACGAACGCCATAAATTCCATGGAATACAATGGTCCCGCCAGGACTCGGACCTGGAGCATCCGCATGGGGCGGCCGACTGACACATTTAGTACACTTTGCTTCTAGCATAACTGATAGGAGCCACACGCATGCGAATACTCACCACAATCGGTTGCCTCGCCTTAATGGCACTTCTTTTCGCTTGTGATCAACAGCACTCTGCCTCAGGTGTCGATTCCATGTTGGGAGTCGAATGTTTTGAGAGCCATCGTGCCTCACTTACACCGGGGGCTCAGTATGAGGGGATCGAGAATCTCGCTGAGAACAAGCTGACAATAAGGATTATGAATGGAGTTGAAGTGGTGATGCTGGGTTGCGGGCTGAACCCGGATGGTACATTAGTGAGCACCGTGAAATAATTTCCGTCTGAGATTTCCATGCAAACAACATTGACCTCTGGGCACTGACCTCGCCAACTGGCCCCTAGGCTCTGACCTCGCCAACCAAATGATAGGTAATGAATAAGCCGTCAATTCCGGCCTTGATTCTGCCCTGGCAGCTCTTTCCGGGGTAATAACGAAGCGCTCAGGGAAACGCGAACGTGCGATTAAAACGCGCAGACAACACAGAGAATACCGTGTGTGCCAAACGACTGGAACACCCTTTTCGGTGCCAAAATGAGTGTTCCAGGCCTCGAAAACAACCCATTCCAATGGAAATATCCATGTCTCTCAGTCAGCTACCTAGGTCAGACCCCGTGTATTGTCGCAGGGGCTGTTGAGCATGGTGGTTGTCGAAAACCTCGCTAAGGTATACCGCTCGGGTGACACGCGGCAGGTGGTGTTCAATCAGCTGAGCTTCCGCGTCGAGCCGGGCGAGACGGTCGCGTTGCTGGGTGCCAGCGGCAGCGGTAAGACTACCCTGCTCAACCTGGTCAGTGGCATCGACACACCGGACGCGGGTAGCGTGACCCTGGACGGTATCGATGTGCACACCCTGGCGGAGCCGGAACGCACCCTGCTGCGACGCCGTCGCATCGGCTTTGTGTTTCAGTTTTTCAATCTGATCCAAACCCTCACGGTGGCTGAAAACATTACACTGCCACTGGAACTGCTCGGCGAGGACAAGCGCATCGCCACGCAACGGGCCACTGACCTGCTGGCGGCGGTCGGCCTGGGCGGCCTGGGAGGGCGCTTCCCGGAGACCCTGTCGGGTGGCGAGCAGCAACGTGCCGCCATTGCCCGGGCACTGGTCCACCGCCCTGCGCTGCTGCTGGCGGACGAGCCCACTGGCAACCTGGATGAAGACACCGCTGCCCGCGTCATCGAACTGCTTACCCGGATGGCCCGGCAGCAGGGCACGACCATGTTGCTGGTAACTCACAGCCAGGGCATTGCCCGCTCGGCCGACCGCGTGCTGCGCTTGAGCCACGGACAGGTCACAGACGAGCCGTTATCGTGAAGCGGCCGTCACCCCTGTTGCTCCGTGCCGGCCTGCGCTACCTCACGCGGCATCGCTGGCAGGCCTTGCTGGCCTTGTCCGGAATTGCCCTTGGGGTGGCAGTGGTGCTGGCCGTCGATCTGGCCAACAGCGGGGCGCGTGCCGCGTTCGAATTGTCGGCCCGGCAGTTACAGGGGGCCGCCACGCATCGCCTCGTGCTGCCGGGAGGCAACCTGCCCGAGGCAATATATACTGAATTGGCGCGTCAGCCCGGTGCGCCGCCCATGGCCCCGGTGGTGACCGGCTGGGTGGGCATCGACGGGCAGACCGGGCGTCACCAGCTGGTGGGCTTCGACCTGTTCGCGGAGGTGGCGTTCCGCAAGCAGCTTGCCGGTATCGCGCTGGGCGCGGGATTGGTCACCGACTGGCTCACACAGACCGACGCACTGGTGCTGAATGCAACCACGGCGCGCCTCCTGGACCTCACGACCGGTGGTGACCTTGTGGTGCACTATCAGGGCAGGACCAGCCCGCTCTCCGTGCTGTACATTGATGATCGCCAGGACGCTGCGGCCGACAACCTTCTGCTGGTGGATATCGCGACGGCCCAGGTCGTCCTCGGCATGCAGGGCCACCTGAGTCACGTCGATCTGATTCTCGATGCCGAGGCGGAAGCATGGATCCGCAAATACCTCCCACCGCAGATACAGGTGCAGGCCGTCGCCGAGCAGGCGAAAGGTGTGACCCGCCTGTCGGCGGCCTTTGAACTCAACCTTACCGCCATGAGCCTGCTGGCCATGCTGGTCGGGATGTTTCTCATCTTCAACGCCATGACCTTCTCCATCGTGCAGCGGCGCCGGCTGTTCGGCCGGCTGCGTGCCATCGGCGTCACCCGATGGGAGCTGTTCAGACTGATCCTGCTCGAGGCCTGCGTAGTTGCCATGCTGGGTACCCTGCTTGGCCTGTTGCTGGGTATCTGGCTGGGTCAGGGCCTGACCCGGCTGGTCGCGGCCACGGTCAGCGAGCTCTATTACAACGTCAGTCTCACTGCCCTGCACGTCGACTGGTCTGCCCTGTTGCTCGCGGCCGGCCTGGGTGTTGTTGTCACGCTGCTGGCCACACTCGCACCGGCCTGGCAGGCGGCGCGCACCCCGCCGCTGACCACTCTCTCACGGGCGGCACTGGAGCATGTCGCACGCCGTGGCGTTTTCCTGTGGGCGCTGGTTGGACTGGTGCTGTTGATTGCCGGCCTGTTGGTGGCCCTCGCGCTGCCGGGTGGAGTCGTGATGGGATTTGCCGGGCTGTTCGCGTTGGTAGTGGGCGCGGCCATGATGACACCCCTGGTCATTCGCCTGCTGCACCGTTTACTGGCGCGTCTTGCGCTGTCCGGCACCTGGCATATGGGTGTGCGCGACCTCGACCGTCACCTGTCACGCCTGGGCGTGGCCGTGGCGGCGCTGATGGTGACCCTGTCGGCCAGTGTCGGTGTCGGCGTGATGGTCGACAGCATGCGCGGTTCGGTGAATACCTGGCTGAACGATCTGCTGCGGGCTGACCTGTATGTGGCGGCGGAAGGCTTCGCGGAGGGTGCACAACTGCCGGATGCCGCCCTGCCGGAAATTGCACAACTCGAAAGCGTGGCGGCTGTAAGCCGCTACCGCGGTCACCGGCTGCCGCTCGACGGCCGGCGTGTGGAACTGATCAGTGCCCACCTGGCCGAGCCATCACGCCGTGGATTTGCCCTGCTGGATGCTATACCGGATGCCTGGACGGCATTTGCCGGCGGCAGCGTGCTGGTCTCGGAGCCGCTGGCCTACCGCCTCGGGCTGACACCTGGCGCGGAGCTGACACTACCCACGCCGTCAGGTCCCTGGGTTGTGCCGGTGGCGGCGGTGTTTCGTGATTATGCCAGCGAACACGGCCGTATCTTTGTCGATGATGCCCGCTACCGGCAACACTGGCCCGATCAGGCCCTGGACACACTGGCCCTGTTCGCGCGAAACGGGGATGTCGATGCGCTGCGCCGGGAGGTGAGCGAGATCGCCGCACGCCTGTCACTGGTGTTAACCCCGGCGTCGACAATCCTGGATGAATCCATGGCCGTGTTCGATCGCACCTTTCGAGTCACCGAGGTATTGCGTGCCCTGATGCTGGTAGTCGGTTTTATCGGCGTGCTCAGCGCACTCATGGCCCTGCAGCTCGAACGTGGCAAGGAATATGCGGTGCTGCGCGCACTGGGCCTTACCCGTGGCCAGATCGCCGGGCTGATCGGTGGAGAATCTCTGCTGATGGGGCTGCTGGCCGCCTGCGTGGCACTACCGACCGGCGGACTCATGGCCTGGGTGTTGATCCAGTCGGTGCAGCGGCGCGCGTTCGGCTGGACCATGCCGTTCGATCCCGATCCGGTGCTGCTGGTCCAGACGGTGGTGGTGGGTATGCTCGCGGCCGGACTCGCGGCGGTCTACCCGGCCTGGCGCTCGGCACAACGTGATCCGGCCCCGCAGCTGAGGGAGGACTGAGCGTGCGCGCCTGCCTGCTGTGTCTGGTCATGCTGCTGACGGCCTGCGACAGCACGCCGCCGGTGAGTGCGCCCCAGGTGCGCGTCGCGCAGGTCATGGGCGCCGAACCCGATCCCGGCTTCGCCCGCGCGTTTGAACCGCGGCCGTTACGCTTTCCGCAGGATCACGGGGCTCACCCGGAATACGCCACCGAGTGGTGGTACTTCACCGGTAACCTGCAGACGGATAGCGGGCGTCGATTCGGTTACCAGTTCACCCTGTTTCGCGTTGGCCTGCGTCCCGGCGAACCGGCCGACGATTCGGCCTGGCGCACGCGACAAGTCTACATAGGACACCTGGCCATCAGCGATGCGGCCGAGGCCCAACATCATTCTGCGGAACGTCTGGCCCGCGCGGCGGCCGGCCTGGCCGGCAATCAACTCATACCGTTCGAGGTCTGGCTGGGACCCTGGTCCCTGCGGGCGGACGCGGCGTTCTCCCGGCTGGAGATCGAGGCGGAGACCGACGCCATTGGCCTTGCCCTGAAGCTGCAGGCAAGCGCCAGTCCGCTGGTGCTGCAGGGTGAACAAGGGCTGTCACGCAAGAGCGCCGCGCCCGGCAATGCCTCGTTTTACTATTCGCTGACGCGCCTGCCGACACGAGGCGAACTGCGCATTGGCGAGACGCGTTATATGGTCACTGGAAATTCCTGGATGGACCGGGAATGGTCGAGTTCCGCCCTCGATCGCGACCAGGTCGGGTGGGACTGGTTTGCCCTGCAGCTGGAAGACGGTCGTGACCTGATGTACTACCAGCTGCGCGACAGCGCGGGGATGGCCGGTGCCTTCAGCCGTGGCAGCCTGGTTGGGTCAGACGGCGAGGTCAAGACCCTCTCGCCCGGACAGGTCAAACTCACGCCCCTGCGTCACTGGCAGGCCGGGGACGGCACGGAATATCCTGTCGCCTGGCGCCTGCAGGTGAGCGAACCTTCGCTGGATTTCGAGGTACAGGCAATGTTCGATGATCAGCGCATGGAGCACAGCGTGCGCTACTGGGAAGGCGCGGTGGACGTCAGCGGCAGCCATACCGGTCGCGGCTACCTGGAATTGAGCGGCTATACAGCGATGCATTGAATGTCTTCATCAATCCAACTCGGACGCTCAGCCGTTCCTTGTGTTAGAGCTGCGTAACAGGCGGGAACCCACCCAAGGCGTGGGTCAAGTACACCTAGTCCTTTAGTACAAGTGCAACTAAACGAACAGCTTGGTACGTTGTTCAAACCCGGTCAGACAAGCTAGAAGACTGGATATATGAACCAAAGATGTGAGTAGAGAGTAATGAGTAAATCACCTTTGTTGGGCGCGTTCTGCGCCGTGGTTATTAGTATAATTATACTGCCGTCGCACGCGGCGCTGGTTGGCGTGTTACCGGCAACACCAGGTGGCACCGACTGGCAGGCAGTCTATGACACGGACCAGAACATTACCTGGCTGGCGAATGCAAACCTGGCATCAAGCAACACCTTCGGAGTGGGTGGAATTTCTCCTGCTGGTGATATGAATTGGCATATAGCTAACAGTTGGATTGACGCCATGAACGCCGACGGAGGTACGGGTTAACTCGGTTTTAGTGAATGGCGCCTGCCCCACACAGTCGAGACTGATCCAAGCTGTTCCGCGCATAACAATCCTGCACCGTATAGTAATGGATTCAACTGCTCTCTTAGCGACATGGGGCGTCTGTATTGCGTGGAGATGGGAGGAGACCCAG
>CAMYJI010000060.1 GCA_947258545.1 uncultured Ectothiorhodospiraceae bacterium
TCCCGTTATATGTCGGACAGGGACGTCCGGCATCCCTTTCTTTTCGTCTAAGTGAAGCTTTGATCCAGCCGCTATTCCGGGCGGAGCGCAGCGCAGACCTGGACTCCAGGTGTTGTTGATCAGGCGGTAACCGGATTCCGGCTTGCGCCGGAATGGCAGTTGCAGAATGTTAGGTGCACTCTGCGCACCAGAGGATCTGGTAATCAGCCGAAGCGGCCCGTGATATAGCCTTCCGTGAGACGGTGCTGCGGGTTGGTAAAGATGCGGCGGGTGTCGCCGACCTCGACCAGTTCACCAAGGTGGAAATAGGCGGTACGCTGCGAGACGCGCGCGGCCTGCTGCATGGAGTGGGTGACGATCACGATGGTGAAATTCTGACTGAGCTCGTCCATGAGTTCCTCGATGCGTGCCGTGGCGATCGGATCCAGGGCGGAACAGGGTTCGTCCATCAGGATAACCTCCGGCCTTACCGCGATGGTGCGGGCGATACACAGGCGTTGTTGCTGGCCGCCGGAGAGGCTGGTGCCGGGCTGGTGCAGGCGGTCCTTGACCTCGTCCCACAGGCCTGCCCTGCGCAGGCTGGTTTCCACGGTCTCGTCCAGATCAACCTTGCTGTCCACCAGGCCGTGGATACGCGGACCATAGGCGACGTTTTCATAAATGGATTTCGGAAACGGGTTCGGGCGCTGAAACACCATGCCGACCTGTGCGCGCAAGGTGACCACGTCGGTCGTCTTGCTGTAGATGTCCTTTTCATCGAGCTGGATGTCGCCGCTGACGACGCAGCTTTCGATGATGTCATTCATACGGTTGAGGCAGCGCAGGAAGGTCGACTTGCCGCAGCCGGAGGGACCGATCATGGCGATCACCTCGTTGCGGCCGATCTCGATGGAGACGTTCTTGATGGCCTGCTTGTCGCCATAGAAGACGTTGACGTTGCCGCACTGGATGCGCGGGTTTTCGACGGTAATATCACCGACGGTCTCGATGGCGCCCTCCAGCGACAGGGTGTCATTATCCCTGTGTTTCTTCGGGGCCCCGCTTGCTGTCGGGTCTTTTGAGATTTCCATTGTGGTGTCTACAGCTGCTTTCATGAGGGTCCCCGGTATTTTCCGGCATCTACCATTTGCGTTCAAACCGCTTGCGCAAGTACACCGCGGCGGCGTTCATGACGACCAGGAATGCCAGCAGCACCATGATCGCCGCGGAAGTCCGTTCTTCAAAACCCCGTTCCGGGCTGTCCGCCCAAAGGTAGATCTGGACCGGCAGGGCCGTGGATGAATCGAAAAACCCGGCGGGGATGTCCACCACGAAGGCCATCATACCGATCATCAGCAAGGGTGCGGTTTCACCCAGTGCCCGGCCCATGCCGATGATGGTGCCGGTCAGCATCCCGGGCAGGGCCAGTGGTACCACGTGGCTGAACACCATCTGTACCTTGGACGCACCGACGCCCAGTGCCGCTTCGCGGATGGATGGCGGTACCGCCTTGAGGACCGCGCGGCTGGAAATGATGATCACGGGCAGGGTCATCAGGGTCAGCACGAAGCCGCCGGCGATCGGCGCCGAACGCGGCACCCCGAAGAAGTTGATGAAGACCGCCAGACCGAGCAGGCCGAAGACGATGGACGGCACGGCCGCGAGGTTGTTGACATTGACCTCGATCAGGTCCGTCCACTTGTTCTTGGGGGCAAATTCTTCCAGGTAGATGGCGGCGCCCACGCCGATCGGGAAAGACAGGCAGAGGGTGACCAGCAAGGTAAAGAAGGAGCCCGCCAGGGCGCCCCAGATGCCGGCCAGCTCGGGCTCGCGCGAGTCCCCGGCTGTGAAGAAGGTGGTGTTGAAATGTTTCTCCAGCCGGTCCTCACTGCGCAGCTGCTCCAACCAGGCGCGTTGCTTCTCGGAGAGCCGCTGACCGGTCGGCTTCTCGCCGGGTTTGTCCCGGGGTGGGTGTTTGACATACATGTCGACATCGTCGTCCGCCGTCAGCCAGACTTCGACGGTCTGTCCGATGAGCGCGGGATCCGCGATCACCCGGTCACGCAGCTTGTAACCCGCGCCGGGACTGACCAGCTGGTAGAGGGCGCGCTTGTCACGTCGATTGGTGACATCCGGGAACTGTTTGCGCAGCGCCTTTTTTATCAGGCCGCTGTAATCGGCGGTGTAGAGTGCGTCACTGTCGCCGGTCTGCTCCGAAAAGGCGTCTGACTCCAGGTCAATGGCCAGCTGGATATGGGTTTGCAGGAATGCGCTGTAGCCCTTGCCGACGATGTTGATGAACATCAGCGTTAGAAAGGCCAGCGCGATCAGGATGGAGATCCTCCCATACCACTGGAAACGCCGCTCGGCCGCATAACGGCGCTTGAGCTTCTTTTGCATCAGGTCGACGGTACGTTGTTTCATTTGGGCTGGCAGACTCCGGTGACCGGGATCTCAGTCATACTGTTCGCGATAGCGACGCACGATCTGAAGGGCGATTATATTAAGTATCAGCGTGACGATGAACAGGGTCAGCCCGAGGGCGAAGGCCGCCAGCGTCTTGGGACTGTCGAATTCCTGATCACCGACCAGCAGGGTCACGATCTGCACCGTGACCGTGGTCACCGCCTCCAGCGGGTTGGCGGTCAGGTTGGCGGCCAGTCCAGCCGCCATCACCACGATCATGGTCTCTCCGATGGCGCGTGATACCGCCAGCAGTATGCCACCCACGATACCCGGCAGCGCCGCCGGTATGATCACCCGGCGAATGGTCTCCGATTGGGTCGCCCCCAGCCCGTAGGAGCCCTCGCGCATGGCACGGGGCACCGCAGAAATCACGTCGTCGGATATCGATGACACGAACGGGATGATCATGATGCCCATGACCAGGCCCGCGGCCAGCGCACTCTCCGAGGCGACCTCCAGCCCCAGCCAGTTGCCGGCATCACGCACCAGCGGGGCCACGGTGAGTGCTGCAAAGAAACCGTAAACCACGGTCGGGATGCCGGCGAGGATTTCCAGCACCGGTTTCAGAATCGTGCGGACGCGCCGGCTGGCATATTCCGCCAGGTAGATCGACGACATCAGTCCGACGGGAACGGCGACCAGCATGGCTATGGCCGAGATCAACAGCGTACCGGTAAACAGCGGCACGGCACCAAAGGCCCCCGAGGAACCTACCTGGTCGGCACGAATGGCCATCTGCGGACTCCAGTCCAGACCGAACAGGAACTCGGTGACCGGGACATGCTGGAAAAACCTCAATGATTCAAATAGTACCGACAGGATGATGCCGATGGTGGTCAGCAGGGCGATCAGTGAACAGGCGATCAGGCCGGAGACCGCGACGGCCTCTACCCGATGACGGGCCGGGTGGTCCACGTGGATGCTGCGCCAGGCCCAGGCCAGCCCCCCGGCACACAGACTCAGCGCCGTGACCCACAGCAACCAGTTGCTGGTGTTCGCCATGGCCAGGTAACGCTCGCCGAGTTGCGCAATCAACTCGGGCTTGTCACTGGCGACGCTGTACCCCTTGAGGCTGTTGCGTACATCGTTGAGCAGCAGGCCCAGTTGTTCCTGTGACCAGTCCTGCACCCCGGCAGGCAAGTCGGTCAGCAGGAGCGCCTCGATCACCCGGGGTGCCAGCATGGACCAGAACATCAGCATCGCCACGGCGGGCAGGGTGGTCAGGATGAGGGCGTAAAGCCCGTAGTGCCCCGGCAGTGAGTGCAGGTTCCGAATCGACTTGCCGCTGGTGGCATAGGCGCGCTGGCGGCCGAAGACATAGGCGGCGGCAGCCAGCAGGCAGATGACGATAAAAAGGTTGGTCGTGTCCAATTGTTCGCTTTCTTGTTAAAAAAACAGGTGGGTGCACCGGCAAGCACACCCACCTGTTTGACAGGCTCCATGCAGCCCGGTTGTTTACATCGGGTTCAGGTTCCTGACGTCATCCGTCACCTTCTGGCGTTCCTCGTCCGGCATGGGTATCAGGCCCTTGTCGGACAGGTAGCCGTCCTCGCCCCAGGCCTTATCGCTGGTGAACTCTGCCAGGTATTCGCGAATGCCCGGTATCGAGCCCACATGCGCCTTCTTTGCATAGAAGTAGAGGGGGCGTGAGATAGGGTACTCGCCGTCGGCAATGGATTCAAACTCCGGTGCCACGCCATTGATGACCGCGCCCTGGACACGGTCTATGTTCTGGTCCAGGAAGCTGAAGCCGAAGATCCCCAGGGCCTTGGGATTGGCCTCCAGCTTCTGCACGATCAGATTGTCGTTTTCGCCGGCCTCCACGTAGGCACCGTCCTCACGGATGGTGTGGCAGACTCGCTTGTATTCCTTTTTGTCCTGCTTTTTCATGGCCTTGACCCAGTCGAAGGTCTTGCAGCCGCCTTCCATGGCCAGTTCCACGAAGGCATCACGGGTGCCGGAGGTCGGGGGTGGGCCCAGCACCTCGATGGCGTTAGCCGGCAATTCCGGGTTCACCTCCTGCCAGGTCTTGTAGGGGTTCTCTACCAGCTTTTCAGAACCTTCCGGGTCCGGGACCTCCTTGGCGAGGGCCAGGTAGACGTCGCGCAGTGACAGTTCCATTAGCGGAACGGTATTGGACTGGGCCAGGGCGATGCCGTCATAGCCGATCTTGACCTCGATGATGTCCTTGACCCCGTTGCCCTTGCACTGCTCGATCTCGGATTCCTTTATCTTGCGGGATGAATTGGTGATGTCCGGATGTTTCACGCCGAGACCTGCGCAGAACAGCTTGAGACCGCCGCCAGAGCCGGTGGACTCGACCTTGGGGGTTTTGAATCGGGTGCTCTTGCCAAAGCGCTCGGCCACCACCGTCGAGAAGGGGTAGACAGTACTGGATCCGACGATGACGATATTGTCGCGTGCGACACTGGTCTGGCTGAAACCAAGACCGATCAGGCCGGCCATCAGCAGGGGGCTAAGTTTGGTATTCATGTAATTAATCTCCTGGCTTAGTGGTAGTAAGCTTTTACGATCTGACTGAAACAATACGGCCGGAATATGACAGCAGTATTACAATCACAATTGAATATCCAGGATTTAACCGGCTAGTCAGGCAGGGATTTATGTCATATCTATGTCATAATCCCTGTATAGAATCAGTCAGGTCGTTATGACACAATAACTTAGCTACTGCAGGCGAGAGTTATGGACCCAACAAATCTTGGCGAGCATATCCATCATAGGTTCGACCGCGAGCTGGAAAGCCTGCGTAATAGGGTCGTGTCCATGGGCGGGCTGGTCGAACGCCAGGTAAATGACGCGCTGACATCGCTCACGGAGCAGAATACCGAACTGGCCGAGTACGTGATACGTACCGATCACCGGGTCAATGCCCAGGAAGTCAGTATCGACGAGGACTGCACCTATATCCTCGCCCGCCGCCAGCCGGCGGCCGGTGACCTGCGCATGGTGATGGCGATCATCAAGACCATTACGGATATCGAACGTATCGGTGATGAGTCCGAGAAGATAGCCCATATCGCCATGGATCTGGTGACCTCGTCATTCCAGGGCAAGGATCAGCTGATGCAGCAGATCGCCGCCATGGGCCAGCTGGTCGTGAGTTTGCTGCGCGAGGCCCTGGATACCTTCGTACGCATGGATGTACAGGCCGCTGTCCAGGCCGCACGTCGGGACGAGGACATTGACCGGCGTTATGTCGAGCTGCTGACGGAGCTGATCCAGCACATCAAGGCGGACCCGCAGGATACCGAGGAGTTCCAATCATTGATCTGGGTGGCACGTTCGCTGGAACGCATCGGCGACCATTCCAAGAACATATGCGAATATGTCGTCTACCTGGTCAAGGGCAAAGATGTGCGACACACCACCATCGAACAACTCGAGCAGGAAATCGGCGCCTGAAGGCAGTCGAAACGCACTCCCCGGACAACTGGGAATGGCTCATATTCTTATAGTGGAAGATGAGGCTGATCTGCGTGACATGCTGAGTGAGTCACTGGAACAGGCCGGTTATGACACCCTTACCGCCGGCACGATCGGCGAGGCCCGCCGCAAGCTCGAACACTCCTCCCCCGACCTGTTGTTGCTGGACTGGATGCTCCCTGACGCCAGTGGCCTGCAGTGGTTGCGCCAGATCAGGCGGGTCAAAAAATTTCTCGATTTGCCGGTCATCATGCTGACCGCGCGCGGCGAGGTCAGTGACCGCGTCTCGGGACTCGATGGCGGTGCCGATGATTACCTGGTCAAGCCGTTCTCGCTGAAGGAACTGCAGGCGCGAATCCGCTCGCAATTACGCAAACATAACGGCGGGGGGCCGCAGGAGCGGATCGAGATCGGGGGTATTACGCTCGAGATCGACACCCACCGTGCCATGGCGGGTAGTGGCGAACTCAGGCTCGGGCCCACCGAGTTCCGCCTGCTGAAGCACTTCATGGCCCATCCGGACCGGGTTTTTTCGCGCAGCCAGTTACTCGATGGCGTATGGGGGCACCAGGTCTTTATCGAGGAACGCACCGTCGATGTGCATATCCGGCGCCTGCGCAAGGCGCTGGAACCATCGGGCAAGGCCGGCCTGGTACAGACCGTGCGGGGTGCCGGTTACCGCTTCAGTACCAGGGACAACTGACATGATGTTGCCCACGGCATGGCGCGAGGAGCTCTGGACCGTCGGCGGTCTGCTGGCACTGGTGTGGCTGGTGGGGCTGCTGACCGGGCTTGCGACCTGGCTGGTGACCGGCGGTATCCTCGCGTATCTGCTTTGGAATCTCTATCACCTGCGACTTTTGATCCGCTGGCTGGACAGATCAACCAAGCAGCTGCCGTACTCGACCCCCGGCATCTGGGGTTACGTCTTCTTTCGCGTCGAGGTGCGGCGCCGCAAGGCGGCCAGTGGCAAGAAACAGATTGGCCGGCTGCTCAAGGAGTTCAAGACTTCCACGCGGGCCTTGCCGTATGCCACCGTCGTACTGAACCGTGAATTCAATATCCAGTGGCTCAACAAGGCAGCCACGACCCTGCTGGGGGTGCGCAAGAGCGATGCCGGCCAGCCGATAACCAACCTGATACGCCATCCCGATTTTCACCAATACCTGGATGCCGGGGATTTTGATCAACCGCTACCGCTGCAGCTGCTGCCCGGTGGGGATACCCGGCTGTCGCTCAGGGTCGTGGCCTATGGCCAGCAGCAGTACCTGCTGTTGGCCCGCGATGTGACCGAGCAGCACCTGATCGAACTGATGCGGCGTGATTTTATTGCCAATGCCTCCCATGAACTGCGCACACCGTTGTCGGTACTGCAGGGGTCTATAGAACAACTGGAGGCGGGGATAGGGGACAAACCGGAACTGGAGAAACCGCTTGCCCGCATGAAGCGCCAGAGTCAGCGCATGATGTTTATATTACAGGACCTGCTGACCCTGGCCAGGCTGGAAAGTCGCCATGAGGACGAGCAGCTGCAGTCGGTGTCCCTGTCAGCCCTGGTTGCGGAAGTCATGGAAGAGGTGCGTGTCGCCAGTGAGCACAGGGGAGGTCACCGGTTTCACCTGGATGTGGCAGAAAATGTACAGGCAGGCGGGCAGCGGGAGGACCTGTATGCCGCCATGTCAAACCTGCTGATGAATGCCGTTCGCTACACCCCGGCAGGCGGTGATATCACTGTTACGCTCAAACGGGTTCCGCTCGGTGTACGTTTTGAGGTGGTCGATACGGGTGTGGGTATCCTGCCGCAGCACCTGGCACGGCTGACCGAGCGTTTTTACCGCGTCGATGTGGGCCGTTCACGCGAAGCCGGCGGTACCGGCCTGGGGCTTTCCATCGTCAAGCACGTCCTTGAGCATTACGGCAGCAGTCTCGAGATCAGCAGCTGGCCGGGGACCGGTTCCACTTTCGCCTTCACCCTGCCCGGGAAGTATCTCGAGGAATCTCGATCCGGGCTCGGCGCCGATTCCCGCAAGGCCTCCTGAGGTTCCATTCGGCCTGCCTGTATGTCAGAAAGGTATTCCAGCGGGTTATAATTCGGGAAACTCTGATTAATCCGTCATTGCGGGGACCGCGAGGCCGCAGGCCGTTGCGGGACGAAGCAATCTCCAAACGATGGATTCCAAATTCCGAGATTGCCGCGCTGGCCGCTCCCGGCTTCCATGCCTCACGCGGCACTTGTTCATGGCCCAGGCCAGCCTCTCGACCGGTTCCCGGTCTCACCTTCTCCGTGTACATCGCGCTCGCAATGACCGGCTTTTCTCGATTAATCAGGGCTTCCTTAGCATAGTGTTTTTTTACATGGAGAAGGATCATGCCAAGTTATGATTATCGTTGTGAGGCCAACGGCGAGGTGGTCGAGGTCCGTCACCGGATGAGCGAGCGGGTGGCGACATGGGGTGAATTGTGCACCCTGGCCGGGATCGATACCGGCGTGACGCCGGCAAATGCCCTGGTGCAAAAGTTGATTACCGGCGGGCAGGTGGTGCGCCGTTCCAGCCTCGGTGATGCG
Organism: uncultured Ectothiorhodospiraceae bacterium; assembly: GCA_947258545.1. Lineage (GTDB taxonomy): Bacteria > Pseudomonadota > Gammaproteobacteria > UBA9214 > UBA9214 > CAMYJZ01. The sequence goes on from CAMYJI010000060.1 coordinate 8,459, forward strand.
GCTGCCCCGGCCTGCAGCAGTGGCCCCTGCTGTGGTGGCGGCATGTGCGGGATTGACTGACTGTTCGTGTCTTAAGCCGGCCGCTATCCTTTCAACCTGGCCAGGCTCTCCGCGGCCACTTCCCTGACATCCGCGTCGTTGTCCTCCAGCAGTGGGCGTATATAGATGGCCGCCTGAGTGCTGCCACTTAATCCGAGGTAATGACAGGCATCGCCGCGGATGCGTGCCTCCGCGTGACGGGTGAGTTCGCCCAGCGGCACTACCAGGCCCTGAAGCAGTTCACTGCCGTCGAGGTCTTCCATGATGGCGCTGATGCCGATACGGGTGTTGAGCTGCGTGTCGGGATCGGCGAACAGGGTAAGCAGGGCATCGAGGGCGGCTGAGTCCCGGCGCACCAGCCCCAGCGCCTTGTCGATGCCGCCGCTCGACAACAGTTCATCAAGATACTGCGCCAGTCCGGCGCGCGAACCCGCTTTTTTCGCCCAGTCGCGCAGTTCCGCCGCGGAGCGCATGCCTTCCAGTTCGAAGGGTCCGATGCGTAGCCAGGGCACGGTCCTGACTTCGAGTTCGGCGGCAAGCTCGGGTTGTTCCTCGACATACACGGTTTCCAGCGTAGCAATGGCGCCGTCCGCGAGTAACTCTTTCAGTGACTCCAGCACCTTGGGGCACCAGGGGCAATGGGTACCCATCAACAGCAGTGCCTGGGGTGGGTGCCAGTTCTCGGACATTTCATCATCTCCAGGTTACCGTAATCGCAGGATGGGCGGTGAGGTGTTCGCTGTTTGCGGTTAGTCGTTACACGGATACCCGGGCCAGCCACAGTCGCTGGTGTGTTCTTCCCGTGTGCCGCACACAAGCGACGGCATTCATGTGCCCGCCGGGACGGCTGCTGACCGGGTTGAATGAATGGTACCCTGTTATCCTTGTCAGTTCTTCCATGGCTGCCGGACCTGCCCTCCCGCGGGTCCGGGTCCTGCGCTAGAATCAGGTCGTTACCAACGGGTGAGGGAATCCGGGTGTGCTTGTCCGTCTATTCCTTTCCATTTCGTATACGTCAGACGTTGCCGGTATCCTGCCTGGTCAAAATGAGAATCGACACCGAGGTCTTTTTCCGCCCCGAAGAGATCGAACGCGAGCCTAGCAGCATCAGGGCCGATCTGTTCAACCGTTGCCGGCGGGCACTCGCCCGCAGCGCGACCGGCTGCGCCTTTGTGCCGGTCCGCAGCATGCAATTGCTGGCGGTCATCACCCGGGATGAAGTGGTCTTCGTGGACAATCTGAGTTATGTCGTGCAAGAGGGCAGGGGTGGTCGCCTGATCATGCTGGCGTGGGATCTCTCGAAGGCGGAACGGCGGGATTCATTGAGCGGGCCAGCTCCGGTGGAAATCGTGTTCTTTCATGAAAATACCCGCGATCTTCACGCGCGCCTGATGAGCGAATTTCCACCGGCACTGGATACCCTGGAGAAATACGAGCGTGGCGGGGAGGGGCGGCCGGAGAAGGCTGAAATCGTCCCCTTCAGGCGTCATTGACCCGATTTCAAGCCGCGCTGGCGCGCCGGCCTGTCCGGGTCGTATTTCGGGCTTCCATCCCTAATATAGATAAATATCTATCTTAGGATGTGATTTTATTTATTTGTATCGAAGTATCGCTTTGCCTAAGCTTCTCGCGGCGAAACCTGTCTCGATTCTCGTATCTGACAAGGTCTCGTGGCGCCCGCCAGGAAGGGCGACCGGCGCTGAGCGCTAGCGCATCCAGTCAAGGCCAGACATACAGTGGATACAGTCGTAAAACTCAGAACCTACGTCTACATCGACTCCCTGCAGCCCCAGCTTGCCGAGTACATGGCATCGGTGTCGCAGGGTTTTCCGCCGGTGCCTGGCGATGCCTGCCTGTGGATGGAAGTTTCCCCGGGTATGGCGATCCACATGTTCACCGACATCGCCCTGAAGGCCACCCGCGTCAACCTGACCCAGCAGGTGGTGGAGCGCGCGTTTGGCTCGATGGTGGTCCATCACCGCGATCAGAGCGACGTGCGCGAGGTCGGACATATCCTGCTGGACAATCTCGGCGCCACGCTGAACGACCGGCAGGAATGCCGCATCGAATGGCAGGAGATCATCCGCGGCATGACGGCTGACCACTGCGTGCTTATCAATCGCCAGCACCGCGGCGGCTCCATGATCCTGCCGGGACAGAGCATGTTTATCCTGGAGTGTGCACCGGCTGGTTACATCATCTATGCCGCCAACCAGGCGGAGAAGGCCGCGAATATCACACTGATCGATGTGCGGGCCGTTGGTGCTCATGGCCGCCTCACCATTTCCGGTCGCGAGGCGGATGTGGAAGAGGCTGCGGCGGCAGCCATCAACGCTATTCACAACCCGTCCGGGACCTGAGCCATGCATCGTCAGGAACTGCTCCAGCTGCTCAACCGCCATGACACGCGTTTCCTGGAGGAGGCGGGCTTTGTGCAGCGTGCGCGTGCCTTCGTCGAAGCCAACAGGGATGTCTTCAACCGTGAACACCTACCCATGCATGTTACCGGCTCGGCCTGGGTGGTCAGCCCGGATTTCAGCCAGGCCCTGATCATGCACCACGTCAAGCAGGGCCAGTGGTTCCAGCCCGGCGGCCATGCCGACGGCGATGCCGACATCCTGCGGGTCGCGCTGCGCGAGACCGCCGAGGAAACCGGGATCGACCCGGAACACGTGCATTTGCTGAGCGGCGAGGTGTTCGATGTCGACATTCATGCCATCCCGGCCAGTGTGCACGACCTTTGGCATGAACATATCGATATTCGTTTCCTCGTCCAGATCGACAACCGCCTGCCGGTGCCCGGCAACGACGAGTCGCACGAGGTGATCTGGGTCGACCTGCGGGATGTCTCGGCGTATAACAACAATCGCTCGACCTGGCGGATGGTGGAAAAGACCCGCCGGCTGCGCAGCGCCCTCATGCACGGCCAGCCGGTCGGCAGCAAGGCCTACTGGTCGGCGCGGCGTGCTCAGGGGCTGGCATGACAGGAAAAGGCCGCCTTGCGGGGCGTGGCCGTGAAGAATCCGGCGTTTACGGGTGAAAATTGATGTATAGATAATATTCTATGCAAGTTCTATAAAATATTGATTGGAACAGATTGTACGATTCAACCTATGCTCAACATTACGCTCCATGCCTGAGCACAGAATTCAGTTAATTCACCAGACAGTCAACGAAACAGGAGACGAAAATGGCAGAATCATCCTACAAAGCGGGCGTGAAGGAATACCGCGAAAAATACTGGACGCCGGACTATGTGCCGCTCGATACTGACCTGCTGGCCTGCTTCAAGGTCACCGGACAGCCCGAGGTGCCGCGTGAAGAGGTAGCCGCCGCCGTGGCCGCAGAAAGCTCTACCGGTACCTGGAGTACCGTGTGGTCAGAGCTGCTTACAGACCTTGAGTACTACAAGGGACGTGCCTATCGTATCGAGGACGTTCCGGGCGACCCCGAATCGTTCTACGCGTTCGTCGCCTACCCGATCGATCTGTTCGAGGAAGGATCCGTCGTCAACGTGCTGACCTCGCTGGTCGGTAACGTGTTCGGCTTCAAGGCGCTGAAGCACCTGCGTCTCGAGGACATCCGTTTCCCGATCGCCTACATCAAGACCTGCGGTGGACCGCCCGCCGGCATCCAGGTCGAGCGCGACCGCCTGAACAAGTACGGCCGTCCGATGCTGGGTGCAACCATCAAGCCCAAGCTGGGCCTGTCTGCCAAGAACTACGGCCGTGCCGTGTACGAATGTCTGCGCGGCGGCCTGGACATGACCAAGGACGACGAGAACGTCAACTCGCAGCCCTTCATGCGCTGGCGTGACCGTTTCGAGTTCGTCGGCGAGGCCCTTCAGAAGGCCGAGCAGGAAACCGGTGAGCGCAAGGGTCACTACCTGAACGTAACCGCAGCCACGCCGGAAGAGATGTACAAGCGCGCCGAGTTCGCCAAGGAAGTGGGTTCGCCCATCATGATGCACGACTTCCTGACCGGTGGCTTTACCGCCAATACCGGCCTGGCCAACTGGTGTCGTGAAAACGGCATGCTGCTGCACATCCACCGCGCCATGCACGCCGTGATCGACCGCCATCCGAAACACGGCATTCACTTCCGCGTGCTGGCCAAGTGCCTGCGTCTGTCCGGTGGTGACCACCTGCATACCGGTACCGTGGTCGGCAAGCTCGAAGGCGATCGTCAGTCGACCCTGGGCTTCGTTGACCAGCTGCGCGAATCCTTCGTACCGGAAGATCGTGCACGTGGTGTGTTCTTCGATCAGGACTGGGGCTCCCTGCCGGGCGTCTTCGCTGTCGCCTCCGGTGGTATCCACGTCTGGCACATGCCGGCCCTGGTCACCATCTTCGGTGATGACTCCATGCTGCAGTTCGGTGGTGGTACCCAGGGTCATCCGTGGACATCCTTACTGAGGCGGCACGTACCAGCCCCGAGCTGGCCATCGCCATGGAGACCTGGAAAGAAATCAAGTTCGAGTTCGAGACCGTTGACAAGCTGGACGTTGCCTAAGCAGGCATTCCATAGCCAAATCGTTTCGATCTGAAAAAACATTCAAGAGGATAGAACCATGTCAGCTGCGACAGAAATTGGAAATTTCGAAACCACCAGCACGCTGGAGACCTTCGGTTTCCTGCCCAAGATGGACATGAACGAGATCCAGGCGCAGATCGCCTACATTCTCGGCAACGGCTGGTCGCCGGCCATCGAGCACGAGCACCCCAGCAGGTCATTTGATCACTACTGGACCATGTGGAAGCTGCCGTTCTTCGGCGAGCAAAACATCAATACCGTGCTTGCCGAGCTGGAGGCCTGTCACCGTGCCTTCCCGGACCATCACGTGCGCCTGACCGGTTACGACAACTACACCCAGAGCCAGGGTGCCGCCTTTGTCGTATTCGAGGGGCGCGGCTGAGGCATCGGCTCCGGCGCCCGGTAACAGCCGGGTGCCGGTGACAGGATAAACGCTGATTCAACGGGGTTAACAATGGCACAAACAGCTACCACCCAGAGCACACGCGAGCTGGTGCTGGCAAGACGCCGCGCCATGAGCAGCGGCGGCAAGTCCGCACTGGCTGCCGTGTCGTCTGCCGGTACCACGCAATCCACGGCTGCATCCGCGCCGGTACGGGCAAGGGCTGCAGCGGCGCCGGCCGCCAGCGGGCGTGCCGCTTCCATGGCGCGTCGTTTGGCGATGTCGAGCAGCGGCAAGTCCGGCCTGCAGGGCGGGGATCGCACCCGCATGGCGACATCCGGCGGCAATGGATCGATGTCGACAGCAGCTCCCGCGCAGACGAGGGTTGCACCTTCGCGGCCCAGAGCGTCGGCGCCGGCTAGCAGCGGGCGTGCCGCTTCCATGGCGCGCCGCCAGGCGATGTCGAGCAGCGGCAAGTCCGGCCTGCAGGGCGGTGACCGTACCCGCATGGCGACGTCAGGCAGCGAGGCGGCGTCGGCAGCCCAGCCCGCCGCGGACAGCGGTGAAAAGAGCGGTTGCGGCTGTGGCTGCAAGCGGGAAAGGGCAGAGGCCACTGCGCCTGCCAGCCCTGCCGCACCGGTGGTGAAGCAGGCCATGAATACAATCCGGCCGGTTACCGTGAAGCGTTCCACTGGTCGTGCCGCCTCGCTGGCGCGCCGCGAGGCCATGTCGTCGCGCGGCAAGGCCGGTGTCAGCAAAAATGGTATATCGGCCGCGCAGGCCGCGCGTGCCGGCAACCCGAACCTCAGCAGCCGGGAGCTGGCGAAGACGCTGCGCGAGGAACGCAGCCGCAATGGCAGCAGCGGCCAGAAGAAGTCCGCGCCCTGCGGACGGGTGCGCCCGAAGGCGGCCGTGGAAACCGGCGCAGCCGAGGATCAGCCGTGGAAAGTGGGTGCCAGTGAAACCAGCCGTGGCCAGATGGTTACCGGTACCATGGTGGGTCGCAGCGCCAGCGTCACCGGCGATGAGCCCAGTACCTGCCGCGGCGTTACCGGCACCGAGTACCTGGGTGCGGATATCTTCCGCGATTTCTGCCAGAGCGACCCGAAAGCCACGCCGCGCAAGGTCAGCGTGACACAGACCTCACACGGCAATCCCGTGAGTGGTGACAAGACAGGGCGCGGTGCCAATGTGACCGGCAACGAACCGGGTACCTGCAAGCGGGTGACCGGCAACGAGTACATCACGGCCGAGCAGTCGCAGGCCTATTGCGGCGAATTCCTCACCAAGGGACCGCGCAAGGTCACGCAGAAGGAGACCCGCAAGGGCAAGGTCATGACCGGTTCCAATGTTGGTCGTTCCGAGAAGGTCACGGGCGACGAGCCCGGCATGACCCGGGTGCTGACCGGTACCCAGTACGCCGAGCCCTCCGACATCGGCTCCGCGCCCGCGAAGGTTGGTGCCTCCACCACGCTTCGCGGCGGCAGCGTCACCGGCACCACGGTTGGTCGACGTGAGAACATGACCGGTGACGAGGCCGGCAGTTGCCGTGACGTCACCGGCGACGATTATATCGGCCAGGAACAGTTCAGCGGATTCTGCAATAGCGCTCCGCAACCGCAGGACCGCAAGGTCGGCGTGTCCGCAACGCTCAAGGGAAAGGCCGTGACCGGGACCATGACCGGCCGTACAGCCAGCGTGACCGGCGATGAGCCGGGCAGCTGCAAGGCTGTGACCGGTACGCCGTACGCAGGTACGGATCAATATGAAGGTTTTTGTTCGACGGATGAGTCAACCTTCGCAGCTGCGCGTACGCGTCCGATGCGCAGCACACCAGGTCCGGCGATGACCGGCCAGCAACCCGGTGTGGGTGGCAAGATGACCGGTGATCGCAAGGGCGCCTGCGAGCCGGTATCCGGTACGCCGTATGTCGGCGCCGACCAGTTCGCCGATGTCTGCCCCGCCACTCCGGCCGATACCGCCAGCCCGGATTTTCCGCAGTCCATGGGCAGCGCCCCCTGGCAGCAGTTCAGCGTGACATCGCCTTCCGGCGGTGCCCAGCAGGCGCTGGGTTCCACGGGTGTGACCGGCAACCGTTACGAGCAGGGTCATATTACCGGCCCCTTCGGCATGGCGACCGGCAAGATCACCGGTACCGAGGAGGCCCGTTTCGGCGGTGACTCTGTGCAGGCTGCCGAGATGCGTCCTGTCGTGGCCACGGAAATCGAGGGCCGGGTCAAGGGGCGTATCACCGGCGAGGGCCAGGATGCCGGCCTGAAGATCACCGGCGATGACTGGGAGCGCAGTGGCAGCATGACCGGCACGGAAGGTGTTTCCGCGACCCGCCGCAACCCGACCCTGCGCCACGGACCGGTCCAGGCGATGGCCATGGAGCAGAAGCGCAACGAGGAACTGCCGCAGCCGGTCAGCAAGGTAACCGGTAGCAGTGGCAACACAGGCAAGGGTTCCCTGGTTACCTACTCGGGAGGTGCTCGCGGATAAGCCGCGAACTGAACCGACATGATAAGCGCACGCAGAAGGCAGAATCGCTTT
>CAMYJI010000061.1 GCA_947258545.1 uncultured Ectothiorhodospiraceae bacterium
GCGCAAGGTCAGGGGCAGGGGCGGTGTCATTGTGATCGACAGGGACGGTACCTGTGCGAGTGGTTTTACGACAAAGAAGATGATCCATGGCTGGATCGAACATGGCGGGGACGCCGTGGTTCGTTTCTGACACCATTTGGCTCATTTCCGGAAAGTCCAGTAGCGGCCCTGGTCGGTTTCCCGGGCCTCGAGCCCGAAGCGGTCATCGGCGCGCTGCCCGGTCTGCAGCAGTCCAAAAATATCTTCCATGATGCGGCGGTCCTCGGCGAAATAGGAATGGCCGAGCAATCCGCCCGAGGCGTCGCTGGCATCGATGGTTTCCATGCCATCCACCACAACCAGTGCCTCACCGGAATCCCCGGCGCGCGGGTAACCGTGGAACGCTTTCGATGCCAGCAGGGCGCGATCCTTCGACGAGGCGTACAGTGTCATGTGGATGCCGGTGCGAGCCAGGCGTGGCGCCATGTCCTGGCGGAAGACCTCGGCGTCGATGTCCGGCGCAATCATGATGATTTCGCGAAACAGCATCAGGTCGCTTTCCAGGCGGTCGCTTGCCAGTGTGGTCATGGCGCGCCCGATGATGCGATTGCCCATGCTATGCCCGACCAGGTAGATGTTGTGCGCCGGGACCTGCTCCAGCAAGGCTGACATTACCTCGACAAAGTGTGTCTGCGCCCATTCCGCATTGGTTTCATCCACGGTGTAGCCGGTCAGGCTGCCCTGTGATGGCCAGCTGAACAGCACGACGGGGCCGGAGAATTTGAGGTCATCGGCGAACTGCGCCACCATCCGGCAGGTTTCGGGGAACTCCTCGTTGTAGCCGTGGACGAAGACCATCAGTTTATTGTCCGGAGAGGCCTCGATGGCGCGGCCGAGACGGGTGGTGAGCTCTACCCGGGTCAGTCTCAGGACGTCGCGCAGCTTGATGTGCTTATCCTCCTCGTGCGTCCACTCGAACTTGAGCAGGGACGGTTCCTCGTGGCGGCCCATGACGTGGCCGGGTGGAATGCTGATGTGCGACACCCCGTAGCTGAGTTCGCCACGTGCGCCGCTGAAATACCGGCCACCGTCGGCATCCGGGGCGCGGTCGGTGATGTAAAAGAGGTCGACCTGGCGTGGTTCCGGCCCGGTCTCTGCGGCTTGCGGGCGTGCGCCGCCAAGCATTCCGCAACCGCTCAGTACCACAATCTGGAATAGAGCCAAAAAAATGGCGAATCGTTGATAAAGCTTGTTATCCATAACTTTGAGTGTAATTGGATTAATGATGTGAGGATGAGCCGGGTGTGATCGCGAAGTCAGGTTCCTGGCGGTCTTCTGTCAGGACAGTGCAGCGTATCCGGCCGTGGTGATTATATCGTCCTCGAAACTAAAGTGGTGTGACCTTCTGGAACGCGATATGTTCCTGTGAATGCTACGGGAGACCAGGACCGGACCCTGGTTTCCACTGATTATCGAGATCACCGGGGGCTGGCCCGCTTTTTACCCGTTCGAATGCAATGGATGACACGCAACGAGACAAGCAGATCCTGGTGTGGCAGAAGAAGGCCCGGACAGCGGCGAAAAAGAAACAGGGCCGCAATCTCTATGTCATCACGCTGGATCCGGAGGTGCTGTGGATCAAGGAGTTTCGCCAGGAAAACCCGGGCTATATCGAGGGCATGCCCTGTGTGTACGTCGGGCTTAGCATACATGATCCGGGTGACCGCTTTGCACAGCACCGAGCCGGTTACCGGAGCAGCAAGTACCCGCGTAAATACGGTATCGAACTGGCACTGGAGCTCATGGACGGGTTTGACGGGGAGGGGCTCAGCGACGAGGAGCAGGAGGCCGCGCTCGCCGAGTGGCTGCGGGCGCAGGGTTGCGCGGTGTGGCAGAACTAGGCACGAAGGGGGGAGTGTCCCCGTTGTTGCATTCGTAATTCAGGCTACACCTGGCGGACAAGCCTGGTTGTGTGTGTACTGGCCGTGTGCCTGTCCCCGTTGACTGCTATGCTGGCCAATCAGAAGACCCGGGGACGATAATGGCTGACACACCGGTCGATAGACGGAAATATCAGCGCCAAAGGATCAGGCTGGCATGTCACTTGCAGTTGAATAGCGGTCTGCTGGTGCACGGCTACACCCAGAACATATCGCGTGAAGGTGTATTATTGGAAACCCAGCCACTGCAGGCACACCAGCAACATTTCAGGCCAAAACCGGGTGACATTGGAATACTCATCCTGCAGTACAAGAAAAACGACTCTCCGGGCACATTGAAGGTTGGTTGTCGGGTCATGCACACCATGGCGAACCGCATCGGCATTAACATATTTTTTTCCAAGCTGTCGCTATCCGACCAGCAGACAATCGCCATGATTCTGGAGAGTGAATCAGGTGTCCTGTGAGCGGGCGGTTTACCTGCCGAGGTTTGTTACCGGTTGGTCGAGCCGGATGAAACCGGTGAATTGGTCGGGCCAGGCGCAGGGCACTACAATCCGATGACACCCAGTTCCCGGCCGACCGCGGTGAAGGCGTCGATGGCCTTGTCCAGGTGTTCCCGTTGGTGCGCCGCGGAGATCTGGGTACGGATGCGTGCCTGGCCCTCGGGTACCACGGGGTAGACGAAGCCGATGACATAGATGCCATGTTCCAGCAGGCGTGCCGCCATCTGCTGGGCCAACGGTGCCTCGTAGAGCATGATCGGGACGATGGGGTGGTCGCCCGGCTTGATATCAAAGCCGGCGGCTCCCAGCTGTTCCCGGAAGTAGCGCGTATTCGCCCGCAGGCGCTCGCGCAGCTCGTCCGAGCGGCTCAGCAACCCGAATGACCTGATGCCGGCCGCGGCCAGCGCCGGGGTCAGGGTGTTCGAGAACAGGTAGGGACGGGAACGCTGGCGCAACAGGTCCACGACCTGCCGCGAACCGGCGGTAAACCCGCCCGAACCGCCGCCCAGCGCCTTGCCCAGGGTGGAGGTGGTGATGTCGATACGGTCCATCACGCCGTGGTGTTCCGCCGAACCCCGGCCGTTGGGCCCCACGAAGCCGGTCGCGTGGGAATCGTCGACCATGACCAGGGCGTCGTATTGCCGGGCCAGCCGGGTGATCTCGTCCAGCCGGGCCATGTCCCCGTCCATACTGAACACCCCGTCGGTCGCGATCAGGCGGGTGCGGTGCTTCGTGGTTGCCTTCAATTGGGTCTCCAGGTCATCCATGTCGCTGTGACGGTAGCGAAAGCGCGTCGCCTTGCACAGGCGGATACCGTCGATGATGGAGGCATGGTTGAGCTGGTCGCTGATGACGGCATCCTCTGCGCCAAGCAGGGTCTCGAACAGGCCGGTGTTGGCGTCGAAGCAGGAGGTATAGAGGATGGCGTCATCGGTATGCAGGAAGTCGGCGATCGCCCGCTCCAGCTGCTTGTGCAGGTCCTGGGTTCCGCAGATGAAGCGCACCGAAGCCATGCCGAAGCCGTGGGTCTTGAGCGCGCCGATGGCCGCCTGCACCAGCTCGGGATGGTTGGCCAGGCCCATGTAGTTGTTGGCACAGAAGTTCAGGACCTCGCCGGCCTCCCGGGTCGTGATCGCGACACCCTGCGGTGTGGTGATGACGCGTTCGCGCTTGTAGAGGCCCTGCTGCTCGATGGCCTGCAGTTCGGCCTGAAATCGGCTGGACGGTGTTGTCATTGGCGGCATCTCTGGTTGATTGTCATATGTGTGCGAAATCGCGGCCAGGAGGCCGCTCCTACAGCCAGTCGAGGATCACTTTGCCACACTGGCCGGAATGGACGACCTCGAAGGCCTGGTGATAGTCGGCGACGGGATAGACGTGCGTGATCACCCCGGCGATGTCCAGGCCGCTGCGCAGCATTTGCGTCATCTTGTACCAGGTCTCGAACATCTCGCGCCCGTACACGCCCTTCAGGTGCAGGCCCTTAAAGATGACGTCGTCCCAGCTGATTACCGTTGCCGGCGGCAAAAAGCCCAGCAGGCCGATGTGGCCGCCGTGGTACATGTGGGTGATCATGTCGTTGAAGGCCTGCGGGTTGCCGGACATCTCCAGGCCGACATCGAAGCCGTTCGACATCTTCAGTTCGCGCACCACATCATCGAGGGACTCGCGGGTGACATTCACGCTGCGGCAGGCCGCCAGCCTTTCTGCCAGCGCCAGGCGGTAGTCGTTGACGTCGGTGATCACCACGTGGCGGGCACCGGCGAAGCGGCAGACTGCCGCGGCCATGATGCCGATGGGGCCGGCGCCGGTAATCAGGACGTCCTCGCCGATCAGATCGAACGACAGCGCGGTGTGCACCGCGTTGCCGAACGGGTCCATGATGGCGGCGATCTCCGAGGGGATGTCCGGATGCACCTTCCACAGGTTGCTGGCGGGCACGACCAGGTATTCCGCGAACGCACCGTCCCGGCCGCCGCCGATGCCGACTGCCTGGTGGCACAGGTGGCGTTTTCCGGCACGGCAGTTGCGGCAGATCCCGCAGGTGATGTGGCCCTCGGCAGTGACGCGGTCGCCGATGTCGAAGCCTCTGACACCGGGGCCGATGGCGGCGATTTCACCGACGAATTCATGGCCGATGATGCGGGGTACCTGGATGTTGCGCTGTGCCCAGTCGTCCCAGTTGTAGATGTGCAGGTCGGTCCCGCAGACACCGGTCTTGTGGATCCTGACCAGGACCTCGTTGGTCGACGCGGTGGGGACCGGGACCGACTCCAGCCAGATGCCGGGTTCCGCTCGCTGTTTGACCAGGGCTTTCATCGTTGTCGGCATGAATCGTATACGCGCTCGGGTGATTACAGGGCTTAGAGCATATTAGTCGGCGAAATCCTCATCACGCAAACCGAAGCGTTCGATGAGCTGCTCCCGGGTACCGGCCCGCAGTATTGCGTCTGCCGCAGGCGGCTGGTGTTCCGCGGCCATACGCTCGGTCTCGTCTTCGTAACGCCAGGCCCGGGAGAGCGGCCGGTCACGGTTGTCCAGCCAGATATAGTATTTCATGCGCTGTTTACGGTTCAGGGCGGGTGATGGAGAAAATCTCGTCCGGTGTCAGCAGGGAGATGGCGGTCTCCGGACCGATGACGTCGACCCATATGATCCGGTCCGGCTTGTCCAGATCCACCTTGCGGTCGATGTCCGCGGCCAGGTGGTCGACGATTTCGCAGGTGTGATAGCGCTGCCAGCGGCGCTTGTGGACTTTCATGCCCCAGGTCTGGTTATCCCCGATCCGGTCACTGATCTCGTCATCGATCAGGCGCTTCATCGCATCCAGATCGGTAAGGCACCAGTAATCGACCGGCACCCACTTGACGGCAAACTCGAACGACTCGAGTGGCTTGTCATGCCACAGCTTGCGGCAGTGTTTGATGACCGCGCGGTTGTCCAGGCCGGTTTGTGCAATCGCAATACCCATGACGTTCGTCTTCTCGACGTGGGGGGCTGGATCACCGAACCGCTGCAGGATCCGGATGACCTCGGGCTTTGCCAGATAGAAGTGGCTCCACGCATATGAGATGATGAGATCCATTCCGCAAGGATCCTTGTATCGCGGTTCAGAGGGTCTTTGTCACAGTATACGACCAAGCACTTATAAAGGGTGTGAGGTCAATGTTATACCGAGACAAGCGGGAAATGTACGCTAAGACCATTTCATCGGGGAGACAACCATGCAAGTCAGCGAGGCAGTGCGCGCCCGGCGTGCGATCAAGTGGTATGACCCGGCGCATAAAATGCCCGAGGAGACCTTTCAGACATTGATGGAGCATGCGATTCTGGCGCCGACGGCGTTCAATATCCAGAACTGGCGCTTCGTGCGGGTCGCCGACCCGAAGCAGCGCCAGGCGATTCGCACGGCGGCCTGGGACCAGGCCCAGGTGACCGAGGCCTCGGAGCTGCTGGTGCTGTGTTTTGACAACAAGACCTGGTCACATTCGCCCGAACGTTATTGGCGCAAGGCACCACAGGAGGTGCAGGACTTCCTGGTGCCGGCGATCAATGACTATTACAGCGGCAAGCCCCAGGTCATACGTGACGAGGGCATGCGCTCCTGCGGCCTTGCGGGCCAGACCATCATGCTGATGGCCAAGGAGCTCGGCTATGAGAGCTGTCCCATGGACGGTTTTGACTACGAGGCGGTAGCAAGGATAATCAATCTGCCCGATGACCATGACATCGCCTTCATGATCGCAATCGGCAAGGGCATCCAGGAGTCGTGGCCGCGGCCGGGGCAGTTACCACTGGACGAGGTGTTATACGAGAACAGTTTCTAAATCCAACTGGGGATGAGGTAAACATTACTCCAGCGCACCATAATTCGAGCTATGACAACAAGAGCAGAAGAAATCAGGGAGCAGGGGATGGCCGCCGGCCTCAAGCGGGCGGAGCTGGACCCGGATCCGTACAAGGAGTTTGAAAAACGCTTCACGCTGGCGATCGAGTCCAGCATTCCCGAACCCAATGCCATGAGCCTGGCCACGGTCGATGAGAACGATCAGCCGTGGGTGCGCACCGTTCTGCTGAAGACCTACGATGAGCGGGGCTTCGTGTTTTTCACCAACTACGAAAGCCGCAAGGCCGGGCACATCGCGCACAATTCCCGGGTAGCGCTGTCATTTCCCTGGTTCGCACTCGGCTGGGAGGTCAAGGTCACCGGCGAGGCAGCCAAGGTCTCCTTCACCGAGTCGGCCGGGTATTTCGCAACCCGCCCGCGCGGCAGCCAGATCGGGGCCTGGGCCTCGCCCCAGAGCCAGGTTATCACCTCGCGCTCGCTGCTGGACGCCAGGGTGGAGGAGATGAAGCAGAAGCTACACGAACACGAGATTCCGCTGCCGGCGTTCTGGGGTGGATACCGGGTACGGCCGTCCACCATCGAGTTCTGGCAGGCGCGCACCAACCGTCTGCATGACCGCTTTATCTACGCCCGCGATGAGACCGAGGGCGACTGGCGCATCGAGCGGCTGGCGCCGTAGTCGTTCAGCGCTGTCGTCGGATTTGGCTGTTGCGAATCCGATCTGCAGGTATGGCCCTGCATCCGATAATCGCGCCTGCGAGGCGCTCCTACAGGTCGTTTGGGCTGCAGTAGGCGCTGTCGCCAGGCCGCGCTTGAGAACGATATGCAACGTGTTACCGAACCCGAGCTGATGGATGAACGCTCGCAGGCCGAGGCCTACGCGCTGGCGGATTTTAACGAGGCCCATAGCCGGATTGTGGAGGCATTCGGTGCGTATTTCCCGGGGATCGAGCTTGCCGGGAACCTGCTGGACCTCGGCTGCGGTCCGGGGGACATCAGTTTCAGGTTTGCCGCACGCTTCCCCGCAAGCACGGTAATCGGTGTTGACGGGGCTGCGGCCATGATTGAGCTGGCCAACCAACGCAAGGCACGCGCGGCCGCGACCGGTGAACGCGTGAGCTTCATCGATGGGCTGATACCCGGCGCCGCCATCCCCCGGATCCCTTATGCGGCGATCATCAGCAACAGCCTGCTGCATCACCTGCATGATCCCAGGGTCATGTGGGAGACCATCGCACGTTATGCCGGTGGTGACACGCTGATCTTCGTGGCGGACCTGTTACGGCCGCCAAGCACCGCCGAGGCCCGACGGCTCGTGGATGAATATGCGGCGGGAGAACCCGATATTCTGCGGCGGGATTTTTACAACTCGCTGCTGGCTGCATTCGAACCCCGGGAGATCGAGGCGCAGCTTGCCGCCGCAGGTCTTCCCGGGTTGTCGGTGGGGGTGATCAGTGACCGGCATCTTGTGGTGCACGGCATCAGGGGCTGAGCCACAACCCGAATACAGCTGTCAACTTCAGTTCAGCCAGCCACCGGTTGCCTGGAGTGGTTCCGGTTTGCCGGGCGTGCTCACCCAGACAGCTACACCATAACGTCCTGCCTGATCTGACCTCGCCTCGGGCAGGTGGATGTCCCAGTGCCCGTCTGTCGTGTTATGCACCTCGTGTGCGAGCACGACGAATTCCTGCCTGAGTGTGCTGTTGCGGTTTTCACCGCGTTCGATGGAGGTGTCGATTCCAAAGCCCAGCAGGGCAAGATGGAGTTCCAGTGGCGCGGCTGCAAGTGGATAGGTGGCCGCGAGCCTGTCGTCCGTAATAGTCACCGACAGGTTCCCCGGTTGCTTGCCGCTGGCGGGCGGTTTCAGCCTGAAGGTCCAGCCGCGCCACTCACGTCCATTGACGAAGAGGCCCGGCGTATAGACCGTCCTGGCCCTCCCGGCACGGGCATAGTCGCGCTGGCGTTTACCGTGTTCCGGGATCGCAAAGATATCCTTCCAGCCAATGTAGTCCCAGTAATCCACATGGAAGGCGACCGGGATGGTCCGGGTCCACAGGTCTTCGCTGTCGACATATTCGTTCAACCAGCGTTCCGCCGGCGGGCAACTGCTGCAGCCCTGGGAGGTATAGAGTTCGAGCAAGGTGACCTGTGAGGTGCCGCTATTGAGAATCAGCGATCCGGCGCCGGCGCTGCCCGTCAACAACAGGCCAAGCGCAAGCAGTACAAGCCTTGGCAGATTGGTAATGGACATGTCGGGTTTCACCTCTGTCCATCTGACCGACCTCAGCACCATGAGTTCCGGTAAATAGTCAGAATTCGGTGGGATCAGTGCTAGCGTCGGATTACGCTGTCGTTAATTCGACCTACGAGCTTTGAGGGATGTTGTAGGTCGGATTAGGTGCGTAGCGCCGTAATCCGACAGGGGATCATCGGATTACGCTGTCGTTGGTCTGCCTGCGGGCTTAGAAGGACCAAGGAATCATATACAGTAACCGTTAGTTGGTCGAGATTGAATCGTTGGCCAAATGGCGTTTCAATGTTGTCTGACCTCATTGTCACAGTCTCAGGGATTGGGTAATGGAAGATTATGCCTTTGGTATTGGCGTTCTGCTTGCGATTGCCGGGCCAGTCCTCCTGATTCCCGTCTTGTGGCTCGTCTATCGTCTGCTGGCAAGACCCATTGTCCATTCCTTCATGGACCCCCGGTCCAGCGGCTGGGCTGCTGGCGGGCTGGCGCTTGTCATGTCAATGCTGCTTGTTGCGGGAGCTTTGGCTGTCTCCTACGTACCGGGGAAGCGGGAATTCGACCGGCTGTGTTCCTTGCATGCCACACCCACGGTGTCTGACCGCATCATGGTCCGGGGTTTTTATCGTAACCGCCTGTATCCCTACGAAGCGAGACGATTCCTTGATGAGGGCGGCTTCACGTTTGTAGAGGCACCACATATGTATGAAAAGGATACCTGGGTTCGTTATTCGAAAAACGCGGCGGGTGAACTGAATGAGCAAAAGGTGCCCGGACCAGACAGCCGGTATGGCGTGAGAGAAATCCTGTCGGAGTTGCCCCATGGCATCTTCATGACCGAAAAGCTTGTCTATGAAATTCAATCAAACCGGGAGCTGGCAAAAGCGTCCCAGATAATCTATGAAGGTGGTCCATTTTCAGTGTTGCTTGGTGTCTACGCCATGTCGTCCTGCCCTGACGTGCGCTCAGCCATTGGGTCCGGGCACTTTAATACCTTCTACAACCTGGAGTCTATCGCCTTGAGGTCTGCCGGGATTGTGGAGCCTTCCATGGGAACCTCACTGGATCAGGAATGACCAGGCAAGGCCCGCAGCGGCACAGGCACCGATCACCGGGATGATGCCGACCTTATAACGCCATAGCGCGATAAAGGCGGCGGCGGTGATTACCAGCGAGAACCACTCGAAGCGTCCCGCGAAAGGTGCAGCCTCCGTGGCTTCAGGCCATAACACGTGCCAGGCGAAGAACACCGCCAGGTTCAAGATCACACCCACCACGGCCGCGGTGATGCCTGTCAGCGGTGCGGTAAACTTCACGTCGTGTCGGGTCGCCTCCACCGCGGGTCCACCGATCAGAATAAACAGAAACGAGGGCAGGAAGGTGAAGACGGTGGCCACCGTCGCGCCCGCAATGCCGGCAAGCGCCAGGCTGTCGGGGCCGAAGACCTCCTTGGTCCAGCCGCCGACGAAGCCCACGAAGGCGACCACCATGATGAGTGGCCCGGGGGTGGTCTCGCCCAGCGCCAGACCGTCGATCATCTGGGTACCGGTCAACCAGCCGTAGTGGTCGACGCCGCCCTGGTAGACATAGGGCAGCACGGCATAGGCGCCACCGAAGGTCACCAGTGCCGCCTTGGTGAAGAACCAGCCCATCTGGGTAAGGGGGCCTTGCCAGCCGTATCCTAGATAGAGTAATCCTTCGGCGAGAATCCAGAAGCCAAGCCCCACCGCCAGGTGGACGAGGGTGGAACGCCAGGTAAACCGGGCCCAGTCGGGTGCGGGCGTCTGGTCGTCGATGAGCGCCGCTCCGAATGACTTGTCGGAGGCCGCGTGGCCGCCACCGGCCTTGAACCTGTCGGGGGCGACGCGCCCGCCGAGATAGCCGATGACGCCGGCCGCCAGCACGATGTAGGGAAAGTGGATGTGCAGGGCGAAGATAGCGACGAAGGCGGCTGCCGCCATTGCCCAGAGCATGCCGTTGTGCAGCGCCCTCGAGCCGATGCGGTAGGCGGCAAAGACCACGATGGCGGTAACCGCCGGCTTGATGCCGTAGAGCACACCGGCCACCACCGGCATGTCGCCGTAGCCGAGATAAATCCAGGTCAGGGCAATCAGGATACCCAGCGAAGGCAGCACGAACAGCACGCCGGCCATGATCCCTCCGAGGGTGCCGTGCATCAGCCAACCGATGTAGGTGGCGAGCTGCTGGGCCTCGGGACCCGGTAACACCATGGTGTAATTGAGGGCATGCAGAAAACGGTGCTCGCTGATCCAGCGCCGTCGTTCCACCAGCTCGGTGTGCATCATGGATATCTGGCCTGCTGGCCCGCCGAAGCTGATAAAGCCAAGCTTGAGCCAGTAGAAGAAGGCTTCCCTGAGAGAGACGGGGTCCGGCGGCGCCAGTTCTGTGATCAGCGCCTCAGTAGGTGTCGACATGGTTCATTCCTGGTTGCACATTAGATAGATTTCCGGTCCGCTCCGTTTGGGTGACCGAAAAGCGGCGGTCCAGGCATCCTGGACCCGCATCACAGCGCCTGGCTTTCCGTCGTCGTTGGAAGTGCTTTCGCGCAGCCTCGGTGACGCGTATGCCGCCCACGCCCGGATTGGGCGACAACCGGGTCTTATTCGAGCCGGAGGCTCGCCGATTGTAGCGTGGTTATCCGATAAAATATCGCCGAAATTCGCTGTCGCCAATCCGTCCCGCGTACTACAGGCAGAGTGCGGACATATCAGTGCGTCAGGCCTGCAAGGCCACCCTGAACAACTGCCCGTTCTCCTTGTTAATAATCAGCACATTATTGCGGAATATGATATATAATGTGTTCGTAACCGGTATGGTTGGCAGCAGTCCCGTATTGCTGCCGCTGCCGGTTCATTAGTCTCAGTTGCACTTTATTCAGGATGATTCACCGGCTGTATCTGTTGTTGGTTACCTTCCATGATTTGCGATTGAACATACGTTTACTGATTTACCAGAGGTAATTTAGATGAATACAGGTACCGTCAAATGGTTCAATGAAGCCAAGGGCTTCGGCTTTATCGCTCCCGCAGATGGCAGTGAGGATGTGTTTGTACACTTCTCAGCGATCGAAGGCGGTGGTTTCAAGACCCTCGTCGAGGGGCAGAGTGTGAGCTTCATGGTCGAGCGCGGCCCCAAGGGCCTACAGGCCAGCAAGGTAACGTCAGACTGACGGGTTTGTTCACCTAACCAGCGGAGGACCCCGCACGTCTGCGGGGTTCTTTTTTTAGCGCTACGACCGTACGGTCCCTTCCCTCAGGGAGGAGATGTATATGAAAAAAATGTTTGTTGGAAACCTGCCCTATGATGCCACCGAGGAATCCGTGCAGGCGCTATTTTCCGAGTATGGCACGGTGCGGTCCATTAAGCTGGCCGCCGATGTGTTTTCGGGGAAATGCAAGGGCTTCGGTTTTATCGAAATGGAGGGCCACGAGGCCCGGGCCGCAATAGCCGGTCTCGATGGAAAGACGGTCGGCGACAGGCCGCTGCGTGTGAACTTCGAGGATCCCCGTGGTGCGCGCGGGCGTGGCCGCGGGCGCCGCTGACCTGTCGGGCCACAACCTGAAACAGGATAACTTCCGGTTCCGGAAATCAACACTGGTCATAACCGTCTCCGCAATGCGTAAGGGATATCCGGCAGAGACACTGCTGGGAATCTAAAACGCCGATATCGTTCACTGGATAACCGGCGGATCACCACGGCTGGACTCACCGACCGACGCAGATACACCTCCATCAGTGGCGCCACATCCCGATGCGGGAGGAAGCAATCCGCCGCAGGCGTCCCGAGCGCAGCGAAGGGTTCTCTATGAGATCACCACGGTTGCTTGGCATCGTCGTGACAAGGATTGCTTCGCTGGCCGCTCCCGGCGGTCGCTTCGGGCTCCTGCCCTCTCGCGACACTTATACTTCCCTGTATGTCGTCCTGCCTCCCGCGGCACTTGTTCATGGCCCAGGCCAGCCTCTC
>CAMYJI010000062.1 GCA_947258545.1 uncultured Ectothiorhodospiraceae bacterium
ACGTTGTCTACCGCTAGCATTGTTTCACCTGAAAGAAACGCCGGTGCTCCCCAGTCGCGAACACCGGCGTTTGTGTTTGCTGATAACTTCAATGCTCCTTACAGGCAGCTTCAGTGAGTTATATAAACTCCAAATGCAATGACGAGTGCAAACACCAGAGCCATGAAGTCTTCCCTGCGGTCGCTGCCGAATATGGACAATGCCGAGCCACGGTCGAATTTCGCTTCTTGTTCATTCATTTCTTTTACCTCGCTTTACACTGTTTCGCTGATCAGCAACATGACTACGACTAATGATGCCGTTGCCTTTAAAAAGCCGACGATGCCACCGATAACCGCCGGTTGGCCACCGGCCTGGCGCATCGACCCGACGGTGATCTGCATGCCCAGTCCTACCAGGCCAAAGGCAAACAACCAGGTGATCCAGTTACGGAATGCCTTGATCTTCTTGGCGGTATGCCGCACGGCCTTGTGTGCCCCTTTCAGAATACCGTTGGCATCCTTCGACAGGACCTTGGCGTTGATCAGCCCGCGGATTGTATCGTCGTCCGCAATGGACATGATCTTCCGGTTTTCGATCAGGCGTTGCAGTGCCTCCTTACGATCCTCGCGCTGAATTTTGCCGGCTTCGCCCTGGAGTACTGCAATCTGGTCTGCTTTCAGCAGCTTTTCTTCCTTGAAGCCCGATTCGGCGGTGTTACCGAAGTATTTGCCCTTGTAGTGATTGGCAGGTGCGAATATGCCGGTGGTGGACAAGGCAAACATCAAGATGAAGCCCAATACGAAGACCGGGAATTTCTCGAAGATCACGGTACCGACATTGACGGTGTGAGTGACTTCTTCTTCGCGCCTTACGTACCAGAGCGCCAGCCACAGGACGATAATCGGCAGCACCAGTACGCGGGTGATATTGAAGATTTCCGCCACCTTCAGGGTTTCGAAACCGACTTGGCCTGTACAACGGGTGCCGCGGCAACCGTCGCCGAGACACCGCAGACCCCCATGCCGGCAGAGAGCACGCCACCCATGGAGTTGGGGATCTTTCGCCGCGCGCCGAGCCACAACACCAGTCCGACCGAACCCAGCACGAAGAATCCGATCATGACGATCGAAAGGCCGCCCAGGTTTTTCAACTCGGCCGCGCTGTACAGCGTACCCAGCAGGATGACACCGGTCTTGAGGCCGAGACGCGAAAGGCGAACACCATTCTCCGCCCACGCGGGTACCTTGAACACGTTGACTATGATTATACCGGTCAGAATGCCGAGTACGACGTAGTTGAGTCCCAGCAGTTTGTGGATATAGGAGCCGGTGTCACCGACTTTACCCATGCTTGTACTGATCACGGCCACTTCCGGAGCGACGAACCAGCGGACCAGCATCGCGATGAGAAGAATGAACATGCCACCCGCGATTGACGAGGAATAATAGTCCCAGTGACTTTCCTTGTGAGCGCCAAACCATTGCCAGAGACCGATAACCGTCGCGACGATACCGAAATACAGGGGTATGGTGGTGAGTTCTCCTAGGTACTTATACTTCTTGCCGTTGGCGAGATGCTCAATGTAGGGCGCCATGGTGCCACTGTCGGCAAGCCACCAGATAGCGAGCATGATGATGCCGATAATGAACAACGCCGGCGATTTCTTCGTATAAACCATAACTGTCTCCTCATGAAGGATCTTATAATTTCAAGCCTTGTTTGGCGTATTACTTCCTTCTTGCTTTACTGTTACTACCTTGAAAATATCGAGACGGTCCGTGAGACCAATTCATTCCATTTTTGTTATAGATTTGTTACTTGGTTTATTGGCTACTATTTTCAGCCCCAGCAGCCATCGAGGAAGGTTACAGAGCACAACTTTGCTGACTGCCTGATCATTGCGCACAAACCTTATAAATTCTCACGTTATTAAACACTTCTATTGGAAATATATCAATAAATTAAGTGTCCCTGTGATGATCAGTATGAAATTTAGAACAGTATAATATTATTTTTTAATAATTCACTGCTCTGGGGGAGCGGGTAAATACACCCACCTGGGGTGAATTCGTTATACGGGCTGGAATTAATTCACCACTGCCAGAAGCAGAGTTTATCAACAGAATAGGCAACCGATTTCAGGCATTCAGGCGCGCTAGTCTTTGCAATAATTATAAGAGCAAGGCGTGCCTGCTGACAGCGACAACCCGGATCTGCACTATTCGAACAAACCGAGGTATTGCCCGTAGCCTTCCTTTTCCAGGTCTTGTTTGGGGATGAAACGCAGTGAAGCGGAATTGATGCAGTAGCGCAGCCCGGTGGGCTCGGGCCCGTCATCGAAGACATGGCCGAGATGCGAGTCGGCCAGCCGGCTGCGGAGTTCGGTGCGCTTCATGAAGAATTTCGTGTCTTCATGGGTATGTAGTACACTTTCCTCGATCGGTCGCGTGAAGCTGGGCCAGCCGGTGCCGGACTTGAACTTGTCGGTGGAACTGAACAGGGGTTCACCGGAGACGATATCGACATAGATGCCGGCGCGCTTGTTGTCCCAGTACTCATTCCGGAACGCCCGTTCCGTTCCATCCTGCTGGGTGACCTCGTACTGCAGCGGGGTCAGGCGTGATCGCAGGGTGGCGTCATCGGGCTTGTGGAAGCCGCTGGCGCCAGGCACCGACTTACCTGCTGTGTCGACGGCGGCTGCATCACCCGCATGGCTGTTTTCAGCGCCGCCCGGTGCCAGCAGGAACAGGCTACCGGCAATACCCGTTATCACCAATACGTAAATCGACCATTTCATTGACTTGACCTTTTGAAAGTTGATTGCAACGCAAGGTATTGACCACACGGGTGCCGGAAAGTTTATTCCTGATCACCCGCGGGGCTGGCTGAATTACCACAGTTATATAAGTGATATAAGAATAATACCTGATGTAATTTAGGTATAACCATCTATATACAAAATCACCCCGATGATCTATGTAACACAGAATCCGTATTTATAAGGAGGAGCGAGCTATGTCTTCGATCGGAAACATTACACGTGCCGTCGTTATGATATTACCCGTCGTGGTTTTCGCGGGAGAAACCGGGAATGCGCGCGGGCACTATGACTGGCTGAAATAACTTGCAGATGACTGGAAACTGGCACCGGCAGATCAGCAGGAGGGTAAGGCCACCCAGCACAAAGTGGTTGCGCCAATGATCGGTACCGATGCCGTGGCCATGAGCTTCAGGGTCATCGGCAAGGGCAGCACCGTACAGGAAAATCTCCTGCCCGGTACGGCTAAGGAAATGGCCACGATGTACCATTGCAACGATGTCAGTTGTGGCCGGATTGAGGCCAAGCACTACTGTGCCAAGCAGAATCAGCCGGAATTGATCGTTGACCCATCCGCCAGCAGCGGCGATACCCTGGTGTTGAACTGTGATATGAATACCGCCCTATGCCAGTCCAAACAGAATCATATTCACAGGATCACCCATCAGCTGTCAGCGGACGGCCAGCACCTGAAGACGACCTACACAAGTTTTATGGACGCCAAGTATCTGAAGGATTCGGTGTATCACTTCGTCCGCAAGTGATGCCGGACAATCGACACGCGGCCAAGGTGGTCGTCCGCTTGAGAGGCTCGTAGGCAGGCCGGGTGGCGCTCGGCTAGGCGACCTGCTCGAACGGGTAGGGCAGTGAGTGCAGGGAAAATACCGGACCATCACTAGCGCCGATACGGACATCATTCGAGTCGGCCGCGCTGATCTGGAGCACGGCCAGGGCACTGAAGCCGCCATCGGGGTGTGGCTGGGCATCGACAATACGACCGCAGGCCTGCTTGCTGTCTGCAGGGGTATACAGGGAATCACCGGGCTGGGGCGGTTGATCGGATTGTATGTGACCTAGATACATGCGCCGCTTGAGCTTTCCCAGATACTGGGTGCGCGCCACGATCTCCTGGCCGGGGTAGCAGCCCTTCTTGAAGTCCAGCCCGTTGATGAGTTGCAGGTTGAGCATCTGCGGAACAAACAGGTCCGTCGTCGCTGCATAGATATCGGGCATGCCGGCCTGGATCTGCAGCAGACGCCAGGCCGCCATGCCCACCGGTGCCCCGCGTACATTGAGCGCCTCCCAAAGCTTTTGCGCCGCTTCGATTGAACTGGCATACACCTCGTAGCAGGGCTCGATACCGGGTACTCGAAGCAGGGTCAGGTTGTCGGTGTGCACGGCCTGGTGCGGTTCTTCCGGCAGCTTCCCGGCGGCGCTCAGGAGCTCGTCGCTCGCGTCCTCGCCGGAGATGCCGATACGCACGAAGTTTTCGCTGACATCCTCGAGAGTGACGTCGGCACGCAGTACAAACAGGCGCAGGCGTTGCAGAACGGCCTCCAGGGTGTCGGCCGGGAGGCGCAGGTAGAAAGTGTCATCCTGCCGGAACAGCCGGAACAGTCCGATCACCCGGCCCTTGGGTGTGCAGTAGGCAGCCAGCTGATGGTTGCCGTCGTCGATCCGGCTGACATCATTGCTCAGCTGTGACTGCAGGAAACCGGCTGCGTCCTTGCCGTGTACCGCGATCACCCCCAGATGACTAAGGTCGCTGAACACCAGGCCGCTCAGGGTAACCTCGCACTCGCGTTCCGGGTTGCCGTAGTGCATGACCAGTCCGTCCTCGAACTCGGCCCCGGCATCCGTTAGAAGGTCTTTCCAGTCGGTTTTCATTGATCAATGTCCTGCTTGCGATGGGAATGAAATTCTAGTTTAACTGTCACGACCTGTCAGCAGCCAGTCGGGTCCCTGCCGGGTAGCTGGTGTTCGATTCAAGTCAATGGTATAAAAGCATGCAACAATGAACAGACCCCATGCCTAGCCAGCAACCTGCGCCTGTATATCTCAACCTTTTCCGGATTCGCTTTCCGGTGGCTGCGATCACTTCTATTGCACATCGCATATCAGGCGTTCTGCTGTTCCTGTTCTTCCCGTTCATGGTCTGGCTGCTGGACCTGTCACTGCAGGGTCCGGACGGCTATGCCCACGCGCTCGCGCTGCTGCAGCCGTTGTGGGTACGCCTGGGACTGGCGCTGATCGCCTGGTCCTTTCTGCACCACCTGCTGTCCGGCATCCGCTTCCTGTTGATCGATATCGATGTTGGTGTCTCCCTGGGGGCGGCGCGCCGCAGTGCCTGGATCGTCAATATCGTCGGCCTTCTGCTGGGGCTGGCCTGCCTTGGCTGGTTATTATGAGCCAGCATACCCATGGGCTGCGTACCTGGTTGCTGCAACGCCTCAGTGCGGTCTACCTGGCCGTCTACCTGGTCTATGTCATTGCCGCTGCCATGCACCATGGCAACTATTCCTACGAGGAATGGCATGCCTGGCTGGTGCACCCGGTCATGAGTATCGCCACGGCGGGATTCATCCTGGCGATGCTGGCACACGGCTGGGTCGGCATGCGCGATGTCATTCTCGATTACATCCATGTCCTCGGTGTACGGCTGTTACTGCTCACGCTGACAGGCCTGATGCTGGTCACCTGCGGGTTGTGGGCCCTGCGCGTCTTGCTGCTGGCGGCCGGATAGGCGTGCATGAAGTTACCCAACCGCAGATTTGACACCCTGATCATCGGCGCCGGCGGCGGTGGCTTGCGCGCGGCATTGCAACTGTCCAGTGCCGATGCCCACGTGGCCGTGGTCTCCAAGGTATTTCCGACCCGCTCGCACACGGTGGCGGCCCAGGGTGGCGTTAATGCCGCGCTCGCCAACGTGCGCCCGGACAACTGGCACTGGCACATGTTCGACACCGTCAAGGGCAGCGACTACCTGGGCGACCAGGACGCGATCGAGTATATGTGCCGGGCGGCACCGCAGGCCGTATACGAACTGGAGCACTTCGGGGTGCCGTTCTCGCGCCTTGATGACGGCCGCATCTACCAGCGCCAGTTCGGCGGCCAAAGCATGAATTTCGGTGGAGAACAGGCGGCCCGCACCTGTGCCGCCGCCGACCGCACCGGGCATGCCATCCTGCATTCCCTCTACCAGCAGAATATTCGCGCCAAGACCCACTTCTTCGATGAGTTCTTTGCCGTTGACCTGATCCGCGATGCGGAGGGCTACCTGCTGGGTGCGCTGGTCATGGAGATCGCCAGCGGTGAACTGCTGGTCATCGAGGCCAAGACCACCCTGCTGGCCACCGGCGGTGCCGGACAGTTGTTCCGCACCAATACCAATGCCCTGATCAACACCGGTGACGGCATGGCCATGGCCTTGCGCGCCGGCATCCCGCTGCAGGACATGGAGTTCTTCCAGTTCCACCCCACCGGGATCGCCGGCAAGGGCATGCTGATCACCGAGGGCGCACGCGGCGAGGGTGGCTACCTGGTCAATGCTGCAGGCGAGCGCTTTATGGAACGCTATGCACCCCATGCAAAAGATCTCGCCAGCCGCGACGTCGTCAGCCGCGCCATCGCCACCGAGGTCCGCGAAGGGCGCGGCTGCGGCGAGCACAAGGACCATGTGCTGCTCAAGCTGGACCACCTCGGCGCCGCGACCGTACACAAGCGCCTGCCGGGTATCTGCGACATGGTCGGGACCTTCCTGGGCACGGACCCGGCCGAAACCCCGATCCCGGTAGCGCCGACCGCACACTACACCATGGGCGGCATCCCGACCAACCGTTTCGGGCAGGTGATCATACCGGAGCAGCAAGGACCGGAGGAACCGGTACCTGGCCTGTATGCCGCCGGCGAATGCGCCTGTGTATCGGTCCACGGCGCCAACCGCCTGGGTGGTAATTCGCTGCTGGATATCCTGGTCTTCGGGCGTGCAGCCGCCAACCACATCGTCGACTACCTGAAGGAAAATCGTTACCACCGGCCACTGCCGGAGGGCGCCGTCGAGCCGGGCCTGGCGCGTCTGGCACGCTGGGAACAAAAGGACGAGGGGGAATCGGTGGACGCGCTACGCAACGAACTCGCCCTGGTGATGGAAGAGAACTGCGGCGTGTTCAGGACCGAGGAGGTCCTCCGGCACGGACTTGATAAGGTCAGTGCCCTGGCCGAACGCATGGCCGATGTGCGCCTCAGGGACCACAGCGCGGTGTTCAATACCGCGCGTATCGAGGCCATGGAGCTAGAGAACCTGATGGACGTGGCATTGGCTACCGTGGCATCGGCACTGCAGCGCAAGGAGAGTCGCGGCGCACACTCGCGCATCGACTACCCGGGGCGCGACGACGTGCAATGGCTGAAACACAGCCTGTATCACCGCGAGACGCGCACGGTTGACCACAAGCCGGTCAGGACCAAGCCAATTACCGTCAGTTCCTTCCCGCCGAAAGAACGGGTCTACTAGCCCGCATTTCTCATCGGGCGGCGGTAGATACACAATAAATACGGAGGTAATGAACAAAATGCAGATCAGAAAAGAGACAGCGTGTCATCAGGCATTGCCTATCCCGGTGAAAAATGCGGGCTAAACCAGGGGTGCGGCCACTATGAAATTTTCCATCTACCGCTACAATCCGGAACAGGACACGGCCCCCTGGATGCAGGACCTGGTCCTGGATGACAGCCAGATCAGGCCCGACATGATGCTGCTGGACGCACTGCTGCTGCTCAAGGCGCAGGACGAGACCCTGAGCTTCCGGCGCTCCTGCGGCGAGGGGGTGTGCGGCTCGGACGGGATGAATATCAACGGTCGCAACGGGCTGGCCTGCATCACGCCGCTGGCCGCGCTCAGGTCACCGGTCGCGGTCCGACCCTTGCCGGGCTTGCCGGTCATCCGTGACCTGATTGTCGACCTCGACCCGTTCTACCGGCAATATCGTGCCGTGAGTCCCTACCTGATCAATAACGACCCGGTGCCGGAGGTCGAACGCCGCCAGTCCCCGGGGCAGCGCGAACAGCTGGACGGTCTGTACGAATGCATCCTGTGCGCCTGTTGTTCCACCTCCTGTCCGTCCTTCTGGTGGAACCCGGACAAGTTCCTGGGCCCGGCCGCACTGCTGCAGTCCGCGCGCTTCCTCGCCGACAGCCGCGACCAGGGGACTGACGCGCGGCTGGCCGACCTGGAAGGGCCCTTCAAGCTGTTCCGCTGCCACACTATCATGAACTGCGTCGAAGTCTGCCCCAAGGGCCTCAACCCGACGCGCGCAATCGGCCGCATCAAGGAATTGATGGTAAAAAGGTCAATGTGAGCATGCACCAGGATACGTCGGGACATTCAACGGAAATCCGCAACCGCCTGGCCTGGCAGTGCCGGCGCGGTATGCGCGAACTGGATGAGCTATTGAGCGGATTTATGGCGCGGCATTACGCAAGACTCGGAGAAGGAGAGCTGACAGCCTTTATGCGCCTGCTCGAATACCCCGACAGTGTCCTGCTGGAATGCCTGATGGGGCGTATGGTCCCCGCTGACAAGGATGTCGCACACATTGTCCAGGAAATACGCCACACCCCTGCGCCTTGAGTTCGGCAGGTCGCGCCGGCTGGGGGTCTATCTGACGCTGCTGCATGTGACGGCACTGGTGATGCTCCCCTTCATGCAACTATCCGCTATGCCTGCCCTCCTGGTGATGCTGCTATTGCTGCTCAGTTACCTCCGTTACCACCGTCTGTATCTGGCAGAAAATCCGGATGCGATCAGGGCGCTGGTATGGGGCCCCGCTGAGCGTGTGCAATTGACTCTCGGGTCCGGCTGCCAGGTAAGCGCGGCGCTGCTGCCGCATGTATTTATCCAGCCCTGGCTTGTTATCCTGCATCTCAGGCAGAACCAGGGCCGCAAACGTCATCTCGTTGTGTTACCCGACATGCTGGACTCTGCGAGCTTTCGCCGCCTGCGGGTGAGGCTGTTGCTCGAGATGAAGCAGACCACGGACTGGCGCGGACGATGATTCGCATCAACGCCGTGTCATCTGCCAAGCTTCTGCATGCGATGTTTTTGTACGGCCTGTTTGTATGCCTGACCAGCATGTTGACGGCCTGTGCACCGCCGCCGGACGAGGTCATCCGCCTCGGTATTGCCAGCGCGCCGGCCAACCTCGACCCCCGGTTCGCCACGGACGCGACCTCGGCGCGCATCAACCGCCTGTTGTACCGGCGGCTGGTCGATTTCGACCAGCGGATTCGACCGGTAGCATCGCTTGCCTCGTGGGTGATGCTGGCGCCGGACCATTACCGCTTCGTGCTCGCGCCGGAGCGCGGGGCCTTTCACGACGGTCAACCCGTCATGGCCGGGGATGTGGCCGCGACCTACCGCTATATCCTCGACCCGGACAACGCCTCGCCACACCGCAGCGCGCTGGCACTGATCAGGCGCATCGAGGTACTCGATGATGCGACGCTGGATTTCTTTCTCGACCGGCCCGATCCGCTGTTTCCCGGTTATCTGGTGATCGGCATTGTACCGGCCAGCGCTGTGCGTGACGCGCATGCCCTCCATGAACAGCCGCTGGGCAGCGGGCCGTTTCGTTTCCTCGACTGGCCGGAGCCGGGCCGGCTGCGCCTGGAACGCATCGCGGACGGGCAGACCATCGAGTTCCAGCGGATCGGCGATCCGACCGTGCGGGTACTCAAGCTGCTGCGTGGTGAGGTGGATCTGTTGCAGAACGACCTGCCGGCTGAATTGCTCGGCTACCTGGACAGGCAGGACGGCATTACGGTGAGCTACGGCCCGGGCAGCAACTTCGCCTATATCGGCTTCAATCTCGAGGACCCGGTGGCCCGAAATGTGCGCATCCGGCAGGCCATCGCGCATGCCATCGATCGCCCTGCGATTATCAAACATGTGCTGGCCAGCGCTGCGAAACCGGCCGCCGCGCTGCTGCCCCCGGACCACTGGGCCGGCAACCCGGACCTCATACCCATCTCCTATGCACCGCAGCAGGCGCGCCGCCTGCTGGCAGCGGCCGGCTATGGGGAAAATAATCCGCTGGTGCTCGAGTACAAGACCTCGACGGATCCGGTGCGATTGCGCATCGCCACCATCATCCAGCAGCAGCTGGCGGAGGTCGGGGTGCAGGTGAAGCTGCAGAGTTATGACTGGGGCACGTTCTATGGTGACATCAAGGCAGGGCGTTTCCAGCTGTACAGCCTGGCCTGGGTCGGCATCAAGACCCCGGATATTTTCCGTTATGCCTTTCACAGCGAATCACTGCCGCCGGAAGGCGCCAACCGCGGGCGCCTCGCAGACCCGCGAATCGATCACCTGATCGAGGCCGCGGAGAACGCCGCGACGCTCGATGCCCAGGCAGAATACTACCGTGCGGTGCAGGCGCATCTGCTGAAAGTGATGCCCTACGTTCCGCTCTGGTACGAAGACCACGTGGTTGCCGCCCGTGCCGGCATTGCGGGCTACCGACTCGCCAGGGACGGGAACTACGATGGTCTGCAGCAGGTCACGCATGTGCATCACTAGCACGTGGATCCAATTAATGATGGCCTGCATACAGCGCAACCAGGTGACCTGAACGTATAATAGGCCAATGCAAATCAATGCCCCGCTAGTCAAGGTCAGTATCCAGGAGCAGCGCCTGCAGTTGATCGAGTCAGATCGCGTCACCATGGACTGCAGTATTTCAACCGCGAGCAATGGGCCGGGAGAGCTCATCAACAGCGAATGCACCCCGCGCGGCTGGCACCGGATCCGCGCCAGGATCGGTGCCGGCTGTCCCGAGAACACCGTTTTTGTCGGCCGGCGGCCGACAGGGGAGATCTACACACCCGAACTGAAACAACAGCATCCGGGACGTGACTGGATCCTCACGCGCATCCTCTGGCTGTGCGGGGAGGAACCCGGTACTAATCGCCTGGGCGAGGTCGACTCCATGCGGCGTTATATCTATATCCATGGCAGCCCGGAAGAGGACCCCATGGGGAAACCGTCCTCCCATGGCTGCGTCAAGATGACCAACCACGAGGTCATCGAACTGTTTGACCGGGTGGTGGTTGGTACCGGGGTCCTGATCGAGGAAGCGTGGTAGTGCGCCTGCTGGCTCCCGCCGCAGGTTCGCTGGATCGCGCCAAAACCACGGTATGAATGCGAATTAGATCAATTACTACTGACCACGTTAGGCCGGCGGTTATTATTTAACCGAATTTCCCGTAGTATCCGCAGTGCTTTGAAACGTTTAGCCAACCCCTATGACCACGGAGGTCAGTCTAATGTCCAGATATACAAATGCACTATGCAGACCGGGCGCTGTGTCAATTGCCATGCTCGTGCTGCTGTCGACCGCTTGTTCTGAACAACAGTCCTCGACACCGCAGCCGATGAAGACCAGTGAGGCACCTGTTGAAAAAGTCGTGGAACAGGTCGCGACGCAGTCTGCCTCGGCACCTGAACCGTCAGCGACAACCGAGCCTGTTGCTGCCACGGCCCCCAGCGGAGATGCGAGCGCATCAGGTGAAAGCGTTTATCAGAAGTCCTGTAAGGCCTGTCATGACCTCGGTATCGCAAATGCACCGAAACTCGGTGACAGCGCCGCCTGGGAACCGCGCATCGCGAAAGGTAATGATGCCATGTTGCAATCAGTCAAGAATGGCCTCAATGCCATGCCGCCGAAGGGCGCCTGCATGAGTTGCAGCGACGAGGAACTGCGCAGCGCCATAGAATATATGATCGCGCAGGATTCCTGACAGACAGATACACCCATAATGCGAGAGGTGACGGACCCCGATTAACGGGACGTCCGCCACACTCACACTTTTTTATCGCTGTGACCCAGCTGTGGCTCCCTGACCGATTCAAACCAAGAGAGACCACACGAACGGCCAGTTCCGACCGATAGCGTTGAGAAAAATACTGTTTCTGGCTGTAGTGAGAAATTCTTAGCCCCCGTATGAACTGTTTTTTCTTCGGATATGAGGGGGAATAAGAAATACCTGTGGTCTGGAAACAGAACCCGCATTACTCCACGCACTAATTTGAATCGCACTCCAATAAAGAATGTTTTATAGCTGAATTTCGGCCTATTCAGATTATCTGGTTTTCCAACACTATCGACCCAATTCTGTCATTCGACAAAGCAGGGCCTTCCGGGTCGGCTATGCTTAGTCATGTGGGGCCGTGTATGGTGCGCCTCAGGGTGTCAATATAACAGCACGCAAAAAACATAGAAATTGGAGTAATCCACCTCATATTCCATTCCTACAGGGATGCCAGAGATGTTTTCCCAATTCACCCGTTTCGTTGAAAGACATCCTCTTATCCATCGGAATGCACTTGTCGTATGGAAGCTATTTCCGCCACGGATGGCGGGATTCCTGAAGGGGCTGCTTGCAAGAAACTGGGTGGTGGGTGTAGTTGCAGTCATGATCGATGGAGATTGCTCTCCCCCGGAGGTGCTGTTAGTCCAGCACAGCTATCGATCCAGGGGGGCTTGGGGACTTCCTGGCGGGGCCCTTGATTCAATAGATGGAAATCCTACTATTCCAAGGAATGATTCATCTCCAGATGATGTAATAGAAAGAGCGCTGCGACGTGAGGTGAGGGAAGAGCTAGGGATCGAGATTGACGTACTTCATCTGCTTAGAGTAGACGCGATCCCTTACGTTTCGGAAGAGCCTGGTCCCTACCGGCTGGATTTCTATTACCGGTGCACCCCAAGCCGCGGGTTCGATAAACTACGTGGTGATCTGATGTCTGGTGAGATTAAATCCCCATCCCCCGAGATTATGCAAATCCGCCTGGTTCCTTTCACAGAGCTGACCAAATACGATCTATTTTCAGCTGATGCAAGACTCTTATACGATGATCTCAGACGACTTGAGCCGGCGTTTTTTAAGTCATAGGGTGCTTGATATGAATAGATGAGCAATTAGAGGGAAGTGATTTTAGAGCGTCTATACGACAACTTCTGGCCGGTCTCGGTAGTTCCTGGGATAAGCAACTGAATTCTCTGTTAAACGGCGACTACCGACCGAGGCTGTGTGAAAACTCGAAAGTATCACTAAAGGCGGATTATTCTGTATTAACTGAGTATTTCACGGCCCCACGGCACGTTCTGGGTGGAG
>CAMYJI010000063.1 GCA_947258545.1 uncultured Ectothiorhodospiraceae bacterium
GGCGAAGGTCATGATGGCGCTGCCGATCGTGTTCACCGTGTTCTTTGCCTTCTTCCCCTCCGGCCTGGTGCTCTACTGGGTGGTCAACAACACCCTGTCCATTGCCCAGCAGTGGGTGATCACGCGGCGCATCGAGCGCGGCGGCAAATAGGCGCTGCCCTGCCGCGGTCGGCATGACCCCGGACACCATCGCTGCCATTGCCACGCCCGCCGGTTACGGGGGTATCGGCATTGTACGGATCTCCGGTCCGCAGATCCCGGCCCTGGCGGAGCAGCTGCTCGGCAGACTCCCGCAACCGCGCATGGCGGAGCTGCATGGCTTTCGCGCGGCCGACGGCCAGTTGATCGATGCCGGTATCGCACTGTATTTCCAGGCCCCCGCCTCCTTCACCGGCGAACACGTGCTGGAACTGCACGGTCACGGCGGGCCCGTAGTCATGGAACTGTTGCTGCAACGGGTATTGGCACTGGGTGCGCGTGCCGCGCGCCCGGGTGAATTCTCCGAGCGCGCCTTTCTGAACGACAAGCTCGACCTGGCCCAGGCCGAGGCGATCGCCGACCTGATCGACAGCGGCACGGTCCAGGCGGCACGGGCCGCCGTGCACTCCCTGCAGGGGGTATTTTCCGCGTCGGTACACGCACTGCTGGAACAGCTGATCGAGCTGCGTGTCTATGTGGAGGCCGCCATGGATTTCCCCGAGGAGGAGATCGATTTCCTCGCGGATGAACGGGTTTCGGGAATGCTGGACGCGGTGCACGCGGACCTGGTCGAGGTTCAGGCGCGTGCCCACCAGGGCCAATTGCTGCGCGACGGCATGACGCTGGTGATTGCCGGACGGCCCAACGCGGGCAAGTCCAGCCTGCTGAATGCCCTGGCGGGCCGTGATGCCGCCATCGTCACCGCCATCCCCGGCACCACGCGCGACCTGCTGCGCGAACACATCCAGCTCGATGGCATGCCCCTGCATATCATCGATACCGCCGGCCTGCACGACAGCGACGATCCGGTGGAACGCGCAGGCATGCAGCGCGCCTGGCGCGCGATCGAAGGCGCCGACCGGGTGCTGCTGGTGGTCGATGACCAGTGCGGTTTCGACCCTGCCGATGCCGCCATCCTCAAGCAGTTCCCCGACCGGCTGCAACACACTCGCATCTGCAGCAAGATCGACCTGAGCGGGCGTGCGCCGGGGGTGTCCGAGAGCGACGCCGGCGTGGAGGTGGCGCTCTCCGCGCTCACCGGTGCCGGCATGGATGCACTGCGCGAGCACCTCAAGCAGTGTGTCGGTTTCAGCGAACAGGCCGAGGGTGCCTTCAGTGCCCGCCAGCGGCACCTGGATGCGCTGGCACGCGCCCAGGCCCATGTCTCGGCCGGTGCGCGCCAGCTCCGCGAACAGCGGGCCGCCGAGCTCCTGGCGGAGGAGTTGCGCCAGGCCCAGCAGGCCCTGGGCGAGATCACCGGCGAGTTCAGCAGCGAGGACCTGCTGGGGCGGATCTTCAGCAGTTTCTGTATTGGCAAATGAGGCCCACCGACGGCGGTGCTGGCGGGTGCCCGGGCCAGGTAGCAGAAAAATAGAGAGTCCCCTAATTTTAATGCATGCCCAATCCGGTTGCGGCCGTCGTAAGCTTCCCGGGGAGCGTAGCCGGGCATGTCCGGTGCTTTAATTGTAGTAGTCTCTAAATAAATATTTTACTATAATAATTAGCATTCTATTGTTTTGTAAGAATATTATTTATGCCACAAGCGCCTTGGCTGTCAACAGGGGCAGACATTCGGGGTAAAATAGCCGACATCCGGTTAATACCATAGATAATTTGTGCAATTAATCTGGCACTGGCAGCCGCGTGCGTACACGTGTCCAGTAGGACCGCTTAAGCTCTTTATTTGATTTATATTCTGGGTATAATTAGGGTTTCAACAAAATTTAGCGTAATCGATAATTATGGCAAACACCCCGCGTTTCTCGCTGCGTGAACGGAAATTCGCCCGGACCCGCCTGGCCCTGGCAGAGATCGTCACCCACCATCTGGAAAACGCCCCGTTGGATTCCCTGTCGGTGAAGGTCCTGTGCGAGCGCGCGCAAATCTCGGAGGCCACCTTCTTCAACTACTTTCCCAGGAAAGATGACCTGGTGGCCTACCTGGATAAGCTGTGGTCACTCGAGCTGAACTGGTACGGGCGCCAGGCGGCAGCCCAGCAGCAGGGGCTGACGGTGATCGAGGCCCTGTTCCGGTATAACGCCATCCAGGTACAGAAGAAGCCGGGGCTGATGGGAGAGATCATCGCCTATGAGGCCCGCGACCGTGAACACGCGCCGCGACCGGCGATTACAGCGGCGGAGCGTGCGCTGGCCTTTTCCGATCTGCCCGGGATCGTTGAATTCGAGGACGAGAGTCTCGAGGTGGTGCTCAGGGCGGCGCTGCAACAGGCCATCGACCGTGGTGAGCTGCCGGCAAACACCCTGCAGCCGGCCGCCATGGTGGGGCTGGTATCTATTTTTACCGGGGTGCCGTTGGCGATCATGCACAGCAATCCGGCCAACATCGGCCCCATGTACCGCCAGCAACTGGAAATATTGTGGTCGGGGCTGCGCGCGGTGGCCGGGGCCTGATGCAGCCAGGTAGCAATGCGCGCGCATTGCCCTGAATTCTTCCGGCGGCGTACACTTGCGGTTTTATTTTTTATCAGGGGTAGAGGGCAGTGGCGGGACAGCGCAGAACCTATGATGTGATTGTGGTGGGCGGTGGTCATGCCGGTACCGAGGCCGCGCTGGCGGCCGCGCGTCTGGGGGTGGATACCCTGCTGCTGACCCACAATGTCGAGACCCTTGGCCAGATGAGCTGCAATCCCGCCATCGGCGGTATCGGCAAGAGTCACCTGGTGAAGGAGATCGATGCCCTCGGTGGCCTGATGGCTCGGGCCGCTGACCTGGCCGGGATCCAGTTCCGCGTCCTCAATGCCAGCAAGGGGCCGGCGGTGCGTGCCACCCGCGCCCAATCGGATCGTGTGCTGTACCGCCAGGCGGTGCGCGGTGCACTTGAGAATCAGCCCCATCTGCATATTTTCCAGCAGGCCGTCGACGACCTGATCGTCAGCGGCGAGCGGGTGCAGGGCGTGATCACCCGGATGGGGCTGGCGTTTCATGCCCCCACGGTGGTGCTCACCGTGGGCACCTTCCTCGGTGGCCAGATCCATATCGGCCCGCAGAATTACAGCGGCGGACGTGCCGGTGACCCACCGGCCAACGCGCTGGCGGCGCGGCTGCGTGAACTGCCGCTGCGAGTGGAGCGTCTCAAGACCGGCACGCCACCGCGCCTTGACGGGCGCAGCATCGATTACAGCCGCCTGACCGAACAACCGGGCGATACGCCGCTGCCGGTGATGTCCTGCCTGGGCAAGGTGGAGGACCACCCGCGCCAGGTTTCCTGCCATATCACCGCGACCAATGAGCGAACCCATGACATCATTCGTGCCGGCCTGGCGGAATCGCCGCTGTATTCCGGTGCCATCCAGGGCGTCGGGCCACGCTACTGTCCCTCGATCGAGGACAAGGTCATGCGCTTCGCCGACAAGGCCTCGCACCAGATCTTCGTGGAACCGGAAGGCCTGACGACCCACGAGGTCTATCCCAACGGGATCTCCACCAGCCTGTCGTACGCTGTGCAGGAGGAGCTGGTGAACTCCATCGCCGGCTTCGAAAACGCCCACATCACCCGCCCGGGCTATGCCATCGAATATGACTTCTTCGACCCGCGCGACCTGCAGGCCTCGCTGGAGACCAAGGTGATCCAGGGGCTGTTCTTCGCCGGCCAGATCAACGGCACCACCGGCTACGAGGAGGCGGCCGCACAAGGCCTGGTCGCCGGACTGAACGCCGCACGGCGGGTGCAGGACACCGAGCCGTGGACGCCGCGCCGTGATGAGGCCTACATCGGCGTGTTGATCGACGACCTGGTGACCCGCGGCACCCGCGAGCCCTACCGCATGTTCACCAGCCGCGCCGAATATCGCCTGCTGCTGCGCCAGGACAACGCCGACCTGCGGCTGACACCGCAGGGGCGCGCACTGGGCCTGGTGTGCGAACAGCGCTGGCAGGTCTTCAATGAAAAGCAGGCGGCGATTCAACGTGAGCAGGGGCGTCTGGAGTCACTGTTGCTGCACCCCGGCAGCGGCCCGGGCAGTGCGCTGGCAGCGCTGCTGGAAAAACCGCTGGCGCGCGAACAACGCGCCGCGGAGTTGTTGTGCCGACCGAACGTGCCCTATCGTGCCTTGATGGCGATCGAGGGCATTGGCCCCGGAGTCGCCGATGAGCAGGTCGCCGAGCAGATCGATATCCAGGCAAAGTATGCCGGCTACCTGGAGCGCCAGCAGGCCGAGATCACGCGCCTCAAGCGCCATCAACAGCAAGCCCTGCCGGTTGATTTCGATTACAATGCGGTGCGGGGGCTTTCAAATGAGGCATGCGAAAAGCTGCAGGCGGTCCGGCCGCAGAATATCGGCCAGGCGGCACGAATTCCGGGCATCACCCCGGCGGCCGTTTCTTTGCTGTTGATCCATATTAAGAAACGCGGCTCGCTCGAACGCAAGAGCGCCTGACCCTTTATAATCCAACCCAGAGTGAGGTGCATGCACACGCGCGGATTCAGAGGTAATAACCGCCCCGGCAGCTTCGTGGATCCCGCTGACCTGCTTGTGGAGGGTCTGCGCGAGTTTGGGCTGGACCAGGCGCTTGCCGGGGATGACCGGCTGATGGAATACATTACCGAGCTGATGAACTGGAACCGGGTGTATAACCTGACCTCGGTGCGCAAACCCAACGAAATTGTCACCCGGCATATTCTGGACAGCCTGTCGATCATTCCCCACCTGAGGGGCCAGCGGATTCTGGATATCGGAACCGGTGCCGGGTTGCCGGGTATCCCCCTGGCCGTGGCCTGTCCGGAGCGGGAATTTTTTCTGCTGGATAGCAGCAGCAAGAAGCTGCGCTTTGTGCAGCAGACCATCGCCATACTGGGCCTGGACAATGTCGTACTCGAACATGTACGGGTGGAGAACTACCACCCCGATGAACGTTTCGATACAGTCATCTGCCGCGCCTTTTCAGACCTCCATGACCTTTACCGGCACGCCGCGCAGCTGTGCACGGCGGAGGGCCGGATACTCGCCATGAAAGGCGTCTATCCGATGGCCGAGATCGAAGGCCTGGATGACAAATCGGTGATAGAAGACGTGGTCTCGATCCACGTCCCCGGCCTGGATGCCGAGCGTCACCTGGTGTGTATGAACTCGGCGGCTGTAGCAGCAGGATAGAGAGGCGCATGGGAAGGATACTGGCGGTTACCAATCAGAAGGGCGGGGTCGGCAAGACCACCACCAGCGTGAACCTGGCGGCCTCCCTGGGGGAGACCGGCCGGCGCGTTCTGCTGGTTGACCTGGATGCGCAGGGCAATGCGACCATGGGCAGCGGCTGCAACAAGCATGAGGTGGCAATGTCCGGTTACGACCTGTTGATCGGGCACGCGGACATTCGCGACGTGATTATCCACGCCACCGAAGCCGGCTATGACCTGCTGCCGGGCAACAGCGACCTGACCGCCGCCGAGGTGGAACTGATGAGCCGCGACGACCGCGAACGCCGGCTGCGCTCGGCGCTCACCTATGTGCAGAACGAGTACGACCTCATCATCATCGACTGCCCGCCGTCACTGAACATGCTGACCATCAATGCCCTGGCCGCGGCACACGGTGTATTTATCCCGATCCAGTGCGAATACTATGCCCTGGAGGGGCTGTCGGCGCTGCTGGACACCGTGGAGCAGGTGCGGCTGGCCGTTAATCCGGAACTGGAGATCGAGGGCCTGCTGCGGACCATGTATGACGCCCGCAACAATCTCGCCAATGATGTGTCGGCACAGCTGCAGGAGCACTTCGGAGACAAGGTCTACCGCACCATCATTCCGCGTAACGTGCGCCTGGCGGAGGCGCCCAGCCACGGTCTGCCGGTGTTGCATTATGATAAAAACTCGCGCGGTGCAGCGGCCTACCTGGCACTGGCCGGTGAATACCTGCGGCGGCACGCGTCCAGTACAGCGGCTCCGCCGGAGCCCGGGCGCAAGCAACAGGACGAGGCACAACCAACCCCCTTCTGATCGATATTTAACCTGACGGTAAAGACTATGGCAGCGAAAAAGCGCGGACTTGGGCGGGGCCTGGATGCACTTCTGGGATCGGCGGCACGGGAACCCCAGCCAGCACAGGCGGATGAGGAGACGCCGCCTCCGGCGCCGGCGACCGAATTGAAGGCGGTGCCACCGTCTGTGGAACCCGGTTCCGCTGATGGCGGCTTGCGCCATATGCCGGTGGATATCATCCAGCGCGGCAAATACCAGCCACGCGTCGACATGCACCAGGAATCACTGCAGGACCTGGCCGATTCCATCAGTGAGCAGGGGGTGGTGCAACCCATCGTGGTGCGCAGTGTCGAGGAGGGCCGCTACGAGATCATCGCCGGTGAGCGCCGCTGGCGCGCCGCCCAACTGGCCGGCCTGCACGAGATCCCGGCCGTGGTGCGCGAGACCGACGACCGGGGTGCCATCGCCATCGCGCTGATTGAAAACATCCAGCGCGAAAACCTCAATCCGCTGGAAGAGGCGCGCGCACTGAAGCGCCTGATCGATGAATTCGAGATGACCCACGAGCAGGCCGCCCAGGCGGTGGGCCGTTCCCGTGCCGCGGTGTCCAATTTGCTGCGCCTGCTGGACCTGGATGACATGGTCAAGGGCATGCTCGAGCGCGGCGAGCTGGAAATGGGCCATGCCCGGGCGCTGCTGGCCTTGTCGGGCGCGCGCCAGGTCGAGGCCGCACGCCAGGTGATCGCCAAGGGATTGACAGTGCGTTCGACGGAGCGCCTGGTTCACCAGCTGCAGCAACCCAGGGCCCCGGCCCCGGCGGCCGTCAGCAAGGATCCCGATGTCCAGCGCCTCGAGGTCAGCCTGGCCGACCGGCTGGGTGCGCGCGTCTTGATACACCAGGGCCGTGGCGGCAAGGGCCGGCTGGAGATCCGCTACAACAGCCTGGATGAGCTGGACGGGATTCTCGAGCACATCAAGTGACCGGTTATTACACCGGTTTATTGACCCTCACCGCCCGGCATCTTTATAATCCCTCGCTGCCTCGGGAACGGCAGAACAGCTGTCAGGCCTGTGTACAGCGCCTGCCGCACGTCACCCGACCACAAGCAAGCAACTGAAACTAGACGAATTACTGGGTCTTTGTCCGACAGGATCCGCAAGCTGTTATTGACCCAGCTGGTGCTGGTGTTGCTGAGTTCAGCTGTGTTTCTTGTCGTATCCGGCAACCTTGAGGCATTGTCTGCCGGGTTTGGCGGACTGATTGCCTGCTCCAACAGCCTGCTGCTGGAGTGGCGGCGCTACCGGGCGGATAGCGGTTGCGCCCTGGATGCCGGAGCCAGCCTCCGGGTGCTGTATCGCAGCGCGCTGGAGCGCTTGCTGCTGGTGGCCCTGCTGTTTGTGCTGGGCATGGGCGTGCTGCAGCTGGAGCCGCTGGCGTTGCTGAGCGGATTTATCGCAGGCCAGCTAGGCCTTGTTATTACAGGAATACGAAGGAAGAACTGATTCATGGCGACTGAGCCACTGACATCTTCGAGCTACATCAAGCACCACCTGACCAACCTGACCTACGGCCAGTTCCCCGAGGGTCACGAGCATGCCGGTCACTGGGGTTTTGCCCATTCCGCGCAAGACGCCCAGGCCATGGGATTCTGGGCGATCAACGTCGACAGCATGCTGTTTTCCGTCGGGCTGGGGGTTCTGTTTCTGTGGCTGTTTCGCAAGGCGGCCAAAACCGCCACGGCCGATGTGCCCGGCGGCTGGCAGAACTTCGTGGAGTGGATCGTCGAGTTTATCGATACCAGCGTGCGCGGCTCCTTCAGCGCCAAGAACGATATGGTGGCACCGCTGGCGCTGACCCTGTTCATCTGGATCTTCCTGATGAACCTCATGGACCTGGTCGCCGTTGACCACATCCCCTGGCTGGCCAGCCTCCTGGGTGTCAGTCATCTCAAGATCGTGCCGACCACCGACCCCAACATCACCTTCGGTCTGGCGCTGCCGGTGTTCTTCCTGGTGCTTTATTACAGTATCAAGATCAAGGGCGTGGGGGGCTTCTTTGGCGAGCTGGCCTTCCATCCGTTTCCGAAGTGGATGGCGCCGGTCAATCTGCTGCTCGAGGGCGTGACGCTGATTGCGCGACCGCTCTCCCACTCGCTGCGACTGTTCGGCAACCTGTACGCCGGCGAAATGATCTTCATCCTGATCGCGCTGATGTATGGCGGCGGCTTCGCACTGGGTGCCTTCGGCGGCCTGCTGCAGCTGGGCTGGGCCATCTTCCATATTCTGATCATTACCCTGCAGGCATTCATTTTCATGACCCTGACTATCGTCTACCTGGATATGGCGCATCAGGAAAGTCACTGATTCTTTACACTATTTAATACGACGTTACTTTAGGAGAAAAACATGGAGAACGCTTTACTCTATATCGCTGGCGGCCTGATGATGGGTCTCGGTGCGCTGGGTGCAGCGGTTGGTATCGGCATCCTCGGCGGCCGTTTCCTGGAAGGTGCCGCACGTCAGCCGGAACTGATTCCGATGCTGCGTACGCAGTTCTTTATCGTCATGGGTCTGGTCGATGCCGTGCCCATGATCGCCGTTGGTCTGGCCATGTACGTGATGTTCGCGGTGGTCTCATAAACGATTACAGATCACATATCTGTTTTTTGTTGAAAGAGGTAAAAGCATGAATTTCAATGCGACACTGATCGGGCAAAGCATTACCTTCATTGTGTTTGTGTGGTTCTGCATGAAGTTTATCTGGCCGCCCGTCATGCATGCCCTTGATGAGCGCAGGAAGAA
Source organism: uncultured Ectothiorhodospiraceae bacterium (assembly GCA_947258545.1). Taxonomy (GTDB): domain Bacteria; phylum Pseudomonadota; class Gammaproteobacteria; order UBA9214; family UBA9214; genus CAMYJZ01. The sequence continues at coordinate 8,932 of CAMYJI010000063.1, forward strand.
GATCGCGGATGGTCTGGCGGCCTCGGAGCGTGGCAAACATGAGCAGCAACTGGCCGAGGAACGTGCCACGGAAATCCTGCGCGAGGCGAAGGAGCAGGCCGGTGAAATCGTCAATCGTGCCGAGAAGCGCGCCGGCGAGATCATCGACGAGTCCAAGGTCGATGCGCGTTCCGAGGGCGAGCGCCTGTTGACCGCCGCGCGCGCCGAGATCGACCAGGAAATCAATCGGGCCAGGGAAGACCTGCGTGGACAGGTTGTCTCAATCGCCCTGGCCGGTGCCGGCAAGGTGCTGGAGCGCGAGGTTGACCAGGGCGTACATGACGAACTGCTCAACAAGCTGGCCGCAGAGATCTAGGTAATCCAATGGCCGAAGCGCTTACCATCGCACGTCCCTATGCACAGGCGGCTTTCCTGTTTGCCAATACCCATCAGGCCCTCGGGGAGTGGTCCGAAATGCTGGCACTGCTGGCGGCCATTGCGGCTGACCCCGATATGGCCGGCCTGGTTGACAGCCCGCGGCTCACGGAAGCGCAACGCGCAGACCTGTTCATCGACATTGGCGCTGAGCGCCTGAATGAAAAGGGCCGCAACTTCATCCGCCTGCTGGCGGAGAACCGGCGCCTGAAACTGTTGCCCGAGATCGCTGCCCTGTACGAGATCCAGCGTCGCGAGGCCGAAAAGACAGTACGCGCCGAACTGATTTCTGCATTTCCCGCCAGCGACACGCACAAGGCGGCCGTCACCGAGGCGCTGAAAATGCGCCTGGGACGCGAGATCGAGCTCGACTGCTCGACCGACCCGGCCCTGCTGGGCGGCGCCATCATTCGTGCCGGAGATCTGGTTATTGACGGTTCAGTGCGCGGCAAGCTGGAACGCCTGGGCGGCACACTGAATCATTAAGAGGACTACAAGCTATGCAACTCAATCCCGCTGAAATCAGCGATCTCATCAAGATTCCGTCGGCGCGGTTATCCTGGGCGACTACAAGTCAATCTCCGAGGGCGACAGTGTCAAGTGCACGGGCCGCATCCTCGAGGTGCCGGTCGGCGAGGAAATGCTGTGTCGCGTGGTGGACTCGCTGGGTACCCCGATCGATGGCAAGGGCCCGATCGAATCTAAGATGAGCTCGCCGATCGAAAAGATCGCCCCGGGTGTTATTGCACGCCAATCGGTGGACCAGCCGGTGCAGACCGGGCTCAAGTCGATCGACGCCATGGTGCCGATCGGGCGCGGCCAGCGCGAACTGATCATCGGTGACCGCCAGACCGGCAAGACCGCGGTGGCGATCGACACCATCATCAACCAGAAGGGCACCGGGATTAAATGTATCTACGTGGCGGTCGGCCAGAAGAACTCGTCGATTGCCACTGTGGTGCGCAAGCTGGAAGAGCACGGCGCCATGGAACACACCATTATCGTGGCGGCGGCGGCGGCCGATTCCGCGGCGATGCAGTTCATTGCACCCTATGCCGGCTGTGCCATGGGCGAGTACTTCCGCGACCGGGGCGAGGATGCCCTGATCATCTACGATGACCTGACCAAGCAGGCCTGGGCCTATCGCCAGGTGGCCTATCGCCAGGTGTCTTTGCTGCTGCGCCGCCCGCCGGGGCGCGAGGCCTACCCGGGTGACGTGTTCTACCTGCACTCGCGCCTGCTGGAGCGCGCCGCACGCATCAATGCCGACGAGGTCGAAAAGCTGACCAACGGCCAGGTCAAGGGCAAGACCGGTTCATTGACGGCCCTGCCGATCATCGAGACCCAGGCGGGTGACGTGTCCGCCTTCGTGCCCACCAACGTGATTTCCATTACCGACGGCCAGATCTTTCTGGAGTCTGACTTGTTCAATGCCGGTATCCGGCCGGCCATCAACGCCGGCCTGTCGGTGTCGCGTGTCGGTGGCGCGGCACAGACCAAGATCATCAAGAAGCTCGGTGGCGGCGTGCGCCTGGCGCTGGCCCAGTACCGCGAGCTGGCGGCCTTTGCACAGTTTGCCTCCGACCTCGACGAGACCACCCGCAAGCAGCTGGAACGCGGCCAGCGCGTGACCGAGCTGATGAAGCAGAAACAGTACTCGCCGCTGACGGTGGCCGAGATGGCGGTGTCGCTGTTTGCCGCCGACCAGGGCTATCTCGATGACGTCGACATCAAGAAGATCGTTGATTTCGAGCATGCGCTGCTTTCCTACATGCGTGCCAGCCAATCCGCACTGGTGGACAAGATCAACGAGACCGCCGACTACAATGATGAAATCGAGGCCGGCCTGCGTTCGGCGATTGAAGATTTCAAGGCCAACCACACCTGGTAGCGACAGGCAACTCTGGGAACAGGAAGGTAAAGCGATGTCCGGCGCGAAGGAAATCCGCACCAAGATCAGCAGTATCAAGAATACTCAGAAGATCACCAAGGCCATGGAAATGGTCGCGGCGAGCAAGATGCGCAAGGCGCAGGACCGCATGCAGGCCACGCGTCCCTATGCGGAGAAGATCCGCAACGTCATCTCACACCTGGCACATGCCCATCCCGAATACCATCACCCGTACCTGGCCGAGCGTAAGGCCAGGCGCGTCGGTGTGGTCCTGATCTCCACCGATCGCGGTCTCTGCGGCGGTCTGAACATCAACCTGTTCAAGAAGGTCATTATGGCCATGCAGCAGTGGGACGCGGACGGTATCGAGATCGACCTGACCCTGATCGGTGCCAAAAGCAACGCCTTCTTCAAGCGCCTCGGCGGTAATGTCGTGTCCACGGCAACCCATCTGGGCGATGCGCCCGCGATCAACGACCTGATCGGCACCATCAAGGTGATGCTGGATGCCTATGAAAACGGCAAAATCGACCGCCTGTACCTGGCGAACAACAATTTCGTAAATACCATGACCCAGCGCCCGCTGCTGGAACAGCTCATCCCCATTCTGGGCCATGAGGAAAAAGAGCTGGAAACGCACTGGGACTACATCTACGAGCCGGATTCCAAGCCGGTCATGGATGCGCTGATGATCCGTTACATCGAGTCGCTGGTCTACCAGGGCGTGGTTGAGAACCTGGCATGCGAGCAGGCGGCGCGCATGGTGGCGATGAAGTCGGCAACCGATAATGCCGGCGAATTGATCGATGAATTGCAGCTGGTCTATAACAAGGCGCGCCAGGCGGCCATTACCCAGGAGATTTCGGAAATTGTCGGGGGCGCGGCGGCGGTTTAATAAATTGATTGTAGGAGCGTTTCGCAAGCGCGAATTTTTTGATTATCGCGCTTGCGAAGCGCTCCTACAGCGAAAGATTTAGGATATGAGGTAAACATCATGAGTGCTGGCAATATTGTTGAAATCATCGGCGCGGTGGTCGACGTGGAATTCTCGCGCGACAGCGTACCCAAGATATATGACGCACTGAAGATCGATGGCGAGGAGATCACCCTCGAGGTGCAGCAGCAGCTGGGTGACGGCATCGTACGCACCATCGCGATGGGCTCCACCGACGGGCTGCGACGCGGATTGACCGCCAACAATACCGGGGCACCGATTTCCGTGCCGGTAGGCACCAAGACCCTGGGTCGCATCATGAACGTCCTGGGCGACCCGGTGGACGAGAAGGGTGACATCGGTGCCGAGGCCCACTGGCCGATTCACCGCGCGGCCCCTACCTTCGCAGAGCAGGCGGCGGCGGTCGAGATCCTGGAGACCGGCATCAAGGTCATCGACCTCATCTGTCCGTTTGCCAAGGGCGGCAAGGTCGGCCTGTTCGGCGGCGCCGGTGTCGGCAAGACCGTGGCGCTGATGGAGCTGATTCGCAACATCGCCGTCGAACACAGTGGCTATTCCGTGTTCGCCGGTGTCGGCGAGCGTACCCGCGAGGGTAACGACTTCTACCATGAAATGACCGAGGGCGGGGTTATCGACAAGGTGTCCCTGGTCTACGGCCAGATGAACGAGCCGCCCGGTAACCGCCTGCGCGTCGGACTGACCGGCCTGACCATGGCCGAGTATTTCCGCGACGAGGGCCGCGACGTGCTGTTCTTCGTCGACAACATCTACCGTTACACCCTTGCCGGTACCGAGGTGTCCGCGCTGCTTGGACGCATGCCCTCGGCGGTGGGTTACCAGCCGACGCTGGCCGAGGAAATGGGCGTGTTGCAGGAGCGCATTACCTCGACCAAGACCGGTTCCATTACCTCGATCCAGGCGGTGTACGTCCCGGCGGACGACCTCACCGACCCGTCACCGGCGACCACCTTCGCCCACCTCGATGCCACCCTGGTGTTGTCGCGCCAGATCGCCGAACTGGGTATTTATCCCGCGGTTGACCCGCTTGATTCCACCAGCCGCCAGCTCGATCCGCTGGTCGTTGGCCAGGACCACTACGATACCGCGCGTGAAGTGCAGGGTATGCTGCAGCGCTACAAGGAACTCAAGGACATCATCGCCATCCTCGGCATGGATGAGCTTTCCGAGGAAGACAAGCTGGCGGTGTCGCGGGCTCGCAAGATCCAGCGTTTCCTGTCCCAGCCGTTCTTCGTCGCCGAGACCTTCACCGGAACCGCAGGCAAGTACGTGTCACTCAAGGAGACCATCGCCGGCTTCAAGGGGATCGTGAACGGCGACTACGACGACCTGCCGGAACAGGCGTTCTACATGGTGGGCACGATCGACGAAGCGGTAGAGAAGGCCAAGAGCCTGTAACGACGACAGCGGAATAAGAAATGGCAATGACTATGCATGTGGATATCGTCAGCGCCGAGAAGGCCATCTTCTCGGGCACGGTGACGATGTTGTTTGCTCCGGCCGAGATGGGCGAGGTGGGTATCGCGCCGCGGCACGCCCCGCTACTGACCTGGCTCAAGCCCGGCGAAGTGCGGGTGCAGACCCAGGAGGGCGACGAGCTTTCCTATTTTGTCTCCGGCGGTATACTGGAAGTACAGCCCCACATCGTCACGGTGCTGACGGATACCGCCATACGTGCACGCGACCTTGACGAGGCGGCTGCACTGGAGGCCCAGGAGCGCGCCGAACACATGCTCGCCGACAAAAAGGCCGATATCGATTACGCCAAGGCGCAGGCCGATCTGGCCCAGTCCGCCGCCCAGCTGCGGACCATCCAGAAGCTGCGCGAAAAGGCCAAGCGCTAGCCCGCATTTCTCACCAGGCGGCAGCAGAACCTCATAAGATACTGAGTTAATGAACAGAGTGCATATAACGAACAAGACAATGTGTCTTTGGGTATTGCCTATCCCGGGGAGGAATGCGGGCTAGCCGGCGCGGAACCGTTATGAACAAACCCATCGTTAGTCGCGGCACGGTCGTGTCCTTCACCTATTCAATACAGGATGAGGCAGGCAACATTGTCGAGCAGTCCGATCTGCCCATCAGCTATGTGCACGGCGGTCAGCATGATCTGTTCGAGAAAATCGAGGTGACCCTGGAGGGCTGTACGGTGGGTGACACCGTCAAGGTCTCGCTAAACCCGGAGGAGGGTTTCGGGCCGCACGACGAGAGCCTGACTTTTACCGACGATATTGCCAACGTCCCACCCGAGTTCCGTCGCATTGGCGCCGAGGTGGAGATGATGAATGACCAGGGCGAGTCCCGAAAATTCACCGTGACGCGCATTGAGAACGACAAGCTGACGGTGGACGGCAATCACCCGCTTGCAGGCAAGGCCATCACCTTCAACATTAAGGTGGCCGATATCCGCGACGCCAGTCCGGATGAGCTTGCCCAGGGCGTGGAGCCGATGGCCACGCCGGTGATTCACTGAGCCCGGCGCTACGCCGATCGATCCACGGCGCTCATGCTATGATCGCTGCCAATAGTACTCAAACCCACGCCGCCAGTTTTTCCGGAATCTGCCGTTACAGCTGCTGACCCTGTAATATTTCACCGCGAAGACGCTGAGGGCGCTGAGTAGAAAGACTACTAACGTTACACCAGTATTAAACAGGTACACTGTTTTGTCGGTATGGTTTTGGTAACACATTAACTCAACTCTGCGTCCTCTGCGTCTCTGCGGTTATATTTTTTATTGAACGAGACAGAAAATAATCCGGATTCCATGAACCTGAGCATCATCATTCTCGCCGCCGGCCAGGGGACGCGCATGCGTTCCGACCTGCCCAAGGTGCTGCACCCACTGGGCGGCCGCCCCCTCCTGGATCATGTCATCGAAACGGCGCGCGGCTTTGCCGGTGCCGATATCCACGTCGTTATCGGGCACGGCGCGGAGCAGGTGTGTGCGGCCTATCCGGACACGGATATTCACTGGGTGATCCAGAACAAGCAGCTGGGCACGGGGCATGCAGTCGCGCAGGTGCTGCCCGACGTGGCGGATGACCGAACCGTTATCGTGATGTACGGCGATGTGCCGTTGATACGGCATGCCACGCTGGACGCGCTGCTGGCCAATGCGGCCCGCGGCGAGATCGGCCTGCTGACGGCCGAACTGGACCAGCCTGCCGGTTATGGACGCATCGTGCGTGATCACGCTGGCCATATCACCGGCATTATCGAGGAGAAGGATGCCAGCGATGTCCAACGTCGCATCCGCGAGATCAATACCGGCTTTATGGCGGCGCCTGCCGGTCGCCTGCGCGGCTGGGTGGCGGCGCTTGACAACGACAATGCCCAGGGCGAGTTCTACCTGACCGACGTGATTGCGCTGGCGGCGGGCGACGGTGTCATCGTCAGTGCCGTCACCACACAGGACCCGCATGAAATACTCGGTGTCAATGATCGCCTGCAGCTCGCCGAACTGGAGCGCTGTTTTCAGCGCCAGCAGGCCGAGGCCTGCATGCAGGCCGGCGTCACCCTGATCGACCCGGCGCGCTTCGACCTGCGCGGCACGCTGCAGGCCGGGCAGGACGTCGTCATCGACGTGAATGCCGTGCTGGAGGGCGAGGTAGTGCTCGGTGACCGTGTATCGATAGGCCCGAATGTCGTGTTGCGCGATACCCGCATCGGCGATGATGTGACAGTACTCGCCAACTGCGTCATCGAGGAGGCCGCTGTCGGATCGGGTGTGCGCATCGGCCCGTTTGCGCGGATCCGTCCGGAGACACGGCTCGCTGACCATACGCATGTCGGCAATTTCGTGGAAATCAAGAAGTCCGATGTCGGCCAGGGCTCCAAGATCAACCACCTCAGTTATATTGGCGATACCTCCATCGGGCGCAGTGTGAACATCGGTGCCGGGACCATTACCTGCAATTACGACGGTGCCAACAAGCACCGCACCGTGATCGGTAATGAGGTCTTCATCGGTTCCGATACCCAGCTGGTTGCACCGGTCGAGGTCAAGGACGGCGCCACCATCGGCGCGGGCTCGACCATCACGCGAGACGCGCCGGCGGGTGAACTGACGCTGAGCCGCGCACCCCAGGAAACCCGCAAGGGCTGGCAGCGGCCGGTCAAGAAGAAATCATGAGGGAACTGCCATGTGCGGTATTGTCGGTGTCGTAGCACAGCGCGATGTGACCCCCGTGCTGCTGGATGGCCTGCGGCGCCTCGAGTACCGCGGCTACGATTCGGCCGGGGTCGCCGTCCTCAGTGACCAGTCACTGCTCGAACGCGTGCGCACGGTCGGCAAGGTCGCCGAACTCGTTAATGCGCTCAAGGCCACACCGGTCAGCGGGCTGACCGGCATCGCGCACACGCGCTGGGCGACCCATGGCGAACCCAGTGAAAAAAACGCACACCCGCATGTATGCCACGAACGTGTTGCACTGGTGCACAACGGCATTATCGAAAACCACGACGACCTGCGTGCCCACCAGGAACAGGCCGGTTTCCGGTTCACCTCCCAGACCGATACCGAGGTGATCGTGCACCAGATACATCACTACCTGGACCAGGGCCGGGACCTGCTGGCAGCGGTGCAGTCCACCGTCGATGATCTCGACGGGGCCTTCGCCCTGGGTGTCATCTGCAAGGACGAGCCCGGCCGCCTGATCGCCGCGCGCCGCGGCAGTCCGCTGGTCATCGGCATGGCCGATGACGAAGTCCTGATTGCCTCGGATGTGGCGGCACTGATTTCCGAGACCAACCGTTTTGTGTACCTGGAAGACGGCGACGTGGCCGACATCGTGCACACGGGGATCACTATCCACGATCAATCCGGAAGCAAGGTGGAGCGGCCGCTGCACACGTCGCAGGTAACCGCGGATGCGACCGACAAGGGCGAGTACAGCCACTATATGCTGAAGGAGATCTTCGAGCAGCCGCGCGCCCTCGCGGATACCCTGCAAGGGCGGATTGCCGGTCAGCGCGTTCTGGAGAATGCCTTCGGTGCCGATGCCGGCAGGATCTTCGGCAGCGTGAAGGGTGTGCATATCATCGCCTGCGGCACCAGCTACCACGCCGGCATGGTGGGTCGCTACTGGCTGGAATCACTGGCCGGGATTCCCTGCAGCGTCGAGGTGGCCAGCGAATTCCGCTACCGCAAGCCGGTAGTACGCAACAACTCGCTTATCGTCACCCTGTCGCAATCGGGCGAGACCGCCGATACCCTGGCCGGCTTGCACGAGGCGCGCCGCCTCGGCTTCGGTCAATCGTTGTCGATCTGCAATGTCCCGGAAAGCTCGCTGGTGCGCGATTCCGACCTGGTGTTGATGACGCACGCGGGCCCGGAAATCGGCGTGGCCTCCACCAAGGCCTTCACCACCCAGTTGGTGGCAATGCTGTTGCTGACCATCGTGCTGGGCCGGCGCAACGGCATGTCGGCCGAGACCGAGGCCCGGCTGGTCAATGAGCTGCGCAGCGTACCCGGCAAGGTCGAGCATGCGCTGGCGCTGAATGAACAGATCAGGACACTGGCCCAGGAGCATTTCGGTGACAAGCAGAACGCCCTGTTCCTGGGGCGCGGCGCACAGTTCCCCGTCGCCATGGAGGGCGCGCTCAAACTCAAGGAGATCTCCTATATACACGCCGAGTCCTATCCTGCCGGTGAGCTGAAACACGGTCCGCTGGCGCTGGTGGATGCCAGCATGCCGGTGGTCGCCGTTGCACCGAACAATGAGTTGCTGGAGAAACTCAAGTCCAACCTGCAGGAGGTGCGCGCCCGCGGTGGTGAGCTGATCGTGTTTGCCGATGCCGGTGTCGGCATGATCAGTTCGGCGGGGGTGACGGTAATACCGGTGGCGCCCACCGAGGACAGTATCGCACCCATCATCTTCTCCGTGCCCCTGCAGTTGCTCGCCTATCACGTGGCCGTCCTCAAGGGCACGGATATCGACCAACCCCGCAATCTTGCCAAGTCCGTCACCGTGGAATAAGTACCGCCCGGTTCCCGTCGTGCACCTAAGCGCGGCCGGATTAGTGCAAGCACAAGCCGGCATCAGGATATCACTGGGTGCACTACACTAGGCAGAGAGACTGAAGTTAATAATGGCGCTGTCGCCTGACGTCGGGTGCAAAAATAGCCAATGATTCGACTAAGCAAAGCATTGGATGCCTGGGGGACGCCTGATTTTCAGGACATCCTTAAACAGGAAATTGAACAACTCGATGCCGGGCGGCTTCCGTTACAGCAGGGCCTGTCTACGGGCAGCTATGCCCTCGATAACAAGCTCAGCGTGATGATCCTCAATGTCTCCGAGGACGCGGGTGTCATTCATGCAAGGGCCGGAATCTTTTATACCGGGATCATCGCCGGCTGCAGTTGTGCCGATGACCCCACACCCGTCGATGAAAATGCCGAGTATTGTGAGGTACAGCTTGATATCAATAAGGCAACGGCCGAGACCACGGTGTCGCTGTTGACCGAATAAAGAGGCAGCCAGCGCTTGTCGATCGGCACTGCCAGATGTCACTGAGAATTTTCATTCCGCTGTGCCATAATCGGTGCCCGGTTACCCTATAAAACGGATTCATTGAGCTATGGACGACATTAGCAAACGCAAACAGAAAACCCTGGCGGAGCGTGCCGACCGGCATGTCCTCTATGAGAAATCCGTCCAGGATGTGGCGGGTGAATACAAGTTCGTCAACAGGACCTTTAACAAGCTGCGCGGTCGCAAGGCACTGCACCTGCGCGAGGATTTTTGCGGCACTGCCGGTATGTGCTGTGAATGGGTCAAACGCCGCAAGGAGAATACGGCCATCGGCGTGGACATCGACCCCGAGGTACTGGCCTGGGGGCGCGAGCACAACCTCGCGCGTCTCGAGCCCGATGTCCGCGAGCGCGTGACCCTGCTGCAGGAGGACGTATGCACGGTGCAGGTTCCCGATCCGGTCGATATCGTGCTGGCCATGAATTTCAGTTACCAGATATTCAAGACGCGCAAGACACTGGGCGGCTATCTCGGCAAGGCCCGCGAGGCGCTGGCAGACGACGGCATCCTGTTCATGGACGTCTTCGGCGGTTATGAGGCCTTCCAGGAACTCAAGGAAAAGCGCAAGTACAAGGGATTCAAATATATCTGGGAGCATGCCAGCTACAACCCGATCAACGGAGATATTCTCTGCCACATCCACTTCAGTTTCCCGGATGGCTCAAAGCTGAAGCGGGCCTTTACCTATGACTGGCGCCTGTGGACATTGCCGGAATTGCAGGAACTGCTGGATGAGGCAGGCTTTTCCAGAGTCACGGTCTACTGGGAGGAGGCCGATGCCAAGACCGGTGAGGGCACCGGTGTGTATACACCGGCCACCGTGGGGGAGGCCGATCCGGGCTGGTTGTGCTTCCTGGTGGCCGAGAAGTAAGCGCGGCAGGTGCCCATTCGTGAACGGGGTGCTGTCGTGAATCGGACAGGCACCGTGGCCGCGAGACACGCCTGAAACGCACATGGGAATCGAGATCGAACGCAAATACCTGGTCAGGGGCGATGACTGGCGCCGGGCCACAACGGCTGAACATTACCGCCAGGGTTATCTGTCCACCGTACCCGAACGCACCGTTCGGGTGCGGGTGAGCGCGGACGCCGGCTATCTCACCATCAAGGGAGCGACACTCGGTGCCACGCGATCCGAATATGAATACGCCATACCCGTCGAGGATGCACATGCCATGCTCGACGACCTGTGTCTCCGGCCGCTGATCGAAAAGACCCGCTACACCCTCGAATACCAGGGTATGGTATGGGAGATCGACGAGTTCGAGGGAGACAATGCCGGGTTGATAATTGCCGAAGTGGAACTCGAATCCGAGGACCAGGCCATCAACTTGCCCGGCTGGATTGGTGCCGAGGTCACCGACGACCCGCGCTATTACAACGCAAACCTGGTGGCCAATCCCTATCGGAACTGGGTCAGTTGAGGTGCTTCCGGATAATTGTGTAGATAATGTAGGTTGGTGCTGAGCGCAGCGAAGCCCAACAATGAGTCGAATTGCCACCCTAAAACCCGATTTTGTCGGCCTATCACATCTAGGTATCCGCTGACTTCCTGGCCGGTAAGCGACTTGATCTTGCACACGGAATGGGCCTTAATAAACGCCTCGACACGCCTTACATACCACCGTCTTTGCTTCTCCGGTATAGAAGTTTTTACAGACAGATCAGGTGGTTATCATAAAAGCGCGCAACGGCGTCAGCTGCCTGGGGAGTTGCATCAGACATACAGACCTTCCTTGTCATAATGAGAGGGCATCCTGCCGGAAATAGCTATGCAGAGTTTGATGCTAGGCCGAGTCGGTCGTTCGCACAATAGGCCGACGCGGCCTACCACTAATACTGCGGAATCCGTCTAATATAATGTTAGCTTTAAATAGGACGATCTATGTTCAATTCAAAATATGGAAAGACCATTAAGCTTTTCTTGATGGACGCAGATCCAGATGGGCGCATGATATGTGAGCTTTCTAATTGGACGGGAAAAGCATATCGAATACCGCGAGGCAAGGTCAAAGACTGCGCCGATAGAGACGAACTAAAAAGCACAGCAGTTTATTTATTATTTGGAAAAGCAGAATCATCAACAGCAAAACCAAAGGTCTATATTGGCGAAGCTGAAAATGCATATAGTAGGCTTGTTCAGCATGTTTCTGAAAAAGAATACTGGAATGAGTCTGTTGTATTCATAAGTAAAGATGAGAATTTAAACAAAGCACATATAAAATATCTCGAATCTCGTCTTTTTGAGCTCGCAGTTTCCGCTTCACGCTATGAAATACAAAATGGCAACACACCTACACGCTCTTCTATATCGGAAGCAGATCAGGCAGAAATGGAAGAATTCATTGAATATGTCAAGATGCTTATTAACACAATGGGTTTCAAAGTTTTCGAGCCATTTATAAAAGAAAGCCCAGTGGATAGTGATAAATCAGAATATCTTTATATAAAAGCAGCTCGCGGTGCAAACGGGCATGGCAAGCGAGTTGCTGATGGTTTTGTGGTATTCAAAGGTTCAGAGATTGCAATCGATACAGTGCCATCCTTTCCAAAAGGATTTAATACCTTGCGTGATGAGCTAATTGAAAGTGAAACTATTAAAAATATTGACGGAAAGTTTATCTTTATAAGTGACTATCTATTTAGCAGTCCATCAGCGGCGGCGGCTGTTGTGATGGGTAGAAGTGCTAATGGACTTATAGAATGGAAAGACACAAAAGGTAAAGATCTAAAATCTATTGAAGAGCAAGAAATACAAAAAGCTAACAAGGCGCTCAACATGGACGCGGCAAAGAACGCCGCGCCAGTTAACTGAGTCGTTAGAGGTCGCAAGAAGCTAAGCACCTAAAATAAAATACATATAAATGTATGGTGTAATAGCCATATTTATACTATAATTTTCATATGAGCAAGGACAGCTTCGATTGGGACCCAGAAAAGGACCTTTCCAACCAGGCCAAGCATGGTGTCTCGTTTTCTGAAGCTCAGTATGCCTTTGCGGACCCTCACAGGGTGATTGCTGAAGACCACTCACATAGTCAAAGTGAAAAACGGTATTACTGTTTTGGAAAGGTTGGTGGTGGCGTTATGACCGTGCGATTTACCTATCGGGGTGGTGTAATTCGAATTATTGGCGCCGGTTATTGGCGGAAGGGTAAAAAGATCTATGAGCACGAAAATTAAATATACAGATGAAGAACTTGGAGATATCGAGGTAATCCCTGATTTTCTGCCTCCGCCGGAGGAGCTTGCATTTAAGGAGGATACTGTAAAGGTAACAATCTCCTTGAGTAAGGGAAGTGTAGAATTCTTTAAGAAAGAGGCAAAAAAACACAATACGCAGTATCAAAAAATGATCAGGCGACTTTTAGATGCCTATTCGAGTTCGTACAAGCAACCTCTAACAAAACGCTCAACCGGACGCGCCAAAAAACGGCGCGCCGGTTAGCTATGTCGTTGAAGCTGTAGAAAAAGCCCTGAGATAAGCAGGAAACTGTTAAAATGCAGCAGTAATTAACGATCACACCCCTCATGCAAAAAGGACACTGTGATGGCGCGTTATAAAGATGTGCATTAC
>CAMYJI010000064.1 GCA_947258545.1 uncultured Ectothiorhodospiraceae bacterium
CGACCACAGCGACGAGGAGATACTGGAGGTTGCCCACCCGATGTGGGACGACCTGATCAAGTATTCCAACAAGGGCCAGTACGGGAAATTCATCAGGAAATTCTCCTATGAATTGCTGCTCGGCCTGAACGAAGTGGAGCTTGGAAAACAATTCAAACACGGTGTGCTGGCACGTAAACTGTCTCCAGAGTGGGATTACCTCGGCACCATCCGCCGCGGTCAGCACGTAACGGTGCTCTACCGCGTGAGGAGCACCGAAAAAGAAGGTGAATGGCTCGGGCGCCTGGTCCTGGGTTATGAAAAGGGTGAAATAAAGATATTTTCAGCTTCCATTTTCTAAAGCCATGAAAGACGTGATCGAAACCAACAAGTATGTTGAGCTGACCTACGAGGTCATCGACCAGAAGTCCGGCCAGGTACTGACCTCGGTCGAGTTTCCGCTGGGGTATGTCCACGGAGTCAACATGGTCCTGTCCCCCCAGGTGAGCGCCGAGTTGGAGGGCAGGTCCGCAGGCGAAACGATAGAAGTTCCCCTGGACTGCAACAAGATATTCGGGCCCAGGGATGAATCGCTCGTCATCACCACGACAGGGGTGAAACGAAGACTTTTCTGGTCACCCGGAAGGATAGAAAAACCATCACGATCGATGGAAATAACCCACTGTGTGGCAGAGAGGTCATTTTCAAACTCGAAATCCTGCTCGTCCGTGATGCAAGTGAAGAGGAGATTGCGGCCGGGGGGAAAGTCGAAAAAGGCCCGGACATTGAAACGGGGCCCAGTATTCACGAGGTCTTGAGCTAAACTGACGTCACGCGTGACATTCCTGGCAAGAGGTAAATATTATGAGTGGACCACCCAAAAGCAGGCCCAAAGTTCCCGAAGGTAAGGCACGTTTCGTGACAACCCGTCAGAAGGAACCCAACGACAAGGGATTCGTTGGGTACGAAACCACCTGGGAGCCGTTTCAGAAAGAGGTCCCGTACGCGACCCCGAAAAAGCCATAAGCTCCCCGGCGGCGTGACCAGCTCATGCTGCTTCACCGCCGCACCCGCGCAAGTGACCGCCACCAATTCCATTCGTGCTGCTGCTCGAATAATTAAGGTCGCTGTCCCCTATTTATTTCTTTGCACGGGAAATTACCCAGCTTTCTTTAGCTCTTCTCGCAGGATTCGTCTGAGCGTTCTGGCATCAACGGGACGCGGGCTAGTGCCGAGAGTTTCCCGTAGCGCTTCATTGATCAGCGTCTGATATCCCCGGCCAAGCTCGTCACTCATCTTTCGATAGGCTTCGATCACGTCGTCATCGAGATAGATCGTAATCCTCGTTTTACCCTTTGGCTTTACCACCGGGCCGCGTTTCGCCTTGCTAAGGTCGTATTCCTTTCTCATAAGTTCTGCGTTCCGCCTTGGCCGGATCCCATTCAATTCTCATGGCAGAAGATATGCATAATATATGTACAGGTCAAAGCGAACAGTCAAAATTCTATGATCTGGTCACCTATTCCTCGACTCGCGGAACTGCCAAATACCTACGGAATGGGAAAGGCTCGGCGTCAGTTGCGGGCGCGCGCGCCGTGCGCTGCAGCAGCAGAATTATGCGATTTTCAACGAGTTAGATCTCCCTAAAGTAACCAACTGAGTCCTGTGGGCTTTCTGAGTATGCTCAGATTTAGTCTCACATCAACGCAGGCTGGCAAGAGAACAGAGCGCGAAAATCCGGGTATCGTGAAGTTATGTACATTGACATACTAAAATAGCTATATATCATTTAAGATATGTGGCAAATTCTCGAGCATCGCAATGTCTTGCGCCGTGTTCGAAAAATGCCGAAACAGGTACTGAAGCGTTACGAAAAATGGAAAGACATCGTGCACTTGTCCGGACCCGCCGGGCTACGCCTGATCCGGGGGTTCAACGGTGAGCCACTCCGGGGCGAATGGAAGGGGTACCGTTCATCGCGTCTTGGGGAACAGTACAGGGTCATATACAAGGTCGAGAACGAACGATTGCTCGTCATGGTTATTGACCTGACGGCACACGATTATCGGAGGAAGTGAAATGAAGGAGTTCACCGCGGCGAGGCGCCACATCGACGTTTCCGTTGGCGAGTCGGTCCGAATCCTTCGCGAGCTCCAGGAATTGAGTCAGAATGAACTGGCTGACATTAGTGGAATTCCGCAGTCCACGATCTCGGCGATCGAAAACGACCGCGTCAGTCTGGGTGTGGAACGGGCCAAGACGCTGGCGAGGGCGCTGAAGTGTCATCCGGCTGTGCTGCTATTTCCTGGTTGGGACGTCGACGTCGAATCCGCCGCCTGAACATTGCTGAAGTCCGCGTCAGCCGGTGGTTCTGCAACCATCGGTTTGAACAGGTAACTCACCCAAATTAACCAACTGATTCCACCAGAATTTCTGAGTATCCTCAGTTTTACTCTCACAAAACAAACTGTTTGGTAGTCCGAGTTGAGCTGTGTCCTCCAAAGGCAGCTGCCACAGGTTCGCTTCGAGGCCGGCGCAGCCGGCCGACATAACTGAGCGGCGAAGCCGCGAAGGCCATCACGCCCTTGCTACCAAACGAAGGAAAGGCCGGCCCCGCTAACGAGACCGGCCTTTTTCGTTTCTCGAGAAAATGCCAAACTTTAGCGCTTGTTGCGTGATGCGCAACACGCTATACTTTGTTGGTGATCAAGTCGTTTAAGCACAAAGGCCTGCGACGCTATTTCGAGACAGGAAGTAAGTCCGGCATCCAGGCCAAGCATGCGGCTCGAATTCGATTGCAACTCGCCGCCTTGGATACTGCCCGAGTCATGGACGATATGGATGTGCCGGGTTACCGCCTGCATCCATTGAGAGGTCGGGCGAAGAATAGGTGGTCAATCTGGGTCAGCGGGAATTGGAGGCTGACCTTCGAGTTTAGGGACGGCAATGTGTACGTGTTGGACTACGAGGACTATCATTGATGGCTATGCACAATCCACCACACCCGGGTGAATTTATCCGGGAAACTTACATTGAGCCATTCGATTTGAGTATCAGGTCGTTGGCTGAGAATTTGGGCGTCGCCGCCTCCACCTTGGCGCGTGTTGTCGCTGAGCGGAGTGCGGTGAGCCCTGAGATGGCGCTGCGTCTGTCAAAGGCTCTTGGCCGATCTCCGGAGAGCTGGCTAGCCATGCAGGACAACTATGATCTCTGGCAGGCGAGAAAATCCGCCAATCTATCGAAAGTCCGCAAGGTTCGATTTGCGGCAAATGCCTAGTGCGGAACCCAACCTCTTCTCTCCGGGCTGAAGATTCGCTTAGAATTCAGGTACTCTCACTTTTATGCTCAGCCGAGCCCAAGTGAGACGTAACTCCTTGATTTGCGGGTGTAGTTCAATGGTAGAACATCAGCTTCCCAATTCTCGGAGCCAAGTTGACCAAGTTAGTAACCGCTTGATATCCGTGGTCTTCTGACCACCGATTTCAACGAGTTATTTCACCCCAAAGTAACCAACTGATTCCACCGAACTTTCTGAGTATCCTCAGTTTTACTCTCACTTTTGACCGTGGCTCACCCGGCCCAGACACTGCTCTTGGGTTCTGTATTCACATATAGGACAGAGGATCTGCTATGCAACGAGATATCCTGCGTCTTTCCAAGCTTTGAGGCCTCCGTCGAGGACCGCAATGTCTTGTACACCCAGAGTGGCCAACGCTGCTGCCGCCTTCTCACCGCGGCCGGTGGAACCACACATTGTGATCAAGAGCCCTTCGACGGTGTTATCGCGACTTCGGACATACTCCGCTAAGTCAGGAATTGAAACATTGATTGCACCCGGTGACCTGACCCCCTAGAACGACTCCGGCGAGTGAGAGAGACTTTCACTGGAATCAAGGAGTACGACAATGGGGAGAAGGCACTTCAAGCCCGAACAGATCATCCACATGCTGCGAGAAGCCGAGATCAAGCTCGCAGGCGGCAAGACGACCGGCGAGGTCTGCCGGGAGCTGGGGATCTCCGAGCAGAGCTACTACCGCTGGCGGAAGGAATACGGCGGCATGCAGGTGTCGCAGGCGAAGAAGCTCAAGGACTTGGAGCGCGAGAATGCCCGGCTGAAGAAGCTGGTCGCCGAACAGGCACTGGACAAAGCGATCCTCGAGGAAGCCCTGAAGGGAAAATACTAAGCCCCGAACGACGCCGTGAGGCGGTTCACCACGTACAGCAGACGCTGACAATCTCCGAGCGGCGGGCTTGCCGGGTGCTGGGACAGCCGCGATCGACGCAGCGCCGCACGCTCGTGGCGCGCGATGACGAGGATGCCCTGACAAGGGCGATTGTCGACCTGGCCAGCGAGTACGGCCGTTACGGTTATCGGCGCATCACCGCGCTGCTTCGACATCAAGGCTGGCACGTCAACCACAAACGGGTGGAGCGCATCTGGCGTCGCGAGGGGCTGAAAGTACCGCAGAAGCAACCGAAGCGGAGCCGTCTGTGGTTCAATGACGGGTCTTGTGTTCGTCATCGCCCGCAGTACCGTCATCACGTCTGGTCTTATGACTTCGTCATGGACCGAACTCACGATGGCCGAGCGTTCCGCATGTTGACCGTCATCGACGAGTACTCGAGGGAATGTCTCGCCATCCGAACCGAACGCAGACAGAACCAGGAGACGGTACTGGAGACGCTCGCGGACCTGTTTCTGCTGCACGGGCCACCTGATCATATCCGTTCCGACAATGGCGCCGAGTTCACGGCAACCGCAGTACGGGAATGGCTGCATCGGCTCGACGTGCAAACCTTATTCATCGAGCCCGGTAGCCCCTGGGAGAACGGCTACAACGAGAGCTTCAACGGCAAGCTACGCGACGAACTACTTAACGGAGAAATCTTTTACACACTGAAGGAGGCACGCATCCTGGTCGAGCAATGGCGAGTCCAATACAACACAATCCGACCACACAGCTCGCTGGGCTACCGGCCACCGGCACCGCAGGCGATCAATCCGCTTGTCATGCCAGTACTAGCTACGCAACAATGAGCACGGACTCTCACTTTAAGGGCGGGGTCGTTATAGGGGGCTGGTCAGTCGATCTTCTGAAAGTCGGCTTCGGGATCGCGGTGCTTGCGGCAGGCTTTCTGAGTATGCTCAGTTCTAGCTGACGTGCACCAGACTAATTTGAGTAAGGGGGTCTTGACGCTACTCGCGAACCTGAGGCCCGGTCGGTACCCATGCGACTAAGGTCCATATCGTGAACCTCAAATCGGGCCTAAACTGACGCCGATACGACTCAACACGTAGAACGGCACCGGTACTCAATCTGAAGAAGTGTCAATGAGCTGGTGCATGCCTTAGACCGAGCTGCATCAACTGAGGGTACGATAATGAAAATCATTCGCAAGGGGCTGGTCCCCGTATTCGCATTGGTCGGCGTGGCCTTCGTCCTGGGCGGCTGCGGCAAGAAAGAGCCATCGGCGGAGGCCGAATCGGCAGCGCCGAAAGCACAGTCGACGGCCGTCGAGCCGAGGGCCACCGGCGGCATGGAACGGCTCGCGTTTTCCGGCGGTCCGGAAGGCGGCACGTTCCAGTACTTTTCCAACGGCATCGCCATCCGGCTGTCGAAGCAGCTGGAAAGTGTTGAATTATCCAACATGGCCTCCGCGGGCTCGCTGGAAAATCTCCGTCGAGTCAACTCGGGAGAAGCCGATTTCGGCATCGTGTATTCGGGAGATACTTACTTGGGCCGCATCGGCAGGCTGACCAATGACACGCGCGAGTACAAGAACGTGCATGCGGTGGCCTATCTTTATGGCGCTCCGGCTCATCTCATCGTCAAGGCGGGCAGCGGCATTGAAGCCGTCGCTGACCTCGAAGGCAAGCGTATTGCCGTTGGCGGCGCGGGCTCGGGTGCGGCAGGCGCCGCAGAGCGTTACTTCTCGTCGCTCGGCCTGTGGGACAAGATGAATGTCGAATTCCTGGGTTACTCCAAAGCCGCATCGGCGCTGGGTGATAACCTGATCGACGCATTCTGGGTATTTGCAGGCTACCCGAACTCTTCGGTCATCCAGGCGGCCGCGAGCAACGACATCCTGATACTCGACGTGGTAAGCGCAGGCGAGGAAGCGGGTTTCTTTGATGACTATCCTTTCTACACGCAGCTGACGATACCGGCAGGCACCTACAGCGGCGTCGATTATGACGTCAGCTCGTTCCAGGATTCGGCTCTTTGGGTTGCCGGCGCCCACGTCAACCCGGACGTCGTCGGCGCGTCTCTCGAGGACATCTTCTCCAAGGACGGCCTCGCGTACA
The DNA here is from genome assembly GCA_947258545.1 of uncultured Ectothiorhodospiraceae bacterium. Lineage (GTDB taxonomy): Bacteria > Pseudomonadota > Gammaproteobacteria > UBA9214 > UBA9214 > CAMYJZ01. The sequence continues at coordinate 6,287 of CAMYJI010000064.1, forward strand.
TGGTCAAGGTAAAGAGCACAGCGAAAGCCATGGGGATAGACAATGGACTGCAAGGCATCGTCACGCCGATTCACGAAGGCGCTGAAGCCTTCTGGACCGGGAAAGGCCTAGCGGTGAGCGAGGAGCAAAGCGCCCGGTAAAAACAGCAAGCCATGTAACAGACAGCGAAGCAGGCCTGGCTCCAGGTAGGGGGATGCCGCCCATGACAACTAACGAAGAAAAGGGGCTCGAAAGCCTCGACGAAGAACAAAAGGCAAAGATCCAGGAACTGCTTGAGAAAGACGCCGCCAGCGGGCGCACGCCGGAAGGGTTTTGGCGCTGGCTGGTGGCGATTCTCGGCGGCGGTATGGTGCTGTTCTATTTCTACACGGCCGGGCTCGCCAGCGTCGCAACCCAGTTTCACCGCGGCATCTACGTTCTGGTAACGTACATCCTGGTGTTCCTGCTGTACCCGTCCGGCGGCACCTGGTATCGCTACCTGCTGGCCATCTTCGTCGGCGCGCTGCTGTCCGCGACAGCAAGTGCCTGGCTGTTCTTCCCGGATGTCGTGACATTCCATGAGTCGCTGGTTGCATTTGGCGATGTCTGGAGTAGCAGTGGCGCGTTGTCCGCCATTGGCAGCATGGGCGGGCCGCTGTGGTTTATCGTGGCTGGCACGCTCATTATTGGCGGTGTCATGCTGTTTGCGGATGAGCTACTGGCGAAACGCAATCCGCAGAATCCGGTCGTCTCCGATATCATCTTTGCGCTGGCGAGCGCTGCCGTCATTATCTACTGGATGTCGGAATTCGAGGCGCTCAATTATCGTGCGGGCGCGGAGAACGAACTCGACGCGCTGCTGAGCATCGTCGGCATCCTGATCTCCCTCGAGGTCTGTCGCCGGGTGCTGGGCTGGTCGATGACGCTGATCGGCATCGGGCTGATCTGCTATGGCCTGTTCGGCCCGTACTTCCCGGACATGATCGCGCATCGCGGCTTCGGCGTGGAGCGGCTGGCGACGTCGCTTTACCTGACGACAAATGGCGTGTTTGGCGTCATGGCCAACGTGCTCGCTACCTATGTCATCCTGTTCATCTTCTTCGGCGCATTCCTGCATAAGTCCGGCGCCGGCCGTTTCTTCATCGATTTACCCATGGCGGCCGCGGGCAAAAGCACAGGCGGCCCCGCGAAAGTGGCGGTTGTCGCCTCGGCCCTTTTTGGATCGGTTTCGGGCAGCGCAATCGCGAATACCGTATCCACCGGCGCCTTCACTATCCCCCTGATGAAACGGGCCGGATTTAGGCCGCACGTAGCCGGTGCGATTGAGCCATCGGCATCCATCGGCGGCATGTTCATGCCGCCGATCATGGGTGCCGGTGGATTTCTCATGGCCGAGCTGACAGAGACGCCCTACTCGCACATCATGCTGATCGCGATATTCCCGGCCATTCTGTATTTCTTCTCGGTATTCGCCATGATTCATTTCGAGGCGAAGAAACACAACATCAAGGGTATCGACGATCCCGACATGCCGCACTGGACCGAGGTCCTCAAGAAGGAATGGTACTTCTCATTGCCGCTCGTGATCATCACGATACTGATGGTCATGGGCTATTCTCCCGGCTTCGCGGCGTTTTGGGCGACGCTGTCGTGTATCGCGGTCAGCTGGGTCAAGAAAGATACCCGGATGGGTCCCAAAGAAATCTGGGAGGCCATCCAGACCGGTGCCCGCAACACGCTGATCATTGGGGCCACGGTCGGTGTCATCGGCATCATCGTCGGCACGATTTCGCTGACTGGTATCGGCCTGAAGTTCTCCGAGATCATCATCTCGGCCGCCGGCGGCAACCTTCTCCTGGCGCTGCTGCTGATCGCGGTTGCGTCGCTGGTGCTGGGCATGGGTGTGCCGGTGACCGCAGCCTACCTGATTGTTGCCGTGCTGGCCGTGCCGCCGCTGATGGAAATGGGCGTCGTGCTGATCGCCGCGCACATGATCGTTTACTGGTTTAGCCAGGATTCAAACATTACGCCCCCTGTCTGCGTGGCTGCCTATGCAGGTGCGGCGATCTCGGGCTCGGACCCGTGGAAAACGGGTTGGACCGCGTTCAAGTTCGCTAAGCTGCTATACGTGGTGCCTGTATTGTTTGCCTTTACGCCACAGATCCTGTTCGAGGGCAAACCGCTGGTCGCACCCGAGATCAACGACCCGGTCATGGGCGCGATGATTCTCGAGATACAGGCGCAGCCGGGTGACACGGTGGAAATCGGCGATCCGATACTGAAAGTGATGGATGGCGATGAAATTCGCGAAATAACAGCCAATCGCGACGGCGTCATCAAGGAATTCACTGTCGTCGACGGCGGCTATCTCGACACCGGCAATGTCATCGCCGAAACGTCCGCGAAATTAACCAAGGTCGCGTCCTCGATGTTCTCGGCGCTGCTCGGCACGCTCGCCTTCTCAGCGCTGACCATGGCCTATTTCACCCGCAAGACCAACCTCTTCGAGTGGCTGATACTCGCGGTCGCTACCGTGCTGCTGTACTGGCCGACTCTGGTGACCGATGGTGCGGGACTCGCGCTGGTTGCCATCGTCTACGCGAGCCAGAAAGCGCGCGACAAGCGAGATGAACAAAGTGGGCGGGCGGCGGCCACCTGAAACTCACAACAATTTGGAAATTGGCATGCTACCGAAAGTAAAAACCATCCTTTACTGCACATCGCTGGGTCCCCACGCCCCGTACATATTCGGGTATGCATATTCGCTGGCAGTCGCGCTCGACGCCCGCATCGTGGCGCTGCACGTCGTGGAAACACTTAATACCAAGCAAAAAGCGCTGGTTGACAAGTATGCCGGAGCCGGCCACCTCGCCGAGCTGCTGTCGCGCGTCGAAGCCCGCGCGGCCAGCGAAATCCCGAAACAAATGCGCAAGATCCTCGCGACCGTCTCCGGTGAGCAGGACTGGGAGAAGCTGGTCTCCGATATCGTGATCGCCGAGGGACGAACGGAAGCTCAGGTACTGGAGCACGTTGCCTCGCGCAACGCGGATCTCGTCGTGATCGGCGCACATACCGAGGCATCGGCATTGGATCGACTCATTGGTACGACCGCCCGGTCACTCGTCAAGAGCTGCCCGGTGCCGGTGCTGACGGTACAGGTGCCCGGTTAAGTCGGGGTCATGCACGTAAGCAGGTTTTGCGTTGAATGGTGTTAACAAAAAAAAGCGCACTATCAATTTTCTGGCGGTAAATCCGTTCCTCGATGGAACTTTTGAAGCAACAGGGGAGACAAAAAATGAACATTTCGAATCTTTCGCGCCTAGTCGCCGCGGCTATCGGGCTATTTGCGGCAGGCAGCGTCTGGGCAGGCGCGGAACTCAAGATCGATGACGAGTCGTCGATCAATCTCGGCTTCCGCGTGCAGGCGTACGCTGTCATCACCGAAGATGACCTCGATGGCGACGGCTCTTTCGAGAACCTGACCGATTTTCGCGTGCGGCGCGCCCGCTTCCGATTACTCGGCAAGATCAACAGCAACATCAGCGCGTTCATCCAGACAGATTTCACGGACGATCTAGGTGGCCTCGGCGGGGACATGCGTGTCATCGACGCATTCGTGCGGATGCAGTACAACAATTGGGCGCAGCTTTATGCCGGGCTCAATATGGCTCCATCGTCGCGGCAGACCCTCACGAGCTCCGGCGCGATGATGGCCATCGATCGTCCGGGAACCAACACCAAGAACCTGAGTTGGGGCACGCGTTCCGCCGGTCGCTTCGTTACGTCGACCATCGGCGCCACGGATGGCCTCTTACGCACCGACAACCTGGTCCGCGACATGGGCCTGACCCTTTTCGGTTCCGGCAGCCTGAGCGATACATCGCACCTGAAGTACTACTTTGGTCTCTATGATGGCGAACAGGACGGCACTGACAATCCGGACAAGAACCTGCGTATGGCCGGACGGGCACAGCTGAACTTCTTCGACTCCGAGCCCGGCTACTACAACAGCTCGACGTACCTCGGCAAGAAGAAGACGCTCGGCTTCGGCGTTTCCTACGATGTGCAGGACGAGGTTCAGGATGCCGATGCGGGCGGCTTCGCCGATTACGCGTACTACAGCGTCGATGCGTTCCTCGAGTGGCCTATGGGCGCGGGCACGCTGACGGCCGAGGCGGCATACTCCGATCTCGACCTCGATGGTGCGAATGCAGCCGCGCTGCGCTCGGAGGGCGACGGCTTCTACGTGCAGGCAGGCTACTTCCAGAACAACTGGCAGCCGTGGGTCGAATACGAGAGCTGGGATTCGGTAGATACCAGCGGCCTGGGTGACTACGACGCCTACCGTATTGGCATCAGCTATTTCTTCAAGGGCCATAACGCCAACGTGAAGGCCGGCTTCGAGAGCTTTAATTCCGATGTCAACTTCCCCGGCACGACCGAGGACTCCATAAGCTCGTTCGTTCTCGGCTTCTTTGTGACGTACTGAGAGGAACGATCGATCAACCCGGCCCCGCCAGAATCTGGCGGGGCCGTGGTTTTTGCTCCCGCACGCCTATGAGATCGGACGGCCCGAATAATGCGAAGGCAAACTGCGATCAATCCAGGGTTCCGCGTCGCGGTGGCCTCCCTGTGCCTGTCTCTCGCGTTGTCGCCGGTTACTTCCGCCGAGGTGACGGCCGACGATCCGGTCGTCGCCGACATCGTGCGCATGCTCGACGCCGGCCTGGAACCACGACTGATCCGTGACTGGCTCGACTCAGACAGCAAGCATCCCGGCCCGCTCAGCGCCAACGACATGATCGCTCTGGCAGCGGCCAATGCTCCCGCCGAACTGATCGAGGACTTGCTACAGCAATCAACGCGGTCCGGGGACGCCGTGGCAAAAACCCCAGCCGTTCCGTCGGACTCCGACGCGGCCGCGAGCATCCTTCCGTCGCAGGGAGTCGGTGAATCCAATACTGGCGACTGTTGTCTGGTCGATTTTTCAGTAGAGTACCGCGCTCCAGAGCTGGACCCTGAAGAGGGGACCGACGCGCCGCGCGGCGATCTTTACCTGTACATTGATGGGCGGTTTGTCGGCCGTTTCGAGCCGCGCGGTGAAATTGCCGGCGGGGGCCCGCAGACTTTCAAGCGCCGCGTCGCACCGGGCAGACATACGATCCGCCTGACCCGCGAACTTCACCTGCGGTCAAAGAACAGGAAAGCCGGCGGCGCTCGCGATCACTTTACCACCGTCAGCCCGAGTTCGATAAGGTTCGAAGTACAGCCCGGCGCGCGATGGACCATGGATATTCGCTGGGCCCAGGGTGTTTTTTCAACGAAGCGGCCGTTGCACTGGCGCTGGTCGAAAGACGGCCAGCCGGTGGCGGGCGAGGAGCACGCCGGCGTATACCAGGAGGACTGGTCATTCCTGTGCGAAGATGTCGAAATCAGCCGCGATTCCGGTGCCATAGCCGAGTGGCGTGCGGCCGACCGCAGCCGAGATTGCGTAACCTGGGCCTCGCTATGGCCGCGTGGCGGCGCAGGCAGCCGCGCGGAGATCCTCGCCGAATTCGAAAGGACAGGACTCTGGCCCGGAACTAACATGAGCGGAAGACCCGATTAGCCCGATGCCTCGGTGACCTGACCCCGTGGAACGGCTCCGCCAGGTGAGAGATACTTTCACTGGGCTCATGGAGCACGGTAATGTGAAGAGGGCGCTTCGAGCCCGAGCAGATCATCCACATGCTGCGGGAGGCATGAGCAGCGGTCTCGATACACGGGTTCTGTTGCCGCTTGAGTAGCGTCTGCTACCATATTTGAGTCGTCTCACTCTTATGCTCAGCTGAGCCCAAGTGAGGCGTAACTCCCTGAAAAGCGGGTGTAGTTCAACGGTAGAACATCAGCTTCCCAAGCTGAGAATGAGGGTTCAATTCCCTTCACCCGCTCCAACCTCCATACAGTGATTCGGGCCCGCAGAGGCCTGCTGCAACCAACCTCCATACAGTGATTCGGGCCCGCAGAGGCCTGCTGCAACAACCTGCAATTCGTAGGGCTGGTTTAGGACTGTTCACCGGCCGTCGAGCACGATGCGTCGAGGATGAAACGCCACGGAAGTGCCCGGCCCGAAATCCGAAGCCTAGAAGCCGAACAACTGGCCTAATCCGATCGGACCGCGCGCAGCGACTTCAGCCATATCGGTATTGCCGCAAAACCGATCAGCACCAGCAGTACGCTCAACCACAAAGGGCTTGACTGCAGCAGCAGGCGCCCGAAGCCAGTGAGCCAGCAATAAACGCTGATCGCGCAGGCCAGCAGTCCGATCAGGTCGCCACGAAACTCGGATCGGGCCGCGGTCACATCTTCACCAGCCGCCTCGGCCGTGCTGCGCCAGAGGCCGGGGGGTCGAACCCGGCGATAAAACGAGACCAGTTTTTCCGTGCTGGTTCCGGGCATGAGGAATGCGGCCGCGATCATGACGACGACCGAGACGCCGGACATTATGAGCAGGCGCAGCCATTCGTCGTCCACCGCGAAGATCAGGATGGGTGCGACGAGCAGCGACGCAACGATGGCGCCCACTTCACACCAGAGGTTGACGCGCTCCCATAACCAGCGCATGACCAGAACGGCCCCGGTTCCGGCGCCGAACAGCAAAGAAATCTGCCACGCAGTCTGAATGGACTTCAGGTTGACCATGATCGCCAGCGCAATGGTCAGGATCACCAGGTTGGAAAGCCGTGCGACCAGGACCAATTCGCGGCGACCCGCGCTGCGTTTGCGGATGCCTTCGACCCAGATCCCTTTGTAGAGGTCGTTGCTCCAGTAGCTGGCGCCCCAGTTCAGGTGCGTATCCAGGGTCGACGCCAGCGCAGCCAGCATTCCGGTGATCATCAGCCCACGCGCGCCGACGGGCAGAAGCTCGTCGATTCCGAGCGCGAACGTCAGTTCACGCTGCCCGATTTGCGCCTCATTGAGGGCGGTGCTCGCATCGAACGGGTAGACGATGAGTAACGCCACGCCAATGAGCAGCCAGAGAAGGCTGCGAAACACGATCTGGGTTACGGTAAACACGATCGCAGCGAGGCGTGCTTCGCCATGATTCTTGCAGGCCATGGTGCGCTGCGCCAGGTACCCGGTCCCGTCGCTGTTCATCTGGAAAAACCATTGCAGTGACACGATTACGAGAAAGGGTATTAGAGCTTCCTGCGCCGACGGTGCGAAACTAAGAAACCGTTTTGCGTTATCGGCACCGTACATATCGACGAGCCTGTCAGGGATTCCGCCGAGTCCCCCAGCCGCATCGAGCGCAATCCAGGCATAGGCTGCCGTCCCGGCAAGCATGATGAAAAGCTGCACGACGTCCGTGGCTATAACACTTCGCAGGCCGCCAGTGGTCGAATACAAAGCAACAAACGCCAGCATCGTCACGATACTCAGCACGTTGTTGGTCGTTGCCACCGCAGCGTCGAGGCCTGTCACACCGGAGGCGAGGACCAGGCCGCTGGACGAAACCAGTGACAGCATCGGCTCATAAAGGCCGCCGGGCAGCCAGGCATGCCAGGGCAGAAAGATCTCGA
>CAMYJI010000065.1:0-3904 GCA_947258545.1 uncultured Ectothiorhodospiraceae bacterium
CCGCTCCTACAGGATGTGTGAATATCCCCCTGTAGGAGCGCCGCCCTTCGGCGCGATTCTTGGGAAAACCCATCGCGGCCAGGAGGCCGCTCCTACAGGGGGATATATTCAACCTGGTTGAGGTAACCACGTCTATCATTCAGGCGCGTCAATTGGCTGACCGGCGAATCAGACATTGCAAACACCACAAAAGGAAACGGCGGATACACACGCCAACCCACACGCAGTAACGTCAAAGACGATTTCAATAGAACCAACAATCCTCTCACCCCTTGCCAATGTTATCGATATACGATAACCTGATAACAAATGATTGAATCATTCGGGAACCGGCTGGCCGAAGACCTTTACCATGACCGGGAGTCCCGGACGACGCGTGCTTTTCCCCCGGCACTGCACCGGGCCGCACGGCGCAAGCTGCTCTACCTGCACGACGCGGCGGACTTGAAGGACCTCAGGGTGCCTCCAGGTAACCGGCTCGAGGCGCTCAAGGGGAAATACAAAGGAATGCATTCAATCCGGATCAACGAGCAATGGCGCATCGTGTTTCGCTGGCAAGGCGGCAATGCCCTCGATGTCGAAGTGACGGATTACCATTGAGAGGTGTAAGGTCATGAAACAACCGCGTAACCCGTTTCATCCGGGCGAGATATTGCTGGAGGAGTTTCTCCTGCCGGCGGGTATCACCCAGACGGCCTTCGCCGAAGAACTGGGCTGGACGCGCGCCCGACTCAACGAGCTGATCCGGGGTAAACGCGGAATCACCGCCGAGTCTGCACTGGACCTGGCCGAGGTGTTGGGGACCACGGCGAAGCTGTGGATGAATCTGCAGGCGACCTATGATCTGGATCAGGCGATGAAGCGGCGCGAGGTGGCTTGATCTGGATGGATTAGATCACAATCGCGGCCAGGAGGCCGCTCCTACAGATGTGTGCATGTCGCCCTGTAGGAGCGCCGCCCTCCGGCGCGATTACCTGGAAATCCATCGCGGCCAGGTGGCCGCTCCTACAGGATGTGTGCATATACCCTTGTAGGAGCGCCGCCCTTCGGCGCGATTGCTTGGAAACCCATCGCGGCCAGGTGGCCGCTCCTACAGGATGTGTGCATATACCCCTGTAGGAACGCCGCCCTTCGGCGTGATTGCCTGGGAACCCATCGCGGCCAGGAGGCCGCTCCTACAATGTAATTACGTCAGGATTGAATAACTGTCACAGGGAGGTGACATGAACAACACAACCCCTCACGGCCGTAATCTGCGCACTGGGCGTATATCAGAACCCGGGCGTATCTACCTTGTCACTTGCGTGACCGATCAGCGCCGGCCTGTCTTTTCTGACATACAATGCGGGCGTTTACTGGTGCAGGTATTGATGAAAGAACAGCAACGCGCCGAGACGTTTGCCTACGTCGTCATGCCCGATCATCTGCATTGGCTGCTGCAACTCAAAGAGGATACGACGCTGGACAAGGTGATGCGTGACATTAAATGCATCAGCAGCCATCGAATCAACAAGCTGTTGAACAGATCCGGACGGTTATGGCAGACCGGTTACCACGATCGTGCATTGCGCACGTCGGATAACCTGGTGGCATCGGCCCGTTATGTGGTGGCCAATCCGTTGCGTGCAGGGCTGGTAAAACAGATTGGTGATTATCCGTTGTGGGATGCGGTGTGGCTGTGATGTTTATCGCGGCCAGGAGGCCGCTCCTACAAGATGTGTGAATATCCCCTTGTAGGAGCGCCGCCCTTCGGCGCGATTGCCTGGAAACACATCGCGGCCAGGAGGCCGCTCCTACAAGAAGTGTGAATACACCCATGTAGGAGCGCCGCCCTTCGGCGCGATTCTTGGAAACACATCGCGGCCAGGAGGCCGCTCCTACAGGATGTGTGCATATCCCCCTGTAGGAGCGCCGACCTTCGGCGCGATTCTTGGGGAAACCCATCGCGGCCACTTCAGCGGCCACCTTAATAAAGGTTCCTGACACCTTTTCCCCCTCAACGGGGGTTATTCCAGCGCTTGCTGATCGAAGGGATCGTCCAGTTCTGACGTTTCGAAGGCTTGTTCCAGCGCTTGCTGATCGCGGGGATTGTCCACATTTTTTTTCCGGGAGTACTGATCCATGGCCCGGTTCCTGTATCGATGTCGCCCTGATTACCCGGGTACCGATAGAGCCGCTCACCGGGGGCGCGGTCAATTCCGTCGCTGGCCCGCCCTGTACCGGAGCAGCTGACAATGACGCCTGCGTGACGACGCCAGCAGGTCGTGTCGTCTGTCATGTGGACAGGTACTTCGGCAAAGGCTGCTGGTGAAATTGCCATCAAGCCTGGTATCGAACAGGCCAGGAGTACACCGAACAGGGGTGATTTTTTCATGACGTCCTCCGTATCTTTTTATATTCCAGCCTGATTTATTGCGGCTGGATGATTGTCTTTATCTCAAAGCGTAGGGTAAATCAGGAAAACTGCCAATAGGCCAAAAGTATGATGCCTACACTGTAGGTGACTGATATAACCCTACAAAACATGGCCTTAAGCGTATTGCCTGATCGCCGGCGTAAGAAAAATTGAATCCGGACCCGTTTAGGACCTGCAAGGCTGGTGCGCACGGCGCACTCTACGCGTGGGGCCAAAAAAGGTGTCAGGAACCTTTAGTAAATACTCGCGATAACCGATTAGCTAATCGGGAAAAAGGTTCCTGACACCTATTCTCTATCCCCCCGTATGAGCGCCGGCCTTCGGCGCGATTCTTGGGAAAACCCATCGCGGCCAGGAGGCCGCTCCTACAAGATGTGTGAACATCCCCCTGTAGGAGCGCCGGCCTTCGGCGCGATTCTTGGGAAAACCCATCGCGGCCAGGAGGCCGCTCCTACAAGATGTGTGAATATCCCCTTGTAGGAGCGCCGCCCTTCGGCGCGATTCTTGGGGAAACCCATCACCGCCACATTAAAAAAGGTTCCTGACACCTTTTCTCCCCTGGTGGCATCGGCCCGTTATGTGGTGGCTAATCCGTTGCGTGCAGGGCTGGTAAAACAGATTGGTGATTATCCGTGTGGGATGCGGCGTGGCTGTGATGTTTATCGCGGCCAGGAGGCCGCTCCTACAAGATGTGTGTATACCCCCTGTAGGAGCGCCGCCCTTCGGCGCGATTCTTGGGGAAACCCATCGCGGCCACATTAAAAAAGGTTCCTGGCACCTTTTCTCCCCTAATCACGATATTCGATATACGTCATCTTCGACAGCGCATAGCCAACGTAGACCAGTAGTCCAGTGCCGGCTATAAACGCCAGTAGCCCCCAGGGAAAATCGACAAAATGCCCCGCCGCTGACAGAGCCAGGGTTATAAGTGCGAATAGCGCTATCAGCAGACCTCGCTTCTTCGTGCAAGCATCCGTTGTGTATTTCGACTGGCAATCGGGACAGACGCGGTACGACTTGAGGGCGGGCGGGGATAACAAGCTCCCGCCTCGCATGTCGCTACCGCAAACTGGACAGTTCATCTTATTCGGCATTGTTTTGTAACCAGTCGCCCGGCTCCTGATCAGTTTGTGTTAAATAAAAGAAATCAAACAGTGCAATCTGTAATACGTGATCATCGAGTACAAATCCTATAATGCCTGATAAACGTTACGACCGGTAGCGGCCGAACGACTGCAAGGGATTGATCTTTTCATATAGCTGAATCACTGGAAACAGACGGGATCTGACCACAGCAAGTTCTAGAAATAATCAGGAAAGGTCTGATCAATTCGCCATTGCGAGGACCGCGAGGCCGCAGGCCGTGGCGGGACGAAGCAATCTGTAATCGATTGATCGTACTGTCCAGAGATTGCTTCGCTGGCCGCTCCCGGCGATCGCTTCGGGCTCCTGCCCTCTCGCGACACTTAATGTACAAGGCTGCTTCGC
>CAMYJI010000065.1:3913-18352 GCA_947258545.1 uncultured Ectothiorhodospiraceae bacterium
CTCCCGGCGGTCGCTTCGGGCTCCTGCCCTCTCGCGACACTTAATGTACAAGGCTGCTTCGCAGCCTTGCCCTGTATGTCGTCCTGCCTCCCGCGGCACGTGTTCATGACCCAGGCCAGCCTCTCGACCGGTTCCCGGTCTCACCTTCTCCATGTACATCGCGTGATGCAGCAATAAATCAGCGGTTCCCCGGATATTGGCCCCTAAAGGGAATGCCGAGCCGCCCTGCCTAAGCCACACCCTCCAGTTTCTGGGCCTGCCTTGGCCGCGGCTCGCGTTTGCTGGAGTCCAGCAGGAGTGATGGGGAGGTCATTTCGACCGGCGATGTGATCCCCATCAATTGCAAAATGGTAGGTGCCACATTGGTCAGGCTGCCCTGACTGGAGAGTTTCCAGTTAGCTTGATCCATCACCATGCACGGCACCGGGTTGGTGGTGTGCTGGGTTTGGGGCTCACCGGTCAGTGGATCCACCATCTCCTCGCAATTGCCGTGGTCGGCGGTCAGCAGCACCGAATAGCCGGCCGTCTCGGCCGCCTCCAGCACCCGGCCGACTTCCTCGTCGAGTGTTGTGACAGCCTTCAGGATGGCATGGCGCTTGGCGGTATGGCCCACCATGTCGCCATTGGCGAAATTGACCACCATCAGGCCATAGCGGCCGCAACCGATCGCCTCGATGACGGCATCGGCCACTTTATGTGCGCTCATTTGAGGCATGAGATCGTAGGTGGCGACCCTGGGCGACGGAATCAGCAACTGGGTCTCGCCGCTATAGGGCTCACTGCGGCCACCGTTGAAAAAAAAGGTCACGTGGGCGTATTTCTCGGTCTCGGCGCAGTGAAACTGGGCCAGCCCCAGCTGGCTGACCATCTGCCCGAGGGTCGTGGCAGGCCGTTCGGGTTCGAACAGATAGGGCAGATTGTCCTGCTTGGCGTAGGGCATCATGCAGGTAACACAGGCCAGGGGCGCCGTGCCGCGGTCAAAACCGATGAATTCACGTTTGCCCAGGGCCGCCACAATCTGGCGCGGGCGGTCCTTGCGGAAATTAAAACTGATGAGCGGATCGTCCTGTTCAACCGGCTGAAAGGCCGGCAGCAGGATCGGCCGGATGAATTCATCGGTATCACCCGCTGAATAGGCCGCAAGGATGGCTGACTCGGCAGACTCGGCCGTTTGGCCCTTGCCCAGCACCATGGCGCGCCAGGCCAGTTCGGTCCGCTCCCAGCGGTTGTCCCGATCCATGGCGTAATAGCGACCCATAATGCTGGCGATGGCGCCACCCGCCTCGTTGAGCCGGGTTTCGAGTTCGGGCAGCCATTGCAGTGCCGACTGCGGCGGCGTGTCGCGGCCATCGGTGACCATGTGCAACAGGCATTTGACGCTGTAACGCCGGCAGGCCTCGATCAGGGTATGGAGGTGATCGATATGGCTGTGCACACCGCCGTCTGACACCAGCCCGAAAAGATGAACCGGTCGGTTGGTCTGCCGGGCCTTGTTGAGGGTATGGACCAGGGTGGGATCGCGGAATAATTCCCCCGAGGCGATGGCATCGTTGATGCGCACGATATCCTGGCGAATAACGGAGCCGGCCCCCAGCGACAGGTGCCCCACTTCCGAGTTGCCCATCTGCCCCTCGGGCAGACCCACGGCACAGCCCGAGGCACCAAGCAGGGTATGGGGATAGCGCGCGAAATAGTCATCCAGATGCGGCGTTGGCGCCTCGTATACGGCGTTGTTGTGTTTACTCGGGCTCATCCCGAAACCGTCAAGGATAATCAGCATCACCGGGCGGCGTGGTACACCGGAGATTGTCGCCATGTCGACCTTCCTGCGTGTCAGTGGTGGATAACGGCAGATCGCCCTTCACAGGCGTGCTGCGTATTCGGCATGACTCTATCTATACAAATTGCATGCCAACCGGCAATTTGAGTCATGCACTGACAACAGTCTGTTTTTATTATTGAATTGTTGGATGTCCGGCCGTGATGCAGGCCCGCCCTGCAGCGTCATGGTGCCACTAACCCGTCATCACGACCCATTTAGGGCACGATCGAGGCAGGAATCTGACACCCGGGCATCAGGAAAGACGGGGACATTCTGGTTTTTTTTGTGGCTCCAACCGCATCAACAACCTTCATCAATTTCGTCGTACTTCACTGCCCTGCCGCGCACCTTTTCCGCCGGGTACTTTTTCTCGTTCAGTTCGATCTTGGCGTTGACGGCGCGCTCCATGTCGATGCCGAGTTTGTCGGCCAGGCGGATGAGGTAGATCTGGATGTCGGCGATTTCCTGTTCCACCTCGGCCAGCTTGTCGGGTGGCAGGGTCTGGCTCTGTGCTTCGGTCAGCCACTGGAAGTGTTCGACCAGTTCGGCGGCCTCGACGATCAGCGCCATGGCGAGGTTTTTCGGGGAGTGGAACTGATCCCAGTCGCGCGCGGCGGCGAACTCGCGCAGGCGGGATTTTATTTGGTTGAGTGATTGCACAATAGATTGAAGGTATTGGTGATTGGTGGATTCAGTTGTGTGATGGGCACGGGGCGTGCCACCTGGTCAGGGTCATGGTAACACGGTGATTTGTGGGGGAGTATCAGGGCGTTCGGATTAGTTGGTGCGGGTTGTGGACGATGAAGTGCAGCGGGCGTTATTAACAGCTTATCGCGCCTGCTAGGCGCTCCTACAGGGGGCATTAATCCCCAGAGGGTAGAGGGAGAATAGCAATGGCATTTTATTAGCGCCTGCATCCGATTAAGAATCGGACAAAACGAGGCGCTCCAGTCGGGTTGGTTGAAAAAACCGATCGCACCTGCACCCGATTAAGTGCCAGGCATAAATAAGGCGCTCCTATCAATAATAATAAGGGGATGCGATGCGGCACTTGGTATGACGGGTCATTTCCCGTACCATTCGCGGCGCTCGCTCCTACCCCCTACCCTGCACGGATGAAATTATGAACAGCTTCGAACACAGACTCGAGTCGATGATCTTCAGCAGCCGCTGGCTGCTCGCGCCCTTCTTCGTCGGCCTGATCGTGTCGATCGCCGTGCTGCTGGTCAAGTTCGTCAAGGCACTCGTGGCCCTGGTACCGATGGTGATCTCCGGCACGGACAGCGAGATCATTGTCGCGATTCTGAGCCTGGTGGATGCCGCGCTGATCGCGAGCCTGCTGCTCATCATCACCTTCAGCGGCTATGAGAACTTCGTCTCCAAGATCAACGTCGGCGAGCACGAGGACCGTCCCGCCTGGATGGGCAAGGTGGGCTTCTCGGATCTCAAGCTCAAGCTGATCGGCGCCATCGTGGCCATCTCCGCGGTGGAGTTGCTGAAGGCCTTCATTAATGTCGAGATGCTCACCAACACCCAGCTCGCCTGGAAGGTCGGCATCCATCTCACCTTCGTCTTCTCCGGCGTGATGTTCGCGCTGACCGACCGGATTACCGAGCGCAAGAGCATCCAGTAATGTGAAAAAGGTGTCAGGAATCTTTTTTTCAGATTAGATTATCGGTTACCGCGACTATTTTAAAAAAAGGTTCCTGACCATTGCTGTCCCATTTAATTCCTTCTCCCCTTTGGGGAGAAGGCCAGGATGAGGGGATTGCAACGCAGTTGCATAAAGAAGTGCTTATTTCATAGGGATTTTAACCCTCACCCTAACCCTCTCCCAAAATCGGGAGAGGGAATGTGTATTATATATCGCTCACGTTGAATTCATGTCTCATCAACCAAGAAATCAAGTTTAATTCTTAATTGATAGACTGTTTCATGCATTCAGATTTCGTTAAGTGGGACAGCAGTGGTTCCTGACACCTTTTTCTCGGCGCTGCAGGATTGTTTGGAAAACCGTTCGCGCCTGCGAGGTGCTCCTACAAGGTCAGGTGATAAAGCCGTAGATCGGATTAGGCGCACAGCGCCGTAACCCGACAAGGCCTTCGTCGGATTACGCTTCGCTAATCCGACCTACGTATTGTGGTGCGTTCATAATAATCAATCGCGCCTGTACCCGATTAAGCGCCGGGTATAAATGAGGCGCTACTACGGTGGACAGTTCCAACAGGGATTAGTCAGTGGCGGTCATGCTGTCGGGAATGGCCACGGCCCTGCAGGCGGCGGCGATTTCGGCGTACACGGTGGCGGGATCCTTTTCGTAGCGGCGCGAGAAGTGGAACGGCACCAGGCGGGCGACACCGGCGGCCTCGGCGATCTCGGCGCAGGCGCGGGTGGTGAGGTGGGCGGTGCGTGCGGCATGGTCTGCATCGGCCTCGCGAAAGGTCGACTCGCAGAACAGGGTATGGGCGCCGTGCGCCAGTGCGATCAGGCGTGCACGGTTCTCCGCGGTGTCGGCGAAGTCGGTGGCGTAGACCAGGGTCTTGCCGGGGCTGATGAGCACCAGCTCGTCCGCCAGTGCCTGCACGGTTTCGGTTGATCCGTCGGGCAACTCGATCTGCGTCTCACGCTCACCGGCCTGCAGGCGTTGTTTCAATTCTCCCAGCCACGGCCCCGGTGCAAGGCCCCGCGCCCGCAGGCAGTCCTTGCGGATGTTGAGCGACTGCGCAGGTTCGAGGGCATAGGCCAGCACCGGGGAGACGTGTGCCAGGGTGGTCGCACGCACCACAAAGCCCGCCTCGGCGAGCACCACGCCGTCTTCGGCCTCCGTTTCCTCCAGCAACGTGCAACCGGGGCGCCCGGCCTGCACCGCGTAGCGCTTGAGGCGTGCACGGTGCAGTTCGCTGACCTCGAAGCGCGGACCGTTGTCGCCGATGCGGTCCCAGAGAATGCCGCGCGCGAGGCCGTCGATGTTCACGGCCAGGCCCGGTGGGCCGACCAGGCGGCACAGTGTGGTCTCACCGATGCGCGAGCGCAGCAACCAGAGAAACCCGGCGATGTGGTCGACGTGCGCGTGGGTGATGAACACATCGCTGACCTGGTGGGCCACGCGCGCCGGCAGCCGGGCCCCCTCGCCGAGGTCGAACAGCAGGCTGCGGCGCCGGTGGCGCAGGCGCGCGTGCAGCAGCGGATCGCCGAACACGCCGTTGACCAGGCAGACACTCAGCATGCCCACCCGACCGACCGGGCGCGGCCCGGTCGCCGCGCTGGCCGGTGCATGTGGTGCAATGTCCGGCGGCGGCAGGTAACCGAAGCGGTCGGCGCTGAAGCGCGGCGTGCTGCCGAGGCGGCCGTCCGTAAGCCGGGCGGCATCGCGCACCAGCAGGGTTCTTGCTTTGTCGGTAAAGGTCGGCAGGCGCACGCGCAGCCGTTCGCCCTCGAGGGCCACGACCTCGCCCATGGCAAGGGTGCGCGTGCCGTCGAGCAGGGCCACCTGGCGGCCGCTCCAGATACCCGGGGCATCCAGCGGCGGCGGCGTGCCGGTGAGTTGCAGTTGATTGGTATCGAGCGGGTATTCTTGGGAATTCGTTAGGTAGTCCTCCCACAGGCCGGTGCGCCACGCCGCGCGGGCGCGTTTGCCGGGGCGGCCGGCCTGCTCTGCAGCCGGGACGGTATAGACCTCGATGGGCAGTGCACGCAGTTCCTGCAACAAGGGCAGCAGTCGGCCGGCACGCGTCAGCACCAATACCATTTCGATGCACGCCGCCTCGACGATGGCCGGCAGCAGTTCCGCGCCGGCCACGCCGCGCACCACCCCCGGGCTGTCCACCAGCAGCACGCCCTCCTCGACCTGCCGCGCCAGCCGGCGCAGCGCATCGACCAGCGGCAGCCGGAAGCGCCCGGCATCCAGGGTGCACAGCGCCTCGAGACCTTCCAGCACCCAGGCATTATTTTCACGGCGGCCCAGGCACACGGCGCCGGGCACCCCGAACAGCGGTGAGCCGGGATCGGCGCCGAGACAGTGGCAGGTCCGCCCCGCTTGCGCCAGTGCCGTCGCCAGGGTATCGACCAGCGTGGACTTGCCCACGCCCGGTTGGCCGACCAGCAGCACGCGCCGGTCGGTGGTCAACACGGCCTCGATCAGTGCCGCCGCATCGGCGGGCAGCGATGGCGGGAAGTCGTTATTCGATGTTGGGTTGCTCACACTGTGAGCATGGCATAAAAAACAACCGATCGCGGCTGCGAGACAGCGTCGGATTACGCTGCGCTAATCCAACCTAGGTAATTCGATGCGATCACCATAAAAACAATCGCGCCTGCGAGGCGCTCCTACAGGTATTGCATGTCCTTGTAGGAGCGCCTCGCAGGCGCGATCGCATTTCGAATCGGTGTAGGAAAAAAGTGGACATTCTGCTTTTACCATCCACCCGTATTCGCAGAATGCAGAATAACAGAATGTCCCCTCTTCCCCTCCAACGCTGGCGCGTGCTTACTGCCCGCGACCAACGGGCATCAATACCAGCGGCCGCACATCGTCAGGCAACTGCAATACCCCGGCCACTTCGTCATCGCGAAAGGCGCCGACGACGACCGTCGCCAGCCCGAGCGCTTCCGCCTGCAGGAACAGATTCTGCGCGGCATGGCCCACCTCCATATGGACGTAGCGAACACCGCGTTGGGCGTATTTACACGTGGTGCGGTCATACACCGCCGCAAACACCACCACGGCCGCCGCGTCCCCGACCCAGGTCTGTGCAAGTGCGGCCTGTGCCAGTGGTTTGCGTTGATCACCGCCCTGCACTCTGGCCAGTCGATGACTGTCGGCCTGGTAGTGATACACACCGGCCGCCAGGCCGTTCACATCGCCTGCGACCACGTAGAGTTCGAGTGGATAGAGTGCACCGGCCGAGGGCGCCGTACGCAAACCTGTGGGATGAGTGATCCCCTGTGCCGCCCACAACAGCTGACTGATATCCGCCAACGGCAGCGCGGCGGCCTGGTAGTCGCGCACCGAGCGGCGCTGTCGCAGCAGTGCTTCCAGGGACGTGTCTCCGGCAGTCACCGGATCCGGCAGCAGGATGGTTTCACGCGACTCGGCCATCACCTCTCCTGTGATCGCGCAACATAACAATGTGATCCATAAAAAATTACGTAGATACATGACGGGTTTCGTTGCGGCATTCGACATCAGCCGATCTGAACACTTTACACCTTCGGTGGAGACAATGTCTTACACGGATTCTGGTAGCTGTTTTGAATGGAAGGCTCACCACCTCCCTACGGCGATGCGAGTGCCGCGACGACGTCCGCAAGACCGGCGGTCACCCTTGCCAGGCCTGTGTAATCAAGCTTCTCCGGTGTGTCGGTCGATAAATGGTAGTGCGGGTAACGAAACAGCGCCGTGTCCGTGACCATGATGGCCGGGTAACCTGCCTGCCAGAAGGCCCAGTGGTCCGACCAGTGCACACCCATTATCCAGCCCGGCGCCGCCACGCCTTCCGAGGGAAACGCCGTCGTTGCACGGAACGCCCCGATCGCCTCGCGGACCAGGCGCCGGGACGGGAGGTTGCCCACGAAGCCGATGAAATTCCCGGTATCCGGATAGAAGAAGCGGAACGGAAAGGGGTACTGCTGGCTGGCCGGCTGATCGGTGTAATAGCCGATCGTCTCCAGGGCGAGCATCGCCTTGATCTGCTCACCGCGCTGGCGCGAGCGGGCGGCATACACGTTACTCCCCATCTCGTCACCGTAGAAGAACGGCGGTTCCTCATTGGCGAAGGCCACGAAGCGCACGCTGCGCGGCAGTTCCGTCCCGGCAAGCAGGCGGGCAATCTCCAGCAGGGCGGCCACACCCGAGGCGTTGTCGTTGGCCCCCGGGGTGCCGGCTATGGAATCATAATGCGCCCCGGCGACAATGATTTCATCCGCTGCAGCGTGTCCAGGCAGCACCGCCTCGAGATTGTTCACGGTCTGGCCCCTGCTGGCAAAGGGCTGGACACTGACCGTGTAGCCCGCGTCTTCCAGGGTCTTGCGGATATACCCGGCGGCGGCCGCCAGCGCCCCGGGGTGCCAGACGTTGCGCTCGCCGATCCGGCCCGCCAGCTCCGCGACATGGCGCTTGAGGTTGTCATGGATCAGCTGCTCTTCAGTGGACAGGGACGGCACCGGACCCGACCAGGAGTTCCCGGGCATGCCGGTCATATACCATCCTCCCGCCAGGATGATGGCCAGGACGACGCCCCAGCGGACGACCACTGCACGCCACTTGCCGCGGTGGTCGTGTACTCCTGCATGCATCCTGTCACCGCGCACCGGAACCAGGGGAAAACAGCGGCTTTCCGGCATGCACCGGCAGCACGTTGCGGCCGGGGCCGTGCCTGCTAAAAACCGTGGTCCGCTTGGGGGCCTGTGTCCCGCCTACCCGGATGCCCGAATCAGGCAAGCGGCGGGTGGGGGCGCTACACCATAAGGCCATCATTTGACCCGTAAAATGCGGCCGATAAGACAGGATTTGTGCCATATATTTCCATGATTCCTTATATATTCTATAGCTTACGCTGGTCCGACCCCACTGTGCTCTTAATTCTGACCCTGTTAATTTGGATTAAATCCATGGACACTGACACTATTGATTCATTCTGGAGCATGTCATGAACACATTGTCGTCTATTGCCACATTCGTTGGCGCTGCGTTGATCGGTATCGCGGCCGAATGTGCCTGGTCGGATGAAGCAACGCCGAACGGGTCTGCTGAACCTGCCGTGCAGGCACCTGCTCCCGTAACCGGTTATGCCCCGGGCCGGTATCCGCCGCAGTACTACCGGGGTGGGTATGCGCAACCCTGGCAACAACCGGCACAGTGGCCTGCACATCCGCCAGGTTACGGTCAGATGCCGCCTTACTACTCGTCGCAAGGACAATACCGGGCTGCCCCCGCCGCGCCAGCGGAAAATCCACTCAGCGCCGAACTCAAACAGGTTCAGGAACAATTGACGGCGAAAAGTGCGGAACTGGACACGGCCTATGCAACCCTCGAGCGGTTTCAGCTAAAGCTTCAGCAAAGTCTTGCAGCAGAAGGAGCGCTCAACGACAAGGTGGCTGACCTCACCAGCGAGCAACAGGCCTTACAGGCGAGCATGACTGAACTGGCCGCAGAACTGGACACCACTACCGCCACACTGGAACAACGTCGCCTACAAATCACTCACGATCAACAGCGAAACCGGGCACTGACTGCGGAGCGTGATCGGCTGCGCGACGCGATTGCCAGCCGCGATGAACAGCTGGCCACATTGCAGGCTGAATTGCAGGCTGCCACGGAGGTCTTGCAGCAGGCGCAGTCCGAGAACACCCTCTCCAGCCAGCTACTCGGTACCGCCATGGCACAGGCCGACACACTCAAGGACGAGCTGAGCGAACTTAAGGTCCGGCTGGAAAGCCAGAAGACCACGCTGCAGCATGCCGTGCAAGCACGGGCTGCGGAACGCGACTCGCGCCGCGCACCCGCCGGCCGCGATGAGCCGCCGACCACATCGCAGCCTGAACCGGAAACCGCCACGGAGGCCTTGCAACCGGCGCAACCCGAGACCACCACGTGCAGCCAGCTACTCGACGCAGCCCGGGCACAGGCTGAGACATTCAATAACGAGCTGGCCGAAGTTAAGGCCCAACTGGAGGACCAGAAGATCACACTGCAGGACAGAGAAAAGGCCCTCACCGCTGTGGTTGCCGAACGTGACGAGCTGCTGGCAGACATAACCGCCGTGGTTGCCGAATGCAATGAAATGCTGGTAGAAATGACAGCCGTCGTTGCCGAACGCGATGGACTACAGAAAGACCTGGCTGGCTGCCGCCGGGAACTGACCCGGGCGCAGGACGCGGAATAAATGAATCTTTCCTGTTTACCTGAGCAGGTAATCTTTAATGACCTGCATGCGCCGCCGATGTACCGACCGGTCATGTTCCATAAAAGGGTGACCGAACGCTTCATCCCTGAGTATCTGTGCACCGCACTGCTGCGCTGTTTCCACTAATTCCCGTGACATGGAGGGCGGGACGACCCTGTCATTCTGCCCGGCGATAAACAGGAACTGACTGCAATCTTCGGGAAGATGATTAACGGGATCATATTCTGTGGGGCACCCGTAATCGGACAAACGACTCGGCGTGGAATCAACGATAATGCGGTCCAGCCTGCCGTGTGATTCAAATCCATCCAGGAACGCAACCCCACCGAACGACATGGCATAGACGAGTCGTTGCTCATAATCAGATGAATTGAGTGCCGCGAGAATGTCCACATAGTCACTGACAATGGCGTTAAGCCGCCGCTTACCGCCAGAACGGCCATAGCCGCGAAAGTCATAGACATAAACATCAAACCCGGCTGATGAATAAGGCGTAAACGCTTCAATAATCTGGTCTGCCAGAATGGCATTTCCCTGCATGACCAGCAGGTAGCCCTTCGATGCAGACACCGGGCCTTCACGCCCCGTTGCCTTCAGTTTGTAGCCACGCAGTAGCCGGTCATCTTTTGTCTCAAAAGCGACATCCTCAACATTTTGCAATCCTGCCAATCGATCAGCATTCGGGCTGCCGGCCATACCGCTCCATAGCCAAAACATAAAGGGTTCTTTTAATCCGCAAACACTCTGTTCCAGCTTCATATCGCCATCCCCCTGCCCGGCAGAAGTGCCGCCTGAAAACAGCGCGAGAAAAGAAAACGAAATCAAGCATCGACTGACCATACTCGAATAAGTATAGAGTAATTGAATCAACTGCCGCCGGCGCGATGGGTCGAACACCCCGTCGCAAAAAAGGGCAAAAATGGATGGCATCCTCACTGCTGTCCCACTTAATTCTGTATTAATCCTGTGCAAGTGCCTAAGCATACTGTTTTAAAGCGAAAGTAAATGGACCGCAGACATGAAACATGGGTGTGAATCCGGGGACAGAATCCCCTCTCCCATGAGTGGGAGGGCCAGGGTGAGGGTTGCCCCTCATCCTCACCTTCTCCCCTTGAAGGGGAGAAGGAATACTTTGGGACAGCAATGGGGCAGCGGTGTTTTATCGCGCCTGTGAGGCGCTCCTGCGGGGAGTTTGATCATCTAGACTGTATATATGGGTTACCGCATTGCAATATCCATTGTCTCAGGGCTGTTGATGGCCCTGTTGCTGGGCGCGTGCGCCTCGCAGGTGCCACTGAACATCCGGGAGGCGCCGGCCAACAATCCGTCGCTGGGAGAGGTGCGTGAGCAGGCCGAAGGCTACCTCGGGCGGCGGGTGCGCTGGGGCGGCACCATCATCGAGACCGGCAACCGGGAAGACACTACCCGGCTTGTCGTGCTGGGGCGGCCCCTGAGCAAGGCCGGGAAACCCGAAACCATCGATGCCAGCGCCGGGCGATTCATCGCCATCGTGCCCGAATTTCTGGATCCAAAGGTCTATGCCCCCGAGCGGCGGGTCACCGTCACCGGCAGGCTGCTGCGCACCGAGGCCGGCCAGGTGGGGGAATATCCCTATTCCTATCCCGTCGTCCAGGCGCAGGCCTGGTACCTGTGGCCCAGGGAAGTGGAACGGCGCTATGGCTACGAGGATCCCTGGTGGTACGATCCCTGGTGGTACGATCCCTGGTACCGCTCGCCGTGGTGGCACGATCCCTGGTATCCGTACGGCTACCGCTACCACCACTGGTATTGACCGGAATGATTATGCTGCAACGCTTCAACCTGTCTGTCGTCCTGCTGCTGCTACTGAGCGCCTGCGCCAGCGGTCCGACCTTTAATACCGGCGGGGTTGACCGCACGCTGACACCCCGGGGCGTCGCCGCCGAACCGCAGCAGGCCACGAGGAAGTATGTGCTGTGGGGCGGCACCATCCTGGACACCACCAACCTGAAAGACAGCACCCGGATCGAAGTGCTGGCCTACCCGCTCGACACAGACAAGCGGCCGCAGCGCGACCGTGACCCGCTGGGACGCTTTATCCTCGAGCAGCCCGGTTTCCTGGAACCGGCCAGCTACGCCGAGGGCCGGCTGGTCACCGCAGTCGGGCGGGTGACCGGCACCCGCGCCGGGCGGGTCGACGAATCGGACTATGCCTACCCGGTCATGACCAGCCGGCAACTCTACCTGTGGCCCCGGAACCGGGGGTACACCGGAAGCAACGTCCACTTCGGCATCGGCGTGGGCAGCGGTGGTCACTGGGGCGGCGGGGTCGGGGTCGGTTTCTGAATTGACGGATTCTACCGCTACATAGGTAGGGTTAGGCGCACCGCGCCGTAATCCGACAATGTCCTCGTCGGATTATGCTTCGCTAATCCGACCTGCGTATTGCGGTGCAATCACCATAACAACAATCGCGCCTGCGAGGCGCTCCTACAGGTGTCCTACCTGCGTATTACGGTGCGATCACCATAACAACAATCGCGCCTGCGAGGCGCTCCTACAGGTGTCCGACCTGCGTATTGCGGTGCGATCACCATAAAACAATCGCGCCTGCGAGGCGCTCCTACAGGTGTCCGACCTGCGTATTGCGGTGCCATCACCATAACAACAATCGCGCCTGCGAGGCGCGCGTACAGATATTGATTGGAGATGGCCTCGTGACTGTCATACCCCTTCTCCCCTTGAGGGGAGAAGGTTGGGATGAGGGGTGGCAAGGTTGTCGATAATCTCCGTTTTATTCCCCTCACCCTACCCTCTCCCCAGTGTTGAGAGGGGAAATAACAACAGCATTATTTCGCCTGCACCCGATCAAGCACCGGGCATACGCGAGGCGCTCCTGCCGGTTTGGTTAGAAAAACAATCGCGCCTGCGAGGCGCTCCTACAACGGTTGGCCATACACCTGTAGGAGCGCCTCGCAGGCGCGATTACATTCCGAATCAGCCGTCGGTCGGGTTAGACGCACTGCGCCGTAACCCACAATGTCCGCAGCGAGGACCGCCGCATCACTTGATGAGGCTGTAGCACGGCACATATTCCTTGCCTGACAGTTTCATGCGCTGTTGTGCCACGAAGGATTTCAGCAGGGAATCAAGCGGGGCCATGATGCGCTCGTCCCCGCGGATCTCGAAGTTACCGTGGCGCTCGATGGCACGGATCCCCTCGTTCTTTACATTGCCGGAGACGATGCCCGAAAAGGCGCGCCGCAGGTTGGCAGCCAGGGTGTGAGTCGGCAGGTCATGGTGTAACTCCAGATTGCGCATGTTTTCATGCGTCGGGACGAAGGGTTGCTGAAATTCCAGTTCGATCCTGAGCAGCCAGTTGAAGTAATAGGCATCATCATGTTGCTTGCGGAAACTGCGCACTTCGGCGATGCCCGCCTTCATCTCGCGTGCCACGCGCACCGGGTCATCGACGATGATGGTGTAACGCTGCTGCGCCGCCTCGCCCAGGGTGGCACCAATAAAGGCATCGATTTCCCTGAAATAGTCCGCGGCACTGGGTGGGCCGGTGAAGATCAGCGGGAACGGCAGGTCGGCATTATCCGGGTGCAACAGAATACCCAGGATATAGAGGATCTCCTCGGTGGTACCGACGCCGCCGGGAAACACCACAATCCCGTGGCCGGTGCGCACGAAGGCCTCGAGACGTTTCTCGATGTCCGGCAGGATGACGAGTTGGTTCACGATCGGGTTGGGTGATTCCGCCGCAATGATGCCCGGCTCCGTGATACCCAGGTATTGCCCGTTTTTAATGCGCTGCTTGGCATGGCCGATGGTGGCGCCCTTCATCGGCCCCTTCATGGCGCCCGGGCCGCAGCCCGTGCAGTTGTCCAGCCCGCGCAGGCCCAGCTGGTAGCCGATCTCCTTGGTGTAATCGTATTCGTGCCGGCTGATCGAGTGGCCGCCCCAGCACACCACCAGGCTCGGGTTGATCATCGGGCGCAGGATGTTGGCATTACGCAGCATGTGAAACACCGCATTGGTGATGCCTTCCGAGGACACCAGGTCAAATTTCGGATTGGTGGCGATCTTGTCGCTGACATACACCACGTCGCGCAGCACCGACAGCAGGTGCTCGCTGATGCCCTTGATCATCACGCCATCGACAAAGGCACTGGCGGGCGCCCCGGTGATTTTCAGCTTGATACCACGTTCTTCCGGGATGACCTGGATATCAAAAGATTGATAGCGTTCCAGCAACTCCTTGCCGTCATCCAGTTGGCTGCCGACGTTCAGCACCGCGAGTGCACAATTGCGCAGTGTGGTGTACAGCCCGCCCTGGCTGGTATCGAGGAGCTTGGCCACCTCGGCCTTGGATAGCACTTCCAGGCTGCCTTCCGGGGTAATCAGGGCATCAACGGTTTCGAATTGCATAAGTTCTCATTTCCAGTCTGTGACAGATTACTTGCATGTTTGGGATAGACAGCTGTGAACGATAGCGACATGCCACCGCCTTTGCAAAATTTCCTGCTGATCCAGTAACTAAGCCGGCGAATCGTGGGAAAAAGAGGGCATGCGACGCGATTGGTTAAACACCCGGTCGCGCCTGCGAGGCGCTCCTACAGGGGCATGTGATTTCTGCAGGAGCGCCGGCCTTCGGCGCGATGCTTGGAACGTCATCGCGGTCAGGAGACCGCTCCTACAATGATTGGATATGCTCCTGCAGGAGCGCCG
>CAMYJI010000065.1:18493-28575 GCA_947258545.1 uncultured Ectothiorhodospiraceae bacterium
CCGGCCTTCGGCGCGATGCTTGGAACGTCATCGCGGTCAGGAGACCGCTCCTACAATGATTGGATATGCTCCTGCAGGAGCGCCGGCCTTCGGCGCGATTGATCGGATACTCCATTGCGCCTGCGAGGCGCTCCTACGGGAGCGGGGACAGTGGAGAGCCGGGGTCGGTACTCAGGCCGTGGCTTCGGCCTGGTGCAGTGTTAGTTGGGTGAAGGGGATCTCCCAGTCGTATTCAGTACAGGCCTCGACGCACCAGCGCTGCAGGGCGCGTTGCAGGCGGCCGTACAGGTCCGCTGCTGCGCCATCGAAATCGGCGACCACCACGAGGTCCAGCGAGGAGGTGTTGGCCTTTTCGAACTCGACGCGCAGGTTGTGCAGCTGATCCTCGTAGCCCTCTTCGGCAACGCGGCGCTCGATATGGGCTTTCAGGATTTCCGGTATGGCTTCAACGCTGTCTCGCTGGAGGTTGTAGGAGATGCCGATGGTTTCCTTGAGGCGGAAATTCCTGGACAGATTGAGCGGCGACAGGGCAAGAAAATCACCGGTCTGGTACGTCCGGCGCGCCCCGCCCCGCTCGATCAGCTCCACCAGTTCCTGAGAGACGCCCGTGACCTTGCCGCGCATACCGTCGCTCAGCAGCACCCAGTCACCCCGCTTGCAGGGAAACCAGGGATCGCCCTGCCTGATCAAGTGTGATTTCAGGTCGACCAGCTCGTCGATACGCACCCGCTGGCTGAGCTCGGCCGTCGGGTTCTCCAGCATGCTGAAGATGTTGATCTGCCGCACCCGCCAGGGCAACCCGTTGAGATAGATCCGTTCACCCTCGCGCACCGAACCGACGTTTAGAAACAGCTGGATCTGTTGCCAGTAGCGCGGCAGGGCATGCCGCAGGGTCAGACCGATACCCAGCAGCAGCAGGATGCCGAGACTGAACAATACCCAGTCTTCCGCCACATAGAACACCACCATCGGACCCAAAATCGCCAGGAAAACGGTGAAGATCCGGTGCATCAGATCAAGTAGACGGAGGCGAAAGCTGCGGTGCTCCTTGCGGTACCCGGGTATCAGCTTCACCATCGCCTTGTAGCTCAGGCGGGACAACAGCAGGATGCCCATAACAGCAAGGATGGCCTGGGCCAGGTAGAGGCCACGCCGCTGGAAAAACTGTTTCAGGTAGCTCTGCGAGGCCTCGGCCAGCGAAGCCTCCGATTTCTCCAGCTTGTCGAGTTTCAACTCGGCGGACTGCAGCTCGCTTTTGATGACCGTCAACTGCTTGCGCCATTCCGCCAGCATGCCCTGCAGGTGTCTCTCCAGGGCCTCGTCTTTGTTCTCTTGCAGCAGGACCGTGAGGTTGGCCACGGCCACCTCGGCGACCGGCAGTTTATCCCGGTAGTTGACGATCTTGTCCTTGAGTTCGGACTTCAGGCGGACATGACTGGTCATGTCCCTCATTTCTTTCAGTGCGGGCCTGAGCAGCGAAAACAGCTCTTCCTGCAGGCTGAATTTCTTCTCCTCCACGACCCGCAGGCTGGTGATGTCGGCCCCGGCCGCGATCCCCTTCAGGTTCCCGGCGGTCGTCTGCAGGTCGGACTCCAGCTTGTCCAGCTGCGCCAGGATGTCCTTCTTTTCGGCCTCGGTCTGGGCGGCCGCCAGCTGCCGGTTATACTCCTGGATATCACGTTTCAGCTCGGCCTGAAGTTGCAGCAGTGACTGCAGCGTACTGATGGTGTCCTGGAGCTGCGCCTGGTCAGACGGCGCAACAGCGCCCTCATCCTGTGCCGGGGCGTAGGCCGGCAGCAGCAGGCCGAGGAGGATGAGCAGGAGCAGCAGCTGGCGGGTGAGTCGATGTGACATGGTTTCGCAACCTGGGTTGAGAATTTGACCTTGGATATACCCGATTCGAGACGGCGATACCAGCACTTCCCTGCTGTGTGTCAGTCGGTGCCGCCGGCGGCGGCTTCCGGCCGGGAGTAGAGATAGACATCGCGCTTCGGATATGGGATCTCGATGCCCTCGGCCAGGAAACGCTTGTAGACCTCGGTGTTGAGGGCGTCCAGCACCCGGCCGCTCAATACCGGTTCATCGATCCAGCACAGCAGTTCGATATCCAGACCGGAGTCGCCAAAGGAGCGGAAGCGCACGCGCGGCTCGGGGGACGTGCACACGGCCGGATTGCTTTGCGCCACATCCATCAGGGTCGCGCGCACCTGGTCGATGTCGGAGCCGTAGGCCACCCCCACCTTGATGCGGATACGACGGCTCGCATAGGGCCCGCCGGCCTCGTTGGTGATCTTGGCATTACCCATGACGCCGTTGGGCACGGTGATCTCCACGTCATCGCGGGTCAGCAGCCGGGTGCTGCGGATGCCGATGTGGGTCACCATGCCACGCTCGCCCGAATCCAGGATGATGAAGTCACCGATCTTGTAGGGCGCATCGGCGAGGATGAAGACACCGGAGAACAGGTTCGACAGGGTGTCCTTGGCGGCGAAGCTAACGGCGATGCCGAGGATGCCGGCGGAGGCGACCCAGGCCGTGATGTCGATGTTCCAGGCGATGAACACGAAATACAGGGCGCCGGCGACGATGAAGATGGTCACCAGGTTATTGAACAGCGGCAGGGTCTGTTTCTGCACCAGCTGGAAACGATCGGGCAGCTCGCTGATGGTGGACAGCAATAGTCGCGTCAGGCGGATCAGGAAGGCAGACCAGATGAACACCACGAAGGTGGTCAACATGGCCAGGGTTACCGTGTTGGCCGCATCCGGCAGCGCCAGCAGCCTGGTGGCGATCGACAGGCCGATGAACACCATGGTCAGGAAAATGGGCCGCTCGATCATGTCGATCAGCTGGTCATCGAACCGGCCGCGGGTGCGGCCGACGAGCCGGCGGATCACCCGGGTGATGAACAGGTTGACGATCTTGGCCGCCACCAGAAAGACCAGGACAACGATCAGCGCCTGCACGTAACGGTTCGGGGCGATGATAGTCACCCAGTCGATAAACTGCTGCGTCATTTCATTCATTGATTACACCGCACTTGGTCATTAAACGGGGACAGTCCCCGTTTTCGGGTTGCAGTCTACATTATCCAAGCCACGGCGATCTTGTACAGACAAATCATGACCACGCCGACGGTTGTGAATCCAGGGACCGACCAGCGCGAGGCTGCCAAGACTACACGGATTCTACCGATTCATACGACAGTGTGTGAACTTAGACATGTACCGCAAGGATGTGATCAAACGGCAAGTGTCGACCCTGATATGACATGGGCAACTATCTCTTCAGACAGTCTCCTACTGAAAGACTCCATAATGCCGGTGATTCCGTGATATTGTGAGTCTTTCAGTTCCGAGACAAGCAAGGGGGAATGTCTGGAAAACAGAAAATCAATGTCTTGATTCCAGATGGAGAATGCGTCTTCTCCATCGCTGTTTTGCGTGGCTTGTCCCAGGCCGGCGGGAGGTTCAGGGTACATCCAATCTCCCATAATCGAAACTCTTACTGAGATTGTGAGACTGGTCTTCAGTCGATCGCGCTGATCTTACTTAAAAGATTGGCCCTGCCGCATCCCCCTGGGTCTCATCACGCGGCTCCGGCAGTTGCTCCACTACCCTGCCGGTTACTTTATCTGCCGCGGCGATGGCGATTGTTTTTTGATCAGACTTTTGGCAGTAGCAACAATATTCACAGAATGACTTATCCGACAACTTGTGCGTGATCGATCGATACGCGGTCAGTGCCATCCGGTTTACGTCTTTGTTTCTTTTGCTCGTACATCAGCGTGTCAGCTTCGGCCACCAGTTCCGCAATATCGCTGTGGCGCGCTGCATCAAACTGTACCGCACCCACGCTGTAGACGATGTCGTACCCTCGCCGGGCCTCCTTGTTGTATTGGTCGACAGCTTGCTGCAGACGGTGTATCGAGATGTTCAGTTCTTCACCGGCGACATTGGTCAGCAGTACTGTAAATTCGTCCCCGCCAGGCCGGGCCAGCACGTCGGATTCCCGAAACGTCTGCTTTAACAACCGGGCGAAATTGGTCAACGCGCGATCACCCTCGGCATGTCCGAAGCGGTCGTTGATATTCTTGAAGAGATCCAGGTCAAAGTATAGTAACGATGCGGACTTCTCCAGGCGCCGGCACAAGCCGAGTGCATGTCGTGAAAGGGCCTCAAAACCGCGCCGGTTAGAAAGCATCGTCAACTCGTCCATTGTTGCCAACTGCACCGCAGCGAGTTCCTGCTCGGCCATACGTGCCAGGTCGCGTAACAATGCCAGGTCGTCTTCGCTGAAATCGCGTGGTTCACGGTCAATAACACATAAAGTGCCAAGCTTACTGCCGTTAGGTACAGTGAGCGGGCAGCCGGCGTAAAAGCGAATATACGGTTCATTGGTAACCAGCGGGTTATCATGGAACCGCTCATCCAGGGCCGCATCGGGAATCAGGAAAATATCGCCACCCAGAATGGCATGGCCGCAAAACGATATGTCGCGCGAGGTTTCCGTCGCGCCCAGCCCCTGGCAGGATTTAAACCATTGACGATTTTCATCGACCAGGCTCACCAGTGCTATGGGTACGTCGAACAGGCGTTTCGCCAATCTGGACAGCCGATCGAATCGCTCTTCGGGTGAAGTATCAAGGATATTCAGTGCGCGCAGCGTCTCTATACGGGTGGCTTCCTCTGCAGGTTTCTCAGGTTTTAGCATGATGATCCTCAACATATATTGATTGATGGCATCCGCAGGGCTTTTTTCTGTTATTTACCGTTTTTCCCTGCACCAGGTTGCCTTGAATCGGCGAGCAGCGCGCAAATGTGTTTGGTTATCAGATAGAGAGATCGTCAGCGCCGGCGAATACTTTAATAGAGATCGGGCTTCCAAAAGTGCCTGCTGCCAGTATTAAGCGGTCAATCAGCCGATACAGGCGGCCGGCAACTCTTGGCCGGAATGAGCCCTGCACATTGATCTGGCATAAAAAACAGCTTGAAGGGTCTGAAACGAGCCAACCGTATGTTCAATCAGAGAATTCTGATGACATCCGACCGCGACTAATTTATTTCAATCGGCTATCGGCGACTGTGCCGTCGCCTCGTTAAATACCGGCACGGTGTGAGCCTGATGACCAGCACTTAAGTGCTGTTGTCGTACTTATATTCAGATGGTAGTATGGTTATAAGTAATAACAACAATTCAATCATAATAATAAGTCAGGAGTCAGCTTCATGAGCACGTCACGCCTTCAGCGCGCCCTCCGCGCCTGTATCCTCTCGATCATTTTCATTCCGGTACCTGTTCTGGCCACTATGATCACTGTGGTGTACGGTGATATCGACGGGTTCGGTTTTACAGATGTCAGTGCCCTCGTTGACGGATCGGGAGCGGCCGCAGACAAAAACTCGAATGGCATTCTGGATGAGGGTGATTCCCTGCCCAGTCTGGGCACACTCCCCGGAATAGGACCAGGCTCAGATGATCATTTTGATAACCGGGATACTGAAACCGTAATAACGCCTTACGTCGATCCGACTATTACGGATAACGGGTTTACAGCCAATAGCGTCCTGCCGATAGATTTCTCCTTTACGCTGCCCACGGGCCACTTTGTCACATCCGCAACCTTTTCGCTCCTTGGCGGTGACTTCAGCTTCAGCAACGAAACCGCACACACTATTTCAGTTGACGGCCTGCCGACCGGCGAGTTCCTGAATACGGGCGGTATCGAATTCTTTGATGGCCGTATATCGCTCACGGAAATCCTGATCAACAACGCCTCCTTGCTGGGCGCGTTCAGTGATGGAACAGCATCCTTTGGTCTTAACTTCTCAACTGCTCCTGATGATATCGCGATCGACTATGCCCAACTCACGATCGTAACGGCCGCCGTACCTGAACCCGGCATTCTGGCATTACTGGGATTGAGCCTGGCAGGTCTGGTAGTGACCCGAAAGCGAAAAAGGTAAAACTTCTATTGCTGTCTTCACTGCGCCTCCCCGGGCGCATTTTTTTTAATCTTACTAGTTGACCCGGGCAGGCCTCGGCCGGTTTGAAACATTCGAACCACAAGACCATCGGACACCTCGGTCAGATCGGGTCTGGGCCAGTACACGGTTCGGGTGTCAGGCCACCGAGGGCAGGCCCGCGAGCGCCATGGCGATCTCGGACTCCTCGTAGACCTGGTCGGTCAGCTTGCCATCCATGTAATCGCGGTAGGCCTGCATATCGAAGTGGCCATGGCCGCACAGGTTGAACAGGATGCAGCGGCTCACCCCCTCCTCCCTGCACTTCAGCGCCTCGTCGATGGCGCCCTTGACGGCATGGTTCGCCTCCGGTGCGGGCAGGATGCCTTCCGCCTGTGCAAACTGCAGGCCGGCCTCGAAACACGCCAACTGCTGGTAGGCGCGCGGCTTGATGTAGTCGAGTTCGGTGATATGACTCAAAAGTGGTGCCATGCCGTGGTAGCGCAGGCCACCGGCGTGGAAGCCCGGCGGGACATAGGTCGAACCCAGGGTGTGCATCTTGACCAGCGGCGTCAGGTGCGCGGTGTCGCCGAAGTCATAGGCGTACTGGCCCTTGGTCAATGTCGGGCAGGCGGCCGGTTCCACGGCGACGAACTCGGTCGCGGCCCCTCCGCGCAGGCGCTCGCCCAGGAAGGGAAACGCGACGCCGGCGAAGTTGCTGCCGCCGCCGGTGCAGCCCACCACCACGTCGGGGTAGTCGTCGGCGAGTTCGAACTGGCGGCGCGCCTCCTGGCCAATCACCGTCTGGTGCAGCAGAACATGGTTGAGCACACTGCCCAGCGCGTATTTACTGTCGTCGCGCTGCACGGCCCGCTCCACCGCCTCGCTGATGGCGATGCCCAGGCTGCCGGTGCTGTCCGGGTGTTCAGCGAGGATCGCGCGCCCCGACGCGGTGAGGTCGCTGGGACTGGCAATGCACTGCGCCCCGAAGCTCTCCATGAAGGTGCGGCGGTAGGGCTTCTGATGGAAGCTGACCTTGACCATGAACACCTCGATCTCGATGCCGAAGAAGGCGCCGGCGATGGCCAGCGCCGAACCCCACTGCCCGGCCCCGGTCTCGGTGATAATGCGCTTGATGCCTTCCTGCTTGTTATAGAACGCCTGCGGGATGGCCGTGTTGGGCTTGTGGCTGCCGGCCGGGCTGACGCCCTCGTACTTGTAGTAGATGCGGGCCGGGGTATCCAGCGCCTGCTCCAGGCGCCGCGCGCGGTACAGCGGCGTCGGGCGCCACTGGCGATAGACGTCGCGCACCGGCTCGGGGATCTCGATCTCGCGCTCCTGGCTGACCTCCTGCTCGATCACCGCCATGGGAAAGATCGGCGCCAGGTCGTCCGGACCGATCGGCTGTTGGGTACCGGGATGCAGCACCGGCGGCGGCGGACTCGGCAGGTCGGCGACGATGTTGTACCAGGACTTGGGAATATCGTGCTCGTCGAGCGTGTACTTGATGGAATCGGACATGAGCTCCTCCAGGCGTGATCGCAGCATCCTCGGCTGCTGTTGTTATCGCATAAGCGCGGACCGGGCTGATGCGCCCCCCCGCGCCGTCACTCGCACAAGGACAGGGGCTGGTTCGCATTGGCATCGATTCTAATGACAAAACCACTGCACGGCCATCCACGGTGAAATGGGAGTAAAGCAGGGGCATTCCGCTTGCTAAATAACCCTGTAAATGAAAATGTAGAATGTCGCTTGTATTAGCTAAATAATTGCCTGCGTCCTGCCGTCTATAATGTAACAGGCAAAAAGAAGGGGGCGCCCGGCCCCACAGGCAGAGGAAAAATAACAGAAATTACGAGGTTAGTCATGAAGTTAACAATAAAAAGCGCGCTTTACGGACTCCTGCTGCTGGGGACACTTAATGCGGGTGCGGCGCTGGCCTGCGACCCCGCAGAGGATGGCTGCCTGGGTTGTTCCGACGGTGAACTGCCGGCCTGCATGGACAGGTTTGTCCTGGATATCTGCAATGCCGGCGGCGGGATCGAGGCCTGCGACAAACGGCGCGTCTTCGACGACGTGGAACGCCAGGTCCTCACCAGCATGGGACGGCACATGGCACGCGTGCGCTCGCTGGTACGCAGTGCACGCAAGTACCAGCGGCCCTGACACCCTTCCCCGGATGTCGCTGCACAGCAGGCTAACGACCTGCCATCCATTCTCACTTGTCGGGTTCATTGCTGACGCGATGTGGCCCGCACTGGGCAACAGTCCGGTTTTTGAAATGACCTTGTTGACAGGGATTGGGCCGGGACGACATCCCGGTCCGTAGCGCGATAAACACGGATGTATTGAAAAAATAACCTTTTTCTCTGACTCCTGGTCCCGACTTCTCGCCCTGTTACCGAGTTGTTATCGGCCTGTGAATATTCTGTGATAACTGTTCACTAAGCTTTCTGGTGAGACCCCGGCCTGCAGATCGATGGGGACTCGTCGTGCTGCCTCGTGCATGCCTGTTATGGCGGGCACTGCAGAGGGCGGTATTTATCCGATCATAAAGACAATCATTCCAGACTGTATAGGAGAGCTATATCATGACAAACAAACTTGTCTCCAGTGTTATTTTATCCGCCTTGCTGGGCGTTCTTGCCAGTAACGTCCTTGCGGACCGGGCGGTGCGGGCCCAGGATGCGATCTGGGCAAACGACACCATCTACGACACCATCCTGACGGACACGAATTTTAAATCACCCCCCGCGCATTCGACCGATGCCTTGTACAACTTCATGATGAGCGGCCTGATGGGTCAGCGTGCTGTCGCCGATAGCTACCCCGGTGACCGGCACTACAATGGCGGTCGCTGGGACGTGAAACTGGTCACGTTTACCACACAGGGTATCGCTGCACATGATCCGGACGGTGACGGCATGGTCAATTTCGAACTGACCAATGCCGCGGATGTCCTGCATCATGAAGCGCTCGGCCATATCACGATCATGGACGCGAACTTCTACTTCGTATGTCCGCTGCTGCGATGAATTGCTGAGAAAGGGGCCGACACGGCTGCTGACACAGCAATCTCCCATTGCATTAAGCCGAAATCCCCGGCCCTCCCTGAGGACCGGGGATTTTTCTGTGACAGGAAGACGGTCTGTATAACAGGAAATCAGGAAGCGGCGAGGTGGTGCACCGGCAGGCTGAAATCGAACTCGGAGCCCCGGTTGACAGCGCTTCGCACCGAAATCCTGCTGCCGTGCAGTTCGACGATACGCTGGGCAATGGCCAGCCCCAGTCCGGCGCCGCTGCGGTTGCCCTCCCCGCCGGACGCCTTGCGGTAGAAGCGGTCAAATATATGCGGCAGCTCGTTATCCGGTATCCCGGTGCCGTTGTCCTTGACGCGGACGGTCACCTGGCTGTCATTGGCGGCCACTGACAGGTGGATGCTGCCGCCCTTGGGTGTGTGCTGGAGGGCATTGTCGATGAGGTTATCCAGGACCCGTTCGATCATGCCGATATCCGCCTCCGCAAACGGTGTATCCGGTGTGGTGTCGACCTTGATGTCGATACCTTTTTCCCTGGCGGGCAACTGGAACTTCTGCGTGACATCATGCACGAGTTCAGCCAGCGCGAAGGGCTCGCGGTTTGGCTTGATCTCCTTTGCATCGAGCTTGGCAAGCTCGAACAGCTCCATTACCAGCTTTGCCAGGTGTTGCGCATGCCGTTGCGCCGTTGCCAGGTAGACCCGCCGCTCATCTTCATCCAGCGTCGCGTCTTTCACAATCAGCGTTTCCAGGTAACCCTGTAACGAGGCCAGGGGGGTGCGCAGGTCATGCGATACATTGGCCACCAGTTCACGGCGCAGGTCATCGGTTTCGCGCAGGCGCTCCATCTGCGCACGGATGTGGATGGCCATTTCGTAGAAGCTCAGACCGAGCCGGTCGATTTCGTCTGATGCCTCGTCCGCACGCACCGAGCAGGCCACGGGCGCCGAAAAGTTACGGCGCCTGAATTGTTCCATACTGTCACTGAGCGCACGCAGGCGCCGGGTCAACACGGCAAACACCAGCAGGCCGGCCAACAGGGCAAAGGCCAGGGCGGCAGCGATAACCAGCGCACTCCAAC
>CAMYJI010000066.1 GCA_947258545.1 uncultured Ectothiorhodospiraceae bacterium
ACTTCATGGATTTCAAACTCTCCATCCTCCTCCTCGATTTCCAGAACCGGCCCGTTACCCACATACACGGCGTAGTTGGCAAACCTGGAGTTATCCCCAACCGGGAAGCCGCCACGGGCCTGCAGACCCACCTCCGACACCGGAGCGGCGCCGTCATGACCAAACCCAGGCGGCGCGGAAGGCAGCTTGTTGATCCAGGCGGGGTGGATATTCTGGCGGAACTGCCCGATAGGACTCAGAAACTTGCCACCAACTGCAGCCAGGTAGTCATTGACAAAAAAATCGACGGTCAGGTATTCCAGTGCCATTTCTGTTTCACCATGCTCATCAACCTCCAGTTCGAGCTCGGCCTCCAGCATCAGCAGGTCCTTGTACTGGTAATGGAAAATCGGATTGAATTGCACTCCGCTAAAGGCACCGTTTTCATCGTCACTATCCGAATAGGTAACGGCACCATATCCGGCGAGATGCACGATAGAGTCGGTATTAGTCCATTCCGATGTCTTGGCTGAAACCTCTGCAACTTTATCCTTAATTGCTGCGACTTCCTCTTTGCTTGCGCTTTGCGATTCGTACTGTTTTAGCGTCTCCTGCACCTGCTGTAACTGTTTCTGCAGTGTCTCAACCTGAGATTTGAGCGCGTCATAGGCAGCATCAGCTGCGGCGTTCAAAGGCAGAGTGAGTGCGACTGCTGCTGCGACAGCTCGCAGTCTTGACTGATTGCATATGCTTTTCATATAGCCTCTCCATTTGAGTAATTACACCGGAGAGTTAATGAATTGGCGGTCGAAAGGGAGGTGAGGTAATTATTTTGCCGCTGCTAATTGCATAGTTGGATTGATGCTGTTGCTTTTCTGCCAGATGGGCATAGGTTATTGGCGTGATGATAGCTGGTGACAGCATCGAGTGGGCGCAGGAAAAACATGAAATGCCATACTGGCATTGGCCGTTATTGCAGCAATTTATCCCGAGACCGGGATTAGATTGTTGTATAGGCTTATTGTTTGCAGTAGCAGCCTCGCCTGGATTCACCTCATGGCAAGGAGAATCATTTGTCCTCTGTTCGTGCCGATGCTCGCATGAAAACGGCATTGCAAAAGCAGACAGTACAGGCATAACAGCCATGCTTACGGCGAGTAACAAATTGATGCAAAATTTGGTATTGCAGCGCATGATTTGAATGAAAACGTGTATTTTGTTTCAGCCTGCACTCACATTAGAATAAATATAATTCCATCTATTTAGAGGCTTTAAACTCAGTTCGCATTGATCTAAGTCAAATATAGACAAGAAACTAACTATTTAGTCGGTTTATTCTGTAGCGACAACATGGAGCGATGAGCACATAAAAGCTAAACGGTCTACCTGGAAAAGCCCCAGACCTCGGCTACTGTGGATACTATGTAGATTTTTCTATGTCCGACTTGGATCGGACTCAGACTTACAGATTATGTAAGTAGAAATACTTAATTCAGTGCAGATTTATGGATCGCATTAATGACCGAGATGAGCCGGACCCGGTCATTTATGGAATTCTTGAATTGGATCAGTCTATAGGTACTACTTGAGTTGATTCATGACAATCTGCCACATCAACTGTAGGTATGTTTTGATCAGATAGAGGCCGTGGCGGGCTACACTAGCATCAAGATCCATGCCCTCCTGGCAAACAAACCAGACGTCACGCAACACCGCACCCAAATTAAGCGTCCGCCCTCCCCTCCTCTACACTGTAGAGCGCGATACTATTCAGAAAATCGCTGCCATATTTATTCAGCTTGTGTTGACCGACACCCGTGATATTCAGCAGTTCTGCTTCATCCGTCGGTTTGTCCCGCGCCATCTGAATCAGACTGGCATCACCGAACACAATATAGGGCGGCACACCCTGTTCATCGGCGATACGCTTGCGCAGTTCCCGTAACTGATCGAACAGGAGCTCGTCGTAAGGCCCGTGTGCGGCGTCCGCCCTGGGGCGCTTCTTCTTCGTCAGCTCACGAATTCGCGGTTTGGCCAGAGACAAGCTCTGTTCGCCACGCAACAATGGCCTGGCGGCATCGGTCAGCTTCAACACTGAATAGCTGGCGATGTCCTGAACCAGATAGCCATGATGAATGAGCTGGCGGATGATGGACGTCCATTCCTGCTCGCTCCGGTCGCTACCCAGGCCATAGGTGGAAAGCTGCTGGTGATGCAATGAACGTATGCGCTCGTTATCAGCCCCCCTCAGCACGTCCACGACATACCCCACGCCGAAGCGCTGACCGACCCGGTAGACGCAGGACAGCGCCTTTTGCGCATCCAAGGTGGCATCGAACTGTTCCGGCGGATTCAGGCAGACATCGCAGTTGCCGCAGTCCTGCTCCAGCCGCTCACCGAAATAGTTGAGCAGCACCCGGCGCCGGCAGGTCACACTTTCGGCCAGCCCCACCATAGCGTTCAGTTTGTGAACCTCGATGCGTTTTTGTTCGGGATTTTCGTTGTTCTCGATCAGCCGCCGGGCCGTACCCACATCCTGGGCACCGAACAACAGCAGGGCCTCGGAGTCCAGGCCATCGCGACCGGCCCGACCGGTCTCCTGGTAGTAGCCTTCTATATGTTTGGGAAGATCATAATGAACGACGAAACGTACATTGGGTTTATCGATACCCATGCCAAAGGCCACGGTGGCGACCACCACCTGCAGGTTGTCGCGCAGAAAGTCCTCCTGCACGCTCCAGCGATGGGTGGCCGGCAGACCGGCATGGTAGGCCTCTGCACGAACACCCTGGGCCTGGAGTTTTCCAGCCACCTCCTCCACCCGCTTGCGGCTCAGCGCGTAGACGATACCCGCCTGGTCCTCGCGGCTTTCCAGAAAGCGTAACAGCTGATCGAAAGGCTTGTGCTTTTCCAGCACCGTGTAGCGGATGTTGGGGCGATCAAACCCGGTGACGTGATGGTTGCCCATGCCGAGCCCGAGCACGCGCACGATGTCATTCCGGGTCTGGGCATCGGCCGTCGCGGTAAAGGCGGCCAGCGGGATGCCCGGGAAGTGACTGCGCAGTGCCCCCAGCTGCTGATATTCAGGGCGGAAATCATGGCCCCACTGCGACACACAGTGGGCCTCGTCGATGGCGAACAGGGCGATGTCGATCTCCTCCAGCCGCTCCAGGAAGCCGGCACTCATCAGACGCTCCGGACTGATGTAGAGCAGGTCCAGCTCATGGGCATGCAGCCGGGCCAGCACCTGGCGGGCCTCCTGCGAGCCCAGCGCGGAATTGTAGAAGGCCGCTGCCACGCCATTGGCCTGCAGGGCGTCCACCTGGTCCTTCATCAGCGAGATCAGCGGCGATACAACCAGGGCCACCCCCGGGCGATGCAGGGCAGGTATCTGATAACACAAGGATTTACCACCTCCTGTCGGCATCAGCACGAAGGCGTCGTGACCGGCGATCAGCTCCTCGATGATGGCCTGCTGATGGGGGCGGAAGCGGGCATATCCAAACACCCGCTGGAGGGTGTCATGGATGTCAGCGGCCTGCGTGGACTGCGGGATAGTCATTGGTCCCATTGTACCTGCTTCCCCGCCAATCCCCAGAGTCTGATCCTATTAATGCGACAGATAATACAGGCTGTTTATGTAGGAGCGCCAAGCCGGTCACTGGACCAGGGCACGCGGTCAATGCGCATTCGTATGTGGGCTAGCTTTCCGAATAGGTGCGCCAGATCTGAAGCTGGAGTGCACCAAGCCCAAGTAGAAGCAAGACGAACACCGCGAGGGCGCCGATCACGGGAATAATCTGGATCAACAGGAGGGTGACCAGGGCAACTACGATAGATAGAATGCGCATGCCTTTGGTAGCGGTTTCGGCCTTACCCATGAGTCGCAGGCCGGTATCGCCCGCATAGATCACGCCGGTCAGTAATCCCCCCAACAGGGACACCAGGTAATAGGCGAGCAGGGGCAACGCAACCAATACACCGATCAGCGTGGCGAACAGCAGCAGGATCACGAAGGGCGTGGCGAACAAGAAGGCCACACCGGTGCCCAATGCGCTGAGCGGTGCCCGCCGCAGACCTTCGGCGCCGGCCACGCTAAATGCCTGAAACAGGAGATAATACACAATGGCTGCCACTGCCAGCGCAGCAAGAAACATGAAGCCCGCACCCCTGTCCTCAGGTTCCTGGTACAGCACAGGTTTGGCAATGATGTCACCGGCAATGGTGGCTCCTTCTGAAATTTGTGGTTCATTTTCACTGCGGTAGATCAGATCTCCGTTGATCCTGGCGCCACCCAGAATCCTGATTTCTTCAGCCATGAGCTCCACATCGCCCGCGACTTCAGCGGAGACAATCACGATCTGCGCCGCCACCTTGAGTTCATTGCCCACCTGCCCGGCCACGTTCACTTCCCGTCCCGCCAGCCACGCCCACCCGCCGACGGTCGCAGCAGGCGCGATGTTCACAATCTCGCCGGCGGCGACCACATGGCCCGCGACCGACCCGGCGATGGTGACGGAGCGCCCGGCAGCGCGTACATCGTCCTGCACTTGTGCCCGGACCGTAACGGTCTCTCCAGCAACCATTACGTCGCCGGTTACCAATTCATCGATGCTGACGCGCTTACCTGCTGCGGTCACATCGCCCTGTACCTGCGCCTGTACATCCACACTGCGACCGGCAACGTAAATGTCATCTTCGATGGTGCCGCGTTTGATCACCACTTCTTCGGCCTCTTGTGCAATCAGCAGCGTCCCGGCCGACGCAGTAATCATAAGGACAAGCAGTAGCCAATGTGCAGGTTGCATTACCATCGCATGGGTCTCCTTAGCGGGTGGGGCTGTGGTTGGTAATATTATAGTATTCGACTGGCCTGACCGGGAACACATCACTGCACGCTCTCGATCCATGGTATTAATACCTCACCACGACGGATGTACAAACGGGAAACAGAGCGATTTCTGCTAAGGAACCTCTGATTTATTGATGCATCACGTCATTGCGAGCGCGATTTACATCGATGAACAAGTGCCGCGAGAGGCAGGAGAAGGTGAGACCGGGAACCGGTCGAGAAGCTGGCCTGGGCCATGCCGGGAGCGGCCAGCGAAGCCATTCTTGTCACGAGGATGCCAGGCAACCGTGGTGATCTCATAGAGACCCCTTCGCTGCGCTCGGGACGCCTGCGGCGGATTGCTGCGTCCCGCCACGGCCTGCGGCCTCGCGGTCCTCGCAATGATGAATTGATCAGACCTTCCCTGATATTAGAAACAACTGCTCTCTGAGTCGGCTTTCACGCTCACCACAGGAGTTCCTCGTTTATCCCCGGTGCTTTATCGGGTACAGGCACGATTGTCGAGGCATGCAATTATGATCGACCCGTAGGTCGGATTAGCGACAGCGTAATCCGACGATGTTTCATTGCGATAAAACCATCGCGCTTGCGAAGCGCTCCTACAATAATCGATATATCTGCGGGAGCGCCTCACAGGCGCGATTATTGAACTAGTATTACTATCAAATGTGCTCAGACACCCTTTTCTCGGTTAAACAGGAGACGCCATGAAATCAAGCGCCACAGAACACCGATGCGGCTACGCGCGCCAAAACGCAGGCGTTACCTGGTCAGGTTTGCTGGCAAGCATACTACTGAGTTTACCGATCGGGATCGCGGCCGCAGGACAGCCCAAAGTGCTTACCAATCGGATAGGGATGCCGTTCGTGTCCATCCCTGCCGGAAGTTTCCAGATGGGCACCAGCGACCGCCAGGCAGCGATCGGGGAAATGGACGATCCGGACCCGGACGCCTTCCGCGATGAACAGCCGGTACACGAGGTCAGGATCAGTCACTCCTTCCTGCTCGGCCAGACGGAGGTCACCCAGGCCCAATGGTTAAACGTCATGGAGAACAAACCCGGACCGAAGGAGTACTGGGACCGGGACGACTGGCGGGACCTGCCCGTGGTGAGCGTAAACTGGTACATGGCCCGGCGATTTGCAGAAGAACTCGGTAAACTGGATCCGGATTACGACTACCGGCTTCCAACCGAAGCGGAGTGGGAATACGCGGCCCGGGCAGGCTCATCCGGATTACGACCAATGCCCAGCGACGAACTGCCGGAGCATGCGTGGTCTTTCGTTAATTCGGGGGATCACCCGCATCCGGTGGCCACCCGCCGACCCAATGCCTTTGGCGTCTACGATATGTTCGGTAACGCCTGGGAATGGGTGGCCGACTGGTATGCCCCCGACAGCTACGGTGATGGCGTGACGCGTGTTGATCCAAAAGGTCCCACTGATGGCCGCTCCCGGGTGCGGCGTGGCGGCTCCTACCACTGTCCCTTGTTCCAGACCCGGCCTGGATACCGGACGGCGAATACGCCTGACACCCGCTACTCGGTCATTGGTTTCCGGGTCGTCGCAATCCCCTCGCCCCCATCAGGTAGCAATGCTGCAAGATAAAAAGTTTCAGAGCCGAATGATTTTGCAGGAGCGCCTCGCAAGCGTGATTATCAGGTCATACCATCGCAATCAGTCCGTAGGCCGGATTAGCGACAGCATAATCCGACGATGTCGTTGTCGGGTTACGGCGCTTCGCGCCTAACCCGCACCTACAACTCAACCCCATCGCGACCGGGCGACCTCTCCCACACTAACCCGAACTACTAGTAGGAGCGCCTCGCAGGCGCGATTGCTGGATCATAACATCGCGGTCATGGGACCGCTCCCACAGGGATTGGTCACGCACCCGTATGTGCGCCTTGCAGGCGCGATCATTATTGTGACAAAACCATCGCGTTTGAAAAAAAACCCTGCAACAATCGTTACACCTGTAGGAGCGCCTCGCAGGCGAGATTGTTGAGCCATGCCAACCGAAGCAACGCCGCCCACCTTACAGGTGTCGATCCAGCGCACCCGCATATTGTCTTACGATATCAGCCGCCGACTCTATCGCATCAATACCCTCGACACTCTTGCCGGCCTGGTAGATGTCCCGGTAACTCATTCTCCGCAACGATGCGCGTTTCAGCTTCCACAGCGATCGACACCGGCACCCCGGTGATCTTTTCCGACAACACAATATCCTGTGCATGCGCATCGACAATGGCATGCTTGTAGTCAGCATGGGCCTTGCACTCGCTGGTCGCAATGAAGCGCGTTCCCAGCTGTGCCGCGGCATAACCTGAATCTATTGCCTCGATGAACTGCGCCGGCGTACCGATGCCACCGGCACATACCATTGGCTTTCCCAGTGGTCCGATCTCATCCAGCAACTGCTGTTGCGAAAGCTTGCCCGCATGGCCGCCCGCCCGGTTGTTCACGCAGATAAAGCCATCTACCCCGCCATCCAGCGCCTTATGTGCAAAACGCCGGTTGGTAACATCATGGTAGACCGTAACGCCGGCCGGCTGAGCGCGCCGCACCACCCAATCCGGGTTACCCAATGCCGTGACCAGAAACGGCACCTGTTCTTCGAGTGAGATATCCAGCCACTCCTGCACGTGCTGCAGGTATTTTTTCGAACTGCGTTCGATAATCAGATTTACACCGATCGGTTTATCCGTCAACGAGCGGATGTAACGCAGACCGGCCCGGTATTCATGGCCATGCACGTAAGTCAGGCTCAACGGCTGCACAATTCCGATACCGCCTGCCTCCGACACCGCTGCAACCAGTTCGGGGTTCGAACACGGATACATGGCCCCGCAGATCAACGGCACCTCGATACCAAGTGCGCGACTGAACGGGGTGTCGGTGCTCACGAAGACTGTTCCGGTCCGATCCGCCAGCGTGCTATGGCGATCGCCACCACATCATCGGCGGCATCACGGATCTCGCCGGTAAGCTCGTAGTCCTGCTCACGGTTATCGGCAGGGATATCGCAATGGCACTCGGCACGCAGTACGCCACGCGCCTTTTTCAGGTATTCCATGTTGAATCTGACCAGGATGCCACGCGCATTGTCCGGCAGACTGTTCATCAACGCCAACCCGGTTGCCATCTCGCCCAGGTTCGCCAGCGCCATCGCATGTACAGAGTGCAGGTGATTTCGCACGCAGCGTCGCTCGCGCAGCCTGATGACACAGTGACCGGGTTCCAGTACTTCAACGCGCGCTCCGAGCGTGCCGGTATAGGGAACCACCTGCCCCAGCACTCTGCTGAACAGCCACTTGCCACCGGGAAGACCGGACAGCGCCTGCCAGCGTGTACGTAACCCGGGACCGACAGAATGTGCCATGCGCAGAAAACTCCCGTTAATCGATAATGTAAAAAGGGACATTCTGGTTATTGCATCCACCGGTTTTCCTGGTTGCCTTCACAACCAGCACGTCCCCTTTATCCTAATGCGATAACACCATCGCGCTTGCACCCGATAAAGCACCGGGCATAAACAAAGCGCTCCTGCAATAATCGAGACACCTGTAGGAGCGCCTGGCAGGCGCGATTGCTGGATCATAGCATCACGGTCATGGGACCGCTCCTACAGGGATTGGTCACGCACTTGTATGAGCGCCTTGAAGACGTGATCTTTATTGCGACAAAACCATCGCGCTTGCAAAGCGCTCCTACAGCAATCGAGACACCTGTAGGAGCGCCTCGCAGGCGCGATTGCTCGATCATAGCATCGCGGTCATGGGACCGCTCCTACAGGGATTGGTCACGCATCCGTATGCGCGCCTTGAAGACGTGATCTTGATTGCGACA
This sequence comes from uncultured Ectothiorhodospiraceae bacterium, assembly GCA_947258545.1. GTDB lineage: Bacteria > Pseudomonadota > Gammaproteobacteria > UBA9214 > UBA9214 > CAMYJZ01. The sequence goes on from CAMYJI010000066.1 coordinate 8,683, forward strand.
AAACCATCGCGCTTGCAAAGCGTTCCTACAGCAATCGAGACACCTGTAGGAGCGCCTCGCAGGCGCGATTGCTCGATCATAGCATCGCGGTCATGGGACCGCTCCCACAGGGATTGGTCACGCACCTGTATGCGCGCCTTGAAGGCGCGATCTTGATTGTGACAAAACCATCGCGCTTACAAAGCGCTCCTGCAACAATCGTTACACCTGTAGGAGCGCCTCGCAGGCGCGATTTCTGGCTGATTTCCCTTCCTGCTTTTCTATTATAACAGCCGTAAAATGACGTCCTTGAACTGCCAGAAAACAAACACGAAAAAGAGAACGCCGGCAACCACGTTGAACAGCAGGCGGACACGACCTGCACGGTGCTGATTCGCCACCGCATCGGCTGCCGACAGGACGACAGGGGCTTCGGTATTTTCCGCTGCACTCACCAGGTCGGGCAGACCAAGTGCCTGCTGAATTCGCTGCATGATGGCATCGGCACGACTGGCACCAAGGATGCCAGTGCCGGCAGTGATATTCCGACCGTCACGGGTGCGCACCACGATCCGGTAGTAGGCACGCGCCCGATTACCCTGCCTGGATTGCATACCGATGGATTTTTCAATAGCAGTTATCTCATCGGTGGCAACATGGCGCGCAAAACGCAGGCCGAAGATTTCGCGCTCGGCACGGAGTCCCTGCCTGTGGACGGTGAGGCGCAATGAATTGCCGAGCAGGTAGAGACCCAGAATGATAATCAGACCGCCCATAGCGGCGAACAACCCGATGAACAGGCTCGAAATTCCGTCCTCAGCGGACAAGGTGTGGAACAACCAGGCAAATCCGATGAAAACGCTGCCTGTGAACAGCGTACCAAAGGTCATCCCCAGATGACGCAGATAAGGGTAGTAGAGTTCAATGCCGGCGCCGGTCTCGCGGATCCGGACCACCTCATCCTGTATCTCCAGCGGATCGGCTTCGAGCGCGCGCGGCTCAATCCGGTCGCGTGCGGTTTGCGGGCCGGCCTCTTTAAATACCGGGACCTCCCAGCTACGGTCGAAGTCGGTGCCTGACAGGCTGGCGGAGATCTGTACATTCCATTCATACCAGCTGGCATCACCCGCACTGCTCTCGGGCAGGTCGCCCGGCGGCTTAAACAGGAAACGCAGCCGCGTTCCATGCAGCCCGGGTTGTACTTCCGCGAGTTGCTCATCCTGCCACTTGGCCTTGCGCACCGTCTCATTGCCATCGTTGCTGCGCCGGGTATAGGCATGATCGCAGGTGAGCGTCACCCGGAACCGGTGCTTCGGGTTATAGGGAAGCCGCAGTTCTACAGCACCACCGACGTCACCGCCGATGGCACCTGGAAAAGGATCCATCTGTATTGTGGTGATACCGAAGCGCTGCCAATTGAGCGTCTGACGGATGGACCAGGCCAGCAGGCCGAGGCCAACCAGCGGAAAGATGATTGCTATCCAGGCAAGCTGGTTACCCTTGGCCAGCTCCGCGGGAAGAATGAACGGGATGGGTGAGGAAACCGCATTCCAGAAGACTGTAAAGCCCCAGGCGACCCAGAGCGTGGATCGGGCATTGGAACGGATGCGGTTCTCCACCCACTCTGCCCTGGCCTGCCAGGCCGGGAGTCCAGGCGGCACCGGTTTTGGAGTGCGATTGAGGAACCACATCACTCCGGCACCAAAACCGCCAAACACAACGATAAAGATCAGCTTGAAACCCAGCAGGCCCCAGCGCAGATCGCGGTCATAGATGGATTCGGAGGGGTTGGCCGGGTTGACCCATAACCGGGTCCGGGCCTGGCCCTTGAGTCTGGCATAGGTATCGCGCTGCCAGTCCCCGACATTATCACTACCGCCATCGGCAATGCCGACACGATCTCCGGTGTATGAGCGTCCATTGTAGTCGTAGCTGAAACGGGCAGTTATTTTATAGGTGTCACTGCCATCGGAAGGGCTCGATTTCAGATCGACCGACACGACCTCTGCCGGCACCTGCACCCAATCGCGCATACGTAATGCATCCCACAGATTGGGAAGCACACTGAGCAGCAGAAACGCGGCACCGACGCCAAAAAACAGCAAGCCGAAAAGCATGCCGCCCCAGTAGGCTCCCGCCTTGTTACCCGACGATGTTCCTGTCGTGCGTTTCATGCTTTTACCCCTTGACTGCCCTCGCGCATTTTATAGCGCCAGCAAGGCTGCTCCTGCAATAATAATCGACACACTAGTAGCAGCCCCTCATTTACGCCCGGCGCTTAATCGGGTGCAGGCGTGATTATTATTACGATAAAACCCTCGTGTTTGGCTCGCAGGTCAAATTAGCGACAGCGTAATCCGACGCCACCGTTGTCGGATTACGGCGCTACGCGCCTAATCCGACCTACAACAGACTTTTCTCGCACCTGCGAGGCGCTCCTACAAATGTTAATCATGTCACTGTAGGAGCGCCTCGCAGGCGCGATCATTACCCTACTCTGACAACTGCCCCCTGACCCGCTCCACAATCGCCACCAGGTTTTCCTTGTTCACCTCCGGCAGGGAAACTAATGCGCGCAGCCGCTCGCTATAATGTTCTGTCGAATGCAAGGCCTTACCGGTTATCTCTGCCAGTGTTGCCGGCGCAATACCGAGGTTTTTCGCCAGGTTCTGTAGCCCTGCGACCAGATCCACAGTCGACCCGTTCGCATCATCCGTCTCGCCATAACGACCGAACGGCATGACCGACAACAGGTTATGAATCGAGTAGGCACGCATCGGTGTCGGGTCATACACCGGTGAAAACGCCAGTTCGCCCCCCATCCCGACAATCGACAGATTTTCCAGGTGCAGGTCGCCATTACCGGTCAGCAGTGCCATTAACAGCCGCGCCAGCAGATGGTGTTTGGCCGCCGTGCGATCAGTAACAAAATCTATCGGTGAACGGTCGATGGCGCGACCCACCTCGTCATAGCTGTAACTGTAATTGTGCGTGATCCGGGCATCACCCGAGGCCAGCACCGAGTACAGCGATTCGGTAAACAACGGATTCTTGTAGCTGTCGCGGTCAAACCGTTCCACTGCCAGTGCCGGCACGTCGTTGAACTCGACCACCCAGTGTCGCGGCACTGTGAAGCCGGCCTCGCGATGCACCTCCAGTGCCAGCGCCTCCAGTTCGACCAGCCCGGGATACACCGTCGGCTGCTCGAATTTCAACACAATATCAGTCAGCCCCTGCGCACCGAAGCGTGCCGGCAGACCAATGCGCCCGTCCCAGCCGGACTCAGGGATCGACACCAGCAGCTTCGGGATTGCACCACCGACACTTGGTGTCGGTCCGATGACCTGCATCAGGGTCTCCGCATCCTGGTCAAACCAGGTGAGGTAATCCTTTAATGAAAAACCCGACTCCTGCGAGGCATCATACAAATCCGGTCGCACAGGTGTGGCATACCAGTCTGTCGCCTTTTGATCAGACTCGAATACATCCAGATGACCGATGCCACCATGTCCCGACACCTTGAGAATTTCCCAATCCGCCTCCAGACCGGAAGCCGGTGTGATACCACTACGGGCGAGATACTCAAGGACGAGTCGACGTTGAAAATTCTGTTCGCTGCGCGGCGGGATTAACGACTGGATGGGTGGCAGAAAATCAAAAGCATCGGTGCGCGTGCGCACGATGGTGTCGTTGGCATACACCTCGGGGGTATAGATCGCACCCAGACCGGGCAGGCCGGTGGCAAGGTAGTCCGGGTCATAGGTAAAGCGGCACTCATGCTCGGTCAGGTACAACTGCCCCATTCGCAGCGGGTTGGTCCCCAACCGCGTCCAGACCACCGCCTGCCGGTCAACACTCATTCAAACAACGTCCCGCTGTCGATCTTCTCGCGCAGCGGCGCGCCCGACACCAGCGAGAGTTTCAGGCCCACCACATGCGCCAGGTCATTCAGGGTCGAGACGCGCATGTCACCGCCCCGCTTCGCGCGCGACAGGGATTCGGGGGTAATGCCGGCCCGTTGCGCCAGCGTAATCTGCGTCAGCCCCTGTTCTTTGCCCAGCGCCAGGACCTGTTGTAGGAGGTCTAGAGTTTCCGTCATAATATTAACCTATACATTAATATATGACTAATAGTAGCTATTATTGATGTATATTTCAATATTTAATATTGATTTATACATCTATTTTTAGGCCAATCAACGTATTACACCACCCCTGTAGGAGCGCCTCGCAGGCGCGATGGCTGCCAGACGTCATCCAGGAAATATAAGTGACAGCCCACCCGTGGCTACCACATCAAATCATCGGGAACCTGGTAATCCGCGTAGGGATCATCTTCCCCATGCTCCAGCCGAGTCGTTTGATTGCTGATAATGCAGGATCCATCACGCAGCATGATTTTCTCTGCCACAACCGAAGGTATCACCTCGTAGCGATCATCAAACTTAACGATGGCGAGAAGACCGCGCCCCAGCTTATCGTGGACCCCTTCCGAGACAAAGATCTTCCTGATCGCAGTACCATCCTGGAAGTTATACCCCACCTCGCCGTCATCCCGCGGTAGCCGGTTCAATTCGACCAACTGACGAACCTGCGCATGGACCGCCTTGCGCTCGACCGCTTCCTTTTGCTGGCGATTGAGTTCGCGATCACGAGCTGCTTTATCTGCTGCCGCCTGCCGGGCGGCCTCGGCAGCTTCATCGACCACCTCTATCTTCTGCTTGTTCTTCTGTTTCTGCTGCTTGATCTTCGATTTCTTTGCCTTGTTCAGCTGGGTCTTGTTCACCAGGCCCGCCTTGAGAAACTGATCACCAAACGAATTTGCCATTGGAGTTACCTTCGCATTCCAGAATTCAGCAGTGCTCGCATAAGCACTCACCATCCAGTCATTCTATCTACCATAATCCTTATTCTAAACTGGCAATAGACCGGATGAGTACTCGATGCAAGCTGTTGCCACAATAGTATCAATGAGAAGCGGGCACAGACCTCGATGACCGTACATTGCTCCCACCCTATTTATCCTGCTCTGGAAACAGCCCGCTAGACTTCAGTCTGATCCGGAACGGTCGCTAATATTCTAATACGGGGCAGATCCCAGAGACACACACATAGCGCCCGTGAGACCACCGCCAGTTCAAATCGTGCAGGCGACGCAGGACAAAATGACGTGACCAGACTTTTAACCGGCACAGTGCTCGCATTTCTACTGGCATTCCAGGCTCAGGCGGCTGACTATATCACCAGGGAACACATCCAGCAGGTTATCGATGTGACTGATACGGCCTCAAAAAATCGCGACACAGCCGCCATTGGGGAGTATCTGGGTGAAACCTTCGAGAAGATAATCGAGTTTCCCTATGAGGATTTGATTGCAACGGTACGACTCGACAAGAAAAAGTACCTGTACCTGATTGACTCGGGCTGGCCAACTATCGAGGACTACGAGTATCAGCGCGATAATACGGTGATTCACATCATGCCGGACGGCTTGAGTGGACACTCGTACTCAACCATAACCGAGACCCTTTCCCTTGACGGCACAAGAAGGGTCAGCAAATTCCGCGAACATGCATTATATGCACTGGAAAACGGGAGACCGGTAATAACGCAGATCAGCGGCCACACACTGGTCGGACATACAATGCCAGAGCCGAGACAGTAACGATCGCTCAACCGTCGGCCTGCGAATCCCCGTCACGCAGGCGCCTCAGGAGATGGACAATCAGTGCCGTCACGAGAACCAGGTAGCCAAGGGAAATTATTATGATCGCCATGGTTGCCTCTGAAACATGGGTGTGCGCATTTGCCAGCACCAGGACCAGCAAGGCACCCAGCCACGTCACCAGGACCCATGCCAGCCAGATCAGCACTGGCCATGCACTGCGCCAGCCCTTCCCTGCCATGATGTCCTTTAGTGTTGCGGCAATACACAGGGCTGATATGAATACAAACACCCCTTTTGCCAGCAGCGTCAGGACACTAAACCCAATGTCTGTCATGCTTAACCGGTTTTATAATAAGTGTCGCGGATAAAAAAAGGGAGCATTCTGTTTTGTTTATCAATCCGGGTTTCTAATTTAAAAAAACCAGTATGTCCCCTTTTCTAAATTCCACAGCATGGATTTTTCCCATACTAGCGATAACCGGGTCCTGACCCCAGTATTTTCGATCATGAACACCCAATATATCGTGGTGTCAGGGACAGTATCACCGCGGGCCATGCCGGATTGGTCGTATTCAGACGGGTCACTGCAGCTTCCATCCCAGGCATAAACATTTTAAACTCCCGTCGTTTTCAGTCATGCCCCGCATGGACCGTCGTCCATACAGGCGGACGCAAACTGTGAATATCGGCGCCCTGGCCTGAGCCCCTCGCAGCACCCTCGCCGCATGGGGACATCTGCTGCGGCATGGCAGGCCGGTCAAGGGATAATTCTGAATGGGAAATCGGCTGGCCATTACGCACCAGCCCCTACCTGTATAATGATCATGCAACCGGTACATCCCCATGAATGAAAACGTCTGGCTTACAACCCATTCCGCGGTGTCGCTTGAGCGCCTGCTCCCGCGCCTGGAATCGCGTTTCGCAGACCGGGTGGATGACGATGAGTGGGAAGGCTATCTGGCTCGACTACGGCAGCACTTTCCTCGCCTCTTCAGTAGTCTGTACGCACTCTACGGCAAGCACTATGATTTCTTCTTTCACCTGGAGAGCATCCTGGCCTCCGCGACAGAGATGTGGATCCATCGTCCCAAGGAACTCATGGCCCTGGATGCCTTGCGCGAGACTGACCCGGAATGGTATCAGTCGCAGCGCATTATCGGCGCGATGTGCTACGTGGACCTGTTCGCAGGCGACCTGGCCGGTTTGCGCGAACGCATACCCTACCTCACCGAGCTGGGTGTGAATTATCTGCATCTGATGCCGGTATTCAAGGTACCGGCAGGTGATAATGACGGCGGTTATGCCGTATCGAGTTACCGTGAGACAGATCCCGCCCTAGGCAACATGGATCAACTCGCCGAACTTGCCTCCGAACTGCGCCACCACGGGATCTCGCTGTGCCTGGATTTCGTGTTCAATCACACTTCAGATGAACACGCGTGGGCACGCCGGGCACTGGATGGGGACGAGGACTACCAGTTCTACTACCGGATGTTCCCCGATCGGGCACTGCCGGATGCCTATGAACGAACCCTGACCCCGGTGTTCCCGGACGAACACCCGGGCTCGTTTACCTATCGAAACCGGCTGAAAAAATGGGTCTGGACCACGTTTCACAACTATCAGTGGGACCTCAATTATGAAAACCCCGTGGTCTTCAACGGGATGCTGGGGGAGATGCTGTTTCTGGCCAACCAGGGCGTGGAAATCCTGCGCCTGGATGCCGTTGCCTTCGTGTGGAAGCGGCTCGGAACAGATTGCCAGAACCTGCCAGAGGCACACATTATTATTAAGGCCTTCAATGCCCTGGTCAGCATCGCCGCCCCGGCCATGGTGTTCAAATCCGAGGCCATCGTGCATCCGGACGAGGTGGGCAAATACATCAGCGAGGAGGAATGCCAGCTCTCCTATAACCCGCAGCTGATGGCCTTGTTGTGGAATTCGCTGGCAACCAGCAAGGTCAATATCCTCAGGCATGCCATGCAACAACGCTTTGCCATTCCCGCGAAGTGTGCCTGGGTAAACTATGTGCGCTGCCACGACGACATCGGATTTGCCGTAGCAGACGATGATGTAAAAGGCTCGGGGTATGACCCAGCCTCCCACCGCCGGTTTCTTACCGAGTTCTTCACCGGACGTTTCGCTGGGAGCTTTGCCCGCGGCATGCCGTTCCAGGGAAATCCGGCAACTGGTGAGGCGCGTATCTCCGGGACCTGTGCTTCGCTAACAGGCCTCGAACATGGCCTGGACGGAAACGACGAGCAGCAGATCGAACTCGCGATCCAGCGCATCCTGCTGCTGCATGGCGTCATTCTCACCATCGGTGGTATACCCCTGATATACCTTGGCGATGAAATCGGCATGCTCAATGATTACGGCTATGAACGGGATACGGAAAAGGTCGGCGACACCCGCTGGCTGCACCGCGCCGCCTTCGACTGGGCGCGTGCCGAAGAGCGCCGCGAGCCCGATACCCTTCCCGGACGTATCTACCAGGATCTGCTGCGGCTCATCCAGATACGTCAGCAGAACCCGGCGCTGGATCGTGCAGAAACGGAAATCGTCGAATCTGGAAATGAACATGTGTTTGCCTACTTTCGCACCAACGGAGACTACAGCGTACTGGTGCTGGCCAATTTCAGTGCAATCCCCCAGCTAATTGAGGGCCGGCGCCTGCGCCTGCTCGGCCTGCGCAAGAGCGTGGTCGACCTGGTGGCCGGGCGCACTATCGTCGCCGCACACATGCTGGAAATGGAGCCCTATGATTTCATGATCCTGGCACGCCCTGCGAGTGCTTGAGACGCAACGAAAAGGCGACATTCAGGTTTTTTCGTTTCATGCCCTTTTCCACTCGCAGGTTGTGCCGTGCACTCCGGAAAACAGGGTCAGACCAGAATGGCGCTTACTTAAACCCCGATCTTGTTAACTAGCCACGGAAGCACACAGAATACACGGAACATTCACTAACAATTTTTATGTCTTACGTGTGGTTTCGAGGTTAATTTGTCGTTTATATAAACGACACCGCTTTAGTAAGCATCATTCGGATCAGACCCACTGCTGTCCCACAAAAGGAATAGAAAAAAGGCTTAAATCCCAACAAGTTGTTACAATGGATGTGCGACCAAACACTGTAATAACAGGGAGATTTA
>CAMYJI010000067.1 GCA_947258545.1 uncultured Ectothiorhodospiraceae bacterium
GGGATGAAGCGGATACTGCCATGGCCGACGAGCCGGCACCTCCCGTTGCGCCCGCGCTTCGAGTCACACCCATGACGGCGCCAGGGGGGGAAGCGGATACCGCTATGGCAGATAAGCCAGTGCCTGAACCACAAGCCACCGACAGCGGCGCTATCGCTGTCCCCGGCGTAGTGGTGACCCCGTCTGAGGATGTCGAGGCGGCCATTGAGGAAGCCGCAGAATTGACCGGGCAGGTTATTCGACCGGCGGATACCGGTGCATTAGCGCCTGCCGTACCGGCAGAGGCCGTGCCGGAACCACAGGCTACCGACGCAGCCGTTCCTGAACCAACCGCTGTGGAGACAACGACACCCGCAAAGGTGCAGATTGAGGCCGAGGCACCCGCCCTGGGTACAGCAGAGACTGGTAAAGAAACGGTCCCCAGCCCGATGAAACAGCTGATCGAGGCACCGGCCGTCCCTGAGACGCAAACCACAACGGCGGTGCCGGCGGGAGAGGCACCAACCGAGGTTGACACAACGGCGACCGAAGCCGCAGGATCCGTTGCTGCTGTGGCACCCGCAGCCAGCAGTGCTGTGGCCGCCAGGGCCAACCCGTATCAATTGCTGGCATCCGCACGTGAGGCCTACTGGCTGCATGATTATGACAAGGCCGAGTCACTCTACCGTGAGTTGTCAGAGCTGGAACCTGATAACCCGGACTGGTTCGGGGAACTTGGCAACATGTATTTTTCCCAGGGCAAGTGGGATGAATCGGCTTCCGCGTACTACGCGGCCGGGACCCGCCTGGTCCGGGCAGGACGTCTTGCCCGGGCGCGCGAGCTTGTCAATGTAATCCGGGGGCTGAATGGGTCACAGGCGCAGGAACTCGAGAAGATGATTTATGATGCAGATGTATCCGCAAATCAGTAATACATACCTAAATACTAGCTGGAGGAGCTGATGTTTAAATTAATCTGGAATCTACTGGCCCTGGTCGGTCTTGTTGTGGTGGCTGGACTGATCACTGTGGTTGTGCAACACGGTGAGGGTCTCGGTAACCTGCGCGATTTTGATGAAAAGGCACCTCAAGTCTATATGGACATGGCCAAGTCACTGCTTGCTTCGGGTAATGCCGCCGAGGCGACGATCTGGAAAGTCCCCGTTGAAGACGGGCTGAGTGTCGAGGAGGTCGAAGACACGCTGCGTTTCGTGGCCAACGAGCATAACATCAAGAATGTAGGCGAGCTGCCGCTGTCAGCCCAGGTTGAAGCCATGACCGGCGAGAAGCAACGCTTCCTGAAGATCTACATGTTCTGTAATCCCCTGACCGCAGCGCAGATGGTTGACTACTCTGATGCCTTCTCTGCATACCTCCCGTGCCGGGTGTCTTTGATAGAAGACGGTGACGGCAAACTCTGGCTGTATACCCTGAACATGGACATGATGATCCACGGCGGCAAGACCTTGCCGGATGACCTCAAGGCTGAAGCCAATACCGTCAAGGACACGATTCTGGACATCATGAATCGGGGTGCGAGCGGCGAGTTCTAGTCAAAATAAAACAGGCAATAGCCTATAAAGGCATCTCAATGCATTCGTGCATGAATGCGTAATGAGATGGGAAAAATCGGCCATAACCTACATAAGGTTGCGCGGCCCGGCAGCCTGATCGGCTTATGATTCTTCGCGCGGTTAGTGACTGTATATCCTGATTCACGTAGAGTAATTTGAATATAAACTAACCTGCCCTGCAGGAGTCTTTCATGATCGGCGCCGGGAAGACCATAAAGCAACGACTGAAAAGCCTGGAGCAGCACCTGAAACAGGAGAACCCTGTCCTGGTATCTGCTGTTCAAAGCTACCGTCAACTCGACCAGGTTGGCCGGGCACTGGGTATACTCGACACCGAGCAGTCATTTGCCACGCAGATCTCCTGGTGGCCCATGATATCCATCCTGGGTACGTTTTCGGCCGGCAAGTCCACCTTTATCAACCATTTTCTCGGCACCGCCTTGCAGGCGACAGGCAACCAGGCCGTCGATGACAAGTTCACGGTCATCTCCATTGGCAGCGAGCATCCGTCGCAGTCACTTCCCGGCGTGGCCCTGGATGCCGATCCGCGCTTTCCGTTCTACCAGATCAGCAACGAGCTCGAAAAGGTCGCAAAGGGCGAAGGAGGGCGCGTTGATAATTACCTGCAGTTGAAAACCTGTCCCAGCGAGAAACTGCGCGGCCGGATTATTATCGACTCGCCGGGTTTCGATGCCGATTCCCAGCGTACTGCGACCCTGCGACTTACCGACCATATCATCGACCTGTCGGATCTGGTGCTGGTGTTCTTTGATGCCCGTCATCCCGAACCCGGTGCCATGCGCGATACCCTCGCGCACCTGGTGGGTGACACCATCCATCGTGCGGATGCCACCAAGTTCGTCTACATCCTCAACCAGATGGATACCACCGCCCGCGAGGACAATCCGGAGGCGGTTGTCGGCGCCTGGCAACGCGCCCTGGCACAGGAGGGGCTCACGGCAGGGCGCTTCTACAGTATCTATAACCCGGATGTGGCCGTGCCTATCGAAGACGCCGCCTTGCGTAAACGCTATGAGTCCAAGCGCGACCATGACCTGGCCGAGATCCACGAGAGAATAGAACGTGTCGGTGTGGAGCGTGCCTACCGCATTATCGGGACGCTGGAGAAAATGGCGCACCACATCGAAGAGAAGATTGTGCCGCGCCTGCGCGAGTACAAATCACGCTGGCGCAAACGGGTCCTGTGGGGTGATGCCGTCATCCTCGCTGGGCTGGTGTTTTTGGCTGCTGCGGTTACTCAGTGGCTGGGTATCCGCGACGGCTGGCTGGATTCCACGGGTGGTGTTTTCCTGGTAGTGCTCCTGGTGCTTGTGGCCGCCGGACTGCTCGTTTACCTGCACTACAAGGTACGAGGCCTGGCGGCCGGGCGTGTGCTCCGGCAACTGGATCAGAAATTCGCACCCGGCCTGGAGCGGGATCGCATGCGTGCTGCCTTCCTGCATAACACCCGGCCCTGGCACAGTATCTTCAGGACGACACCGGTTGGCTGGGGCCGGCAGGCCCGTAAACGCCTGCACAGGGTGGTTGCCGAGGCGAACCGTTATGTACAGATCCTGAATGATCGGTTCACCAACCCTTCGGGCGGTGAGGTGTCACAGAAATCAGCTGAACCGTCACTGACGGTGGTATCCGCGTCCGCCGATGACCAGCCGGCGACTGTGGAATCCGGGCGCTCATGATGCCGCTGCGAGAGATGTCCCAGACATAAATATCCAGTGTTATTGACTCAGATCAATGGGATCCGGGTTATAATAAAGGATAATTATCCATGGATATGCAATACTAATAAAAACTGATTGGCCACTGTTTCATATTTGATTTGAAGCCTTCCCGCCATCCACTCACCGGGGTCGCATCAGACGGGTCAATGATCCGGGTTTGCTGCTACCTGTGTCCGGGGCCGTACAGGAGAATAGGATCGTGTTGAATACCAGTAGTTCTGAGAATTACCGCCGCCTGGATGCCTCGCTCATGGACGGCGTCCGTTCCCACCTTGCCTCCCGGGTTATTGGGCAACGCGACCTCGTCGACAGCATGCTGATCTGCCTGTTGAGCCAGGGCCATCTGTTGGTGGAGGGGATGCCCGGCCTGGCGAAGACGACCGCAGTCAAGGCACTGGCGGAGGCCATAGAGGGCGATTTTCATCGTATTCAGTTTACCCCGGACCTGTTGCCTTCCGACCTGATCGGTACCGATATCTATCGGCATGAAAAGGGCGAATTCGAATTCCGTCCCGGCCCCCTGTTCCACAATGTGCTGCTGGCGGACGAGGTGAACCGTTCTCCCGCCAAGGTGCAATCGGCGTTGCTCGAGGCCATGGGCGAATACCAGGTTACCGTGGGATTGAAGACCTATCAGATGCCAAAGCTGTTCATGGTCCTGGCGACCCAGAATCCGATTGAACAGGAGGGTACCTACCATCTGCCCGAGGCCCAGTTGGACCGGTTCCTGATGCATGTCTGGGTGGATTACCCCAATCCCGAGGAAGAACTTGCGATCCTGGAGCTCGACAGCAAACAGCAACTGTCGGAACCCGCGCCACCGGCCAACGAGTTTTCCCAGAAACAGCTGTTTGAGGTGCGCGAGGATATCGCCAGGCTCTATCTCGACCCCAAATTAAACCACTACATCGTTGACCTTGTTCAGGCCAGCCGCAATCCCGCGGCCTATGATAAAGACCTCAGTCGCTGGTGCCGCTTCGGTGCCTCGCCGCGTGCAACCATCGCGCTGGCACGCTGTGCACGGGCCCGAGCCTGGCTGGATGGTGACGAGTTCGTTGCCCCCCACCATATCCAGGCCATCGCCCCGGATGTGTTGCGGCACCGGGTGCTGCTGACCTTTGAAGGCGAAGCGGAAGGTGTGACCAGCAACGATTTCGCCAAGCGCCTGCTGGAGGTTGTGGCAATTCCGTGATTTCTACAGTGGTTGCCCGAGCAGGGTATGACAATTGATTTTTACTGCAGTGTGTCTTGAGACGGTAACAGGGTAATGATTCTCTACCCACGGCTCGATGATCTTCTGGAGCTGCGCCATCAGGCCCGTACCCTGGGCGTCGCGGCTCACCACCTGGTCAATTCCACTTTCAGCGGTCTGTATGCCTCGGTGTTCCGCGGCACCGGTCTGGACTTCGATGAGGTGCGTGAATATCGCGAGGGTGATGATATTCGCAACATGGACTGGCTGGTAACAGCCCGTACCGGCACACCGCACCTCAAGGTATTTCGCGAAGAACGCCAACGCAGCGTTATTCTGTGTGTCGACACCGGTCCCCACATGAGTTTCGGTACCCGCGGCACCTTCAAGTCCATCCAGGCCGCACGCGCCGCCGCACTGATTGGCTGGGCGGCGAGCAAGCAGCATGACAGGGTGGGCGGAGTGCTGTTCGGCAATCCGGCCACCGGTACCCGGTATCACCGGGCGACAGCCGGACGTCGCAGCCTGTGGCAGTTGTTGCGGGAGCTCACCGTACCGGCTGAACATGGCGAGACCGATGAGAACCAGTTGCTGGTGGCGTTGCAGCACCTGGATTCCGGTAGTACCACCGGGTCACTGATTTTTGTCATCGCCGCCGTCAACCAGGTCTCCATTGGTCTGGAACGTACCCTGGGCAGCCTGCGGCAGCGACACGACGTCATATTACTTCCCATCGACGACCCGGCCGACCGTGACCTGCCCTCCATCGGGCCGGTGATTTTTACCAATGCCGTTGGTGAACTGCTGGAAGTCGACACGGACGATGAAGCAGGCCGGCGCGCGTTTCGCGAGGACTGGGAGGCACGCCGCGACGAGGTCCGGCAGATGGCCTACCGCCTGGGCATTGGTTTCATTCCGATCAAAACGGACGAGGATGTGCATGATGCGCTGATTGCCGGTCTGCAGCGCTATATTGGTGGCCGGGTATGACGCCAGCGGAATCGCTTTCCGATACCTTGCGTGATATTCACGATCTTGATGCCATCCCGTGGTGGCCGCTTGCCACCGGCTGGTGGTATGTCATTGCCATCTTCATATTCATTGCAGTCCTGATCGTGGCCAGCTACTGGTTGATGCGCTATGCACCATGGCTGGGGTGGCGGCGTGATGCGCACCGCCAGCTGCGTGCCCTGAAAAAGGCCCTGCCAAAGGAAGACCCGCGGGAGGTGGCCGGCAGACTGTCGGAGTTGTTGCGGCGTATCGCGATGGCACGCAGCGGCCGCCGGACAGCCGCCGGGCTTACGGGGGAAAACTGGCTGCACTGGCTGGCACAGCAGGATAGCTCCAACTTCGACTGGGCACAGCGGGGCGAAATACTGTTGCAGGCACCGTATATGCCACCGGCCATGGCCGTTGAACGCAAGGAACTGGCAGCCCTGATCCGTGCGACCATGCGCTGGATTGATGCTACCCAGCCTTCACGCAAGGGCAGGGGGCTCGCCACTATACAGTCGCTGTTCTCCAGCATGACCGGGAAGGGGAGACCGGCACGTGTTTAGTTTTCACTGGCCCTGGTTCGCCGTGTTGTTGCCGCTGCCGCTGCTGGTCTGGCGGTTCTGGCCGCGTAAACGTAAGGCCGCAGATTTCAAGGACCACGGCGAGGGCTCTACACTGCTGCATCCGGCGCTCGGACGCCTGGCTTCCACTTTCATGATGTCCCGATCGCTTACTCATATGGGCAGTCTGCAACAGACCATCATGCTGGCGCTGCTCTGGGTAGCCCTGATCGTGGCGCTGATGCGACCACAGTGGCTGGAACCCTATACCGAGGTGCGCACCGAGGGTTATGACCTGATGCTGGCCGTGGATACCTCGCGCTCTATGGAGGCACTGGACTTCACGGTCGATAACCGGCAGGTCACGCGCATGGCGGTCATCAAGGGTGTGCTGGGACGGTTCATAAAGGCGCGTGAGGGTGACCGTATCGGCATGGTGGTATTCGGCAGCCAGGTATTCGTTCTCTCGCCCATGACCCTGGACGTGCAGGCGGTGCATACGCTGGTCGATAGCATCGTTGCCCGTATGGCCGGTGACGGCACGGCAATCGGTGATGCCATCGGCCTGAGTGTCAAGAAATTGCGTGAACGGCCCGAGGGGTCGAGAGTCCTGATACTGGTTACGGATGGTGAAAACACCGAGGGCAGTCTGCCGCCAAAGCTGGCCGCACAACTGGCGGCACACGAAGGCATTCGCATCTATACCATCGGAGTGGGCAGTAAGGGGCTGGTGCCGTTTTTCGAGAACGGTCAGCTGACCCAGGTCAAGATGGAGATCGACGAGGACCTGCTCACGGAGATCGCCAGCATGACCGGTGGCGCGTACTTCCGGGCAACCGACACGGATGCACTGGAGAAGATCTACCAGCGTATCGATACCATGGAAAAGACCCAGGCAGAGTCGCGTACCGTGATGCTGCCGCAGCCACTCTACCGCTGGCCCCTGGGGCTGGCGCTGCTCATTCTGCTGCTGCTTGGGTTATTCCCGGACGGCATCCCGCGCAATCTGCTCCAGGCCCGTGCCCGTGGATAGCCTGATTTCCGCCTTTCACTTTTCTGAACCAGTCTGGCTCTGGGCCTTGCTGTTGTGTATCCCGGTCGCGCTGTGGTTACTGGTCACGCCCCGATTCAGCAAGAACGATCGCCTGCGTAATTATGCCGATACCCACTTGCTGCCCTACCTGGTTGGACGTTCCGAAGTCGCGCAAGGCAAACGCTGGAAACGGTTTTTCCGCTGGACAGGTATCTGGGTGCTGCTGGTCCTGGCCATGGCCGGTCCACGCTGGGATTTCCGTGACGAACAGTTATTCCGTCCAGGCAGCAACCTGGTGGTGCTGTTCGATATCTCGCGCTCGATGAATGTCGCCGACGTCCGCCCCGACCGCTTAACGCGGGCGCGCCAGGAGCTGGAAGACCTGCTGAAGCAGAACCGGGGTGTCCGTGTCGGCCTGATCGCGTTCGCATCCATCGCCCATGTGGTGTCACCTATCACCGAAGACATGAACGCTATTCACCGTGTGTTGACGGCTCTCGATCCCGGCCTGGTCCGTCTCCAGGGCAGTCGGTTGTCATTTGCACTGGAGCGTGCCGAGGAGTTGCTGGCCGGGCAACCGGAAGACAGCACCAATTCGCTGCTCGTCATTACCGACGGTGATTTCGACGAAGAGGGTCTTGTGCAACGGCTCAACCGCCTGGCGAACAGCGGGGTGCGAGTTCATATACTGGGTATCGGCACGCCGGAAGGTGATGCCGTCCCGGGGCCGCGGCCGAGCAGCCCCTGGATGATCCAGCGGGACGGACAGCGCGTCGTGTCGCCCCTCAATGAAAGATTGCTACAGGAGCTGTCGGCTGCCGGTGGTGGTATCTATCAGCGTGCCGACTACCGGGACAAGGATACCGTCAGGATTCTTGCCCAGGTCAAGACCCAGGCCTTGCCCGATGCCGGGACCGAAGAACGGACGCGTGTCTGGAATGAACGTTTCTATTGGCTGGCCGGAATTGCCCTGCTGCTGCTCCTGCCGATGTTCCGGCGCAGCCTGCCAAGCTACAGAACCACAGACTGATGCAGCGCAACCCTCACAACAGGCATTCGTTTTCACCGACCCATTCCCTGCGGTCCGCGATGCTGTGTGTGTTGCTGCTGACAGCAGGCGCGCTGAGTACCGTGCAGGCAGGCTGGTTCAAGAATCCCGAGCAAGAGGCTGCGCAGAAATACGAGTCCGGTGAATACACCGATGCGGCGGAGGAATTCACCGATGACTACCGGCGCGGTGTGGCCCTGTATCGCGCCGGCCGCTACACGGATGCCGAGGAGGCCTTCGCCAGCGTGGAACGAGAGGACGTCGAGGCGGATGCCCTCTATAACCTCGGCAATACCCGTTTCAAGCGCAGTGATTATCAAGGTGCGGTCGAGGCGTACCAGCAGTCGTTACAGCGGCGCGCCAGTGATGAAGATACCCTGCACAACCTGTCGCTGGCAAAGAAGATGGTCGAGCAATACTCGACGGATGAACTCGTCGAGGAGCCAACCGAGGAGGAGCCGGAAGAAGAACCGGAGGAGCCGGAAGAACAGGAGGAAGAAGAACAGCAGGAAGAACAGGAGTCGGAAGAGTCCTCGGGTGAGCAGGAGCAGGAATCGGAAGAGTCCTCGGGTGAGCAGGAGCAGGAATCGGAAGAGTCCTCGGGCGAGCAGGAGCAGGAATCGGAAGAGTCCTCGGGCGAGCAGGAGCAGGAATCGGAAGAGTCCTCGGGTGAGCAGGAGCAGGAATCGGAAGAGTCCTCGGGTGAGCAGGAGCAGGAGTCGGAAGAGTCCTCGGGCGAACAGGAGCAGGAGTCGGAAGAGGAGGGTGAGTCGGGCGAGCAGGACCCGGAGACCGAGGGTGAGTCGGGCGAGCAGGACCCGGAGACCGAGGGTGAGTCCGGTGAGCAGGACCCGGAGACCGAGGCTGAGTCCGGTGAGCAGGACATGGAAGCCGAGGGTGAGTCGGGTGAGCAGGACCCGGAAGCCGAGAGTGAGTCGGGTGAGCAGGACATGGAAACCGAGGGTGAGTCGGGTGAACAGGACCCGGAAGCCGAGAGTGAGTCGGGTGAGCAGGACATGGAGACCGAAGGTGAGTCGGGTGAGCAGGACCCTGAGGCGGAGGACTTGAGCGGAGAAGAGGAGGATGCTGGCGAAGAATCGGCCGGCACTGAGCAGGAGTCCGAAAATGAGGCCGGTAGTGAAGAAAATCAGGAAGATAAGGGCGATGCGGGCATGCAGGCAGAACAAAATGATGGTAATGTAGCCATAGATACAGATGATGCCGGATCAGAGCCTCAGGACGAGGGTGACGGCGGCGGTGGAGATGAAACTCAGGAACGGGAGGATGCCGGAGATGAGCTGGATCTGTCCGGCGGTTCGGGTGGCCAGCCCGATGAACTCACCGAGGAGGATGCGGCGGCAAGTCAGGCCGTGGACCAGTTCGACCAGATGCAGTCCGGGCTGGGCGAGGAGGACCGGGATGCGCCTCCCGAAGGATTGCCTGATGCCGATGGCGACCCTGGGTCAGCCATACCCATGATCATGCTGGAACAATGGCTGGAACGTATTGAAGGTGATCCGGCCTACCTGCTGCGCAATCAGTTCATGCTCGAGGAACGGCAGGCGATGGAAAAATATGGCCGTGCGCTGATGGAGAACCGTCCGTGGTGAGTGGAGCAGCAATCAAATAATGGATCTGAAGCGGGGGCAAAGGTTTGCATAGGATCAATACCTCAAGATTTTGCATCATCTGTCTATTGACCGGTGTCCTCACCAGCGTCACCCAGACCGCTGCCGGTTTTTCTTTCGGCAGCTCAAGACAACAATCCGGCAACACCCCGCAATCGACCAATAACCGGCCCTGGGGTAACGTCGGGGATTTCACCCCCGCGCCCCGATATGAAAAGCAGCCTTATGCCGGCAGTCGTGGTTATTATCCCGGTGCGGCCCCGGGCGCGGGCTGGCCGTCAACGCTGAACCAGGGATCCCCTTATACCGCCCCGTATGGCCATCAGGTTCCTGCGGGTGCAGGCACGGCCTCGGGGCTGCCCCATGTCGAGGTCGAGCTGGGTTCCAAGTGGCCCTACGAGCAGCAGAATGTCATTTATACGGTACGGGTCGTCAGCCGCGAGAATCTCAAGACGCTGGATCCCATTCTGCCGACGATCGACGGGGCGTTGATGGAAAAGGTCGACGGACCCATCGCCAGCCTGCGCAAAGACAAACGCAGTGGTACACAGGAAATCATCAATGAATACCGGTTCATGCTTACACCACTGCGGTCCGGAGAGATCATCGTACCCGAGATCCGCTTCAAGGGCATTTATACCTCCAGCAATCAGCCCCGTGGTATGCGGGGTATGCCACGCCAGACAACCGGTGGTGAATCCTTCACTGTTGCTTCTAATGCACCTCTAAAACTGCGGGTTCAGCCGGCCGATTCGTCGGTGCAACCCTGGTTGCCCCTGCACGGCCTGAAGCTGCAGTCGGACCTGCAACAGGAACATGCCGTTAAGGAAGGCGCGCCGGTTAGCCTGACACTCGAGATGACAGCCCAGGGTGCACTGGGCAGCCAACTGCCTTCGCTGGAGAAACAGCTTGCAAGCCCCGACTACCGTGTCTATCGCGATTCTGTCAGCGTCAAGAACGGCGTCTCAAATGACGGCCGTCACCTGATCGGGAGTCGCAAGGAAACCTATACCCTCATTCCCCTGAAGGATGGCTGGATAGACCTGCCCAGTATCAAGGTGGCGTGGTGGGATCTAGCTGCGGAAACACCCAGGCTCGCCGAATTGGTTGGGTATGACAATGAGGGTCCGGTACAGACGTCATTGCTGTCGAAGGGTTCTGGCGAAGCCCGTTCCTATCCCGTTTATTTCTGGTTCCCGCTGATGATTACCCTGGGGCTGGTCCTGGGCTACTGGCTGGGTGCCTGGGCGCGGACACGCCCGCTGCTGGAATGGTTTGGACACAAGGCACGTGTTGTACTGGTCTGGATCAAACGTCGGGGTATGAAGCATACACAGGCGGTGCAGCGGAAGCTGTCGCCCGTCAACTACCTGAACAAGGCCCGCCTGGGCCTGGCGACTATTATGCCGACACGCGCCAAAATCTGGATGTGCACCCGCTGTGTACAGCGCGAGGATGATCCGGATGCCTGGTGCCAGGAGTTCAAGAGCCGCATCTGCCAGCACCTGAACATCAGCTCGCAGACACCTCTGCCGATGATCGCCGAGAAGCTCATCGAGGCCAACCCCCAGGTGGACCCGGTGCGCATGCGCGCCCTGATCCAGTCGCTGGATGGCGCGATCTACGGTTCCAAGCCCATCGACTTCCAGGGCTGGAAGAAGGACTTCGGTAACCAGCTGCGTCCCCGCGCGCACCTGCGCCGCTATCGTCGCTACCGGCAGCTGCAATCGTCACTGCCCGAGTTGAACCCGCGTTCCGCCTGAAATCTGGTAGTACCACACTCATTGCTGTCTCGCATTATTCGTGCACCCCGAAGCTGTAGGTCGGTGCTG
Organism: uncultured Ectothiorhodospiraceae bacterium; assembly: GCA_947258545.1. Lineage (GTDB taxonomy): Bacteria > Pseudomonadota > Gammaproteobacteria > UBA9214 > UBA9214 > CAMYJZ01. The sequence goes on from CAMYJI010000067.1 coordinate 11,585, forward strand.
CGCACAACCCGTACCTACGACTGCAGCCATGCAGTTGTAACCTTCTCCCCTTGAAGTGCAAAACGTATAAATGTGGGAAAGTAGTGGCGCGAACCACAGTGGTCAGAGAGTCTTGCCATTGGCGGTCCGGAATTTCTTAAATCGATTCGGGATAATTAAATCCACGCAATCACGGACGGCGAATCGTAATAGAAAACGGGTATCAGAACTTTCGGGAGAATCCCGCCGCTTATCTGGCCCATTTCACCCCTGAAAAGGGCCCAACAAGCCTGCTTACGGGCCCAGTACCAAACAATTCCTGAAGCAGTTGAGCGAGTTAGCGTGGTCCGACCCACTTTCTGCTTTCTTTCTGCTTGTGGTCCGACCCACTTTCTGCTTTCTGTTGTTGTCGAAAAACTTAAGAGAATGAAATATGGGCAGGAGCCAGGCAAATGCAATGTGAATCAGTAAGTAATTTGTTATTTCAATAAAAGGGGTTTGTAAATTTTGTCGGAAAAGTATACATACCTGCAAGAGCAATGCTCAGGCAGGGCAACGTTTTGTATGTCTAACCTGCAGAATATTCTATGGAATGTATTAAGTGGTATAAACGTTGCTGTACATAACTATCGTTCCAGCATCATTCAGGACTATCTCTTACGGAGAGAGAAAGATTATGAATAAAAACATTTTATTAGCGGTATTTGCAGCAGGAATGCTGGCATTGTCTCAGCAGGCAATGTCGGTAACGACCGGACTGAATTTTGCCGGTGGTTGCCCAGAGTCGAGTAATGGTGTTACCCAGCTGTGTGCTGGGGGTGCTAATGCAACTGAGGAAAATGTAGCTGCCATTTTGGGTGTTGCTCAGACAGGTGTTGATCAGATTTTTTCAGGATTTACAGTTACACCTCCGGAAGGTGCAAAATCTGGTACGTGGTCATTAGAGCCTGGTTCAACAATCACTCATATCGCGTTCAAGGCTGACGGTTACTTCATACTTGGTCAGGTGACCGATGTAAGCGGTTCGTGGATGTTGTCGGATCCGATTACTACCTGGGGTGCGAACGCCAACCCGGACTGCCCAGCTACCATATGTGACCCTGGACCTCGCCGATATGTAAATACTGACTTTCTGAATAATGGTGGAAATGTCGCGGATCTTTCCAATACCCGAGCCTTCTCGGTTGAGGGCTTTGTACCACCAGCCCAGATCCCAGTTCCCGCCGCAATCTGGTTGTTCGGATCTGGCCTGCTGGGCCTGGTCGGCATAGCCCGTCGCAGGCAGCGCAACGCATAACTCTACATACGCAATAAAGAATACTGACGGCGGCCCCTCTCTCTCAGACCGCCGTTTTTTTATGAGTTCTTAATAAGCCTGCTGCGGTTCAGACTTCTCGCGCCCCCATTGTTGCGTGACTTGTCCTGTTGCAGGTCGCAGCAGCCGGCACACACTTCTCCGCCGCCGCTCCCGCTCAGCGGTTATTAACCTTCGGCTGTAACGCAGCCGCCTTCAAGCCCCAGTGCCCGCATTCGTGGTCAACGCGGTTCTCGCTGCACTCAATGCCACCATCGTGCAACTCGTCCGCAATCCGGGGCGCTCCATAGCATTGTTAATAGCGGGCAAAGATCTTGCCTATTCGCCTATCCAGCTTCCTGTTCGACTGCGCACGCTGCCTCGTGGCACACCTTGCCCAGTGGGGTAGTAACCGCTCCTGGATACGCTTATAACGCCACGCATGAGGTTTACCGGCCAGACCTTCTTATGCACATCGATGAATCGATACCTCATGAGCTTTTCATGCCAAAGAAGGCCGCGGCTTTTTTAAGATTTCATTCTCCATCTGCAACCGGCGGTTTTCCGATTCCAACTCATGAATACGCTGTTGCTCGGCTGTGCGCTTTCCTTTGCCTGGAAATACCTCTGCAGCGTTGTTTTCCAGCTGTCCCTTACAGCGCCTGATCAAAGCTTCGTTCATGCCCAAACTGCGCCCCGCGGCTGCATGGCTAGAGCCATGTTCTACCACCAATGCAACCGCTTCTTGATTGAGTTCCCAACTGTGGATTCTTCGTTGTCTTTTCATTTAACACCTTGTTTTAACTGTTATATGATCCTTAATTCGGTGTCCGGTATCCCGGGGGAAGATCAGAACGAGGAAATCAATCGAATCTGACACACTGCTGCCACACATTATTCCTTCTCCACTTCAAGGGGAGAAGGTTACGATCCCACTGACGATGTATATGGGTAAACAAGTGTCACGAGTGGGTACGACTGTATGAATGCAGGAGGTAGAGCACCAAAAGTAGGCGCTTTGGGCGATGCAGGAATTGCCGAGGAAGCCCGAAGCGACTGCAGCAGCCCGAGGTAGGGCGAAGCAGGAGCCAGAGCCGAGAGCACCAGTAAGTAGGCGCTTTAGGCGACGCATGGAGCAGTTACCGAGGATGAGGGGCAACCCTCACCCTGGCCTTCTCACACTCATGGGAGAGGGAGGCGTGGTCTGACCCACTTTTTTATCCATGCAAAAAAAACGGATACCGAAGTATCCGCTTTATAGAGTCATTGTGTTTGTTATGAAATCAGTTGACGTGTAAATCCTTCAGCTCTTTTTTCTGCGTGCGACGCCCACCAGGCCCAGCAGGCCGGAACCGAACAGCCAGACGGCGGCCGGCACGGGAATGAGTTGCGGAGGCCCGCCGTTGTCTGTCACACCGATCTCATAGACTGTCATATGCGACAGGTTTTTCCCACCGAAGGGTTCTGTTGTGTCCCACTCTCCCATCAGGTCGCCGCCGACTTTGCCCAGGAACAGGTACCAGTGATATACGGAACCGCTCCTATTACCATCCTTCAGAACGACCAGTATCTCACCATTTCCGGTAGCGCTGAGTCCGTTGACGGTGAAGGTCCCCGAGGAAAACGGATCGTCCACGGTCCCCGTAAAAGCCGTCAGCTGCAGGTCGATTGGCTCCCCATCTGCCACGTTACCGCCTTCTGCACTCCATTCTGAAGTCTGTGATGGCGGTACAGTACTTTCTTCGATCTCAGCCTTGTAATAGGCATTCCAAACCAGGTCGCCGGAGGTATCACCAGCATTATCAACATTGACCGACCACGAGTCTGGCTGCGGCATGCCACCGACGTTGTCGTTGGACGACCCGTCCGTCCATCCGCAACTGGTTGCGACCATGCCATCGAGTGTGACATCGGTAACCAGACAAGATGCAGCACTGCTCGTCTCGACCAGCCCGAACGCCAATGCGGATGCTAAAACGATGCGAAGTGCGTTCCGTGTGCTGCCTCGCCTGAGGCGCGCGATATGCTGTATTTCCATTTCCTTTGTCTCCGTAAAAGACCTGCAGGTTATTTGTTTTTAACGATTCGGGCTGGTGCTGATTGTATTACCCGAACCGGACTTGCATAGTTAACGCTCATAAAATTAAGCAGGAACCGTGCCTAATTTCGATTTATTGAATAAATACAGAACACTACTGGAACAAAGGGGGTTAGCCGGTCGCGTGGCATGTGCCAGGATTGTAAATCTTTCCGACAGCCTGGCGAGGGCAGGGGATGGCTAATGTTCCGGAAAGTACACATAATCAATAGCATATAAAACCATCAGGCCTCGTCGCGTCCGCGTAAACCTGACCGACAATGTCGAAGCGGGCATCCGGCCAGCAGGGCAGGTCCCTGGTCGCAGGAATGCGGATAGTCACCCGCCCTGTGTCGACGACTAACATGCTGTAAAATCATGCAAATCATCATTCCTGAGTAAAACCGAGTCGTTAACGTGGAAAAGGTCTCCGATCCCCGCCTGGAGGCGCTGTCGAATAGGCGCCCGGATGCGCAACAGCAAGTCCTGCGCAAGGCCTCGGCGTGGGCCGGTCGGGCGCACCGCGAGCAATGGCGCGCCTCCGGCGAACCCTACTACCAGCATGTCCTGGCCGTCGCCGAAATCCTGAATGAGCTGAAGCTGGACTACGAGACCCTGGCGGCGGCCATGCTGCACGACGTGGTCGAGGACACCGAGGTCACGCTGGAGGACGTCAAGGCCGAATTCGGCCCCGTGATCGCCGGCCTGGTGGACGGGGTGACCAAGATGGAGCAGATCGGGGAGTTCCAGGACCTCGCCCTGGCGGGCGTCAGGGAACAGCACCAGGCGGAGAGCCTGCGCAAGCTGTTGCTGGCCATGGCCGAGGACGTGCGCGTGGTGCTGATCAAGCTGGCCGACCGCCTGCACAACATGCGTACCCTGAAGCATCTGGATCCGGAGCGCCAGCGGCGCATCGCCCGCGAGACTCTGAACATCTACGCGCCGCTCGCCAACCGCCTGGGTATCTGGCAGATCAAGTGGGAGCTGGAAGACCTGTCGTTGAGCTTCCTCGAGCCCGAGGCCTACAACACGCTGGTGGCCCAGCTCAAGGAGACACGGGAAGAGCGCGAGCGTTATATCGAGAAGGTCATCGGGATCCTGAATACCGAGATGCAAAAGGCGGGTATCAAGGCACTCATCAGCGGCCGTTCGAAACACATCAACAGTATCTGGCGCAAGATGCAGCGCAAGCACCTCGATTTCGATCAGATCTTCGACATGCGCGCGGTCCGGATACTGGTCCAGGAGGAGAAGGACTGTTATGCCGCGCTCGGCGTGGTGCATGGCCTGTGGCGCCATATCCCTAGGGAGTTCGATGACTACATCGCCAACCCCAAGGAGAACCTGTACCGCTCGCTGCATACCGCGGTGGTCGGGCCCGAGGGCCGCACCCTGGAGATCCAGATTCGCACCGAGGAGATGCACCGCCATTCCGAGCTGGGTGTCGCCGCCCACTGGCGCTACAAAGAGGGCGGGCATTTCGATCCCGGTTACGAGGAGAAGATCGCCTGGCTGCGGCAACTGCTGGAGTGGAAGGACGAGGAGCGTACGGCCAACGACTTCGTTGACCGCTTCAAGACCGAGGCCTTCCAGGAGCGGGTCTACGTGCTGACACCGCAGGGCAAGATCATCGACCTGCCGCAGGGCGCCACACCGCTGGATTTCGCCTACGAGGTGCACTCCGAGGTAGGCCACCGCTGCCGTGGCGCCAAGGTCAACGGTCGCATCGTGCAGCTGACTTACGAACTCCATAACGGCGATCAGGTCGAGGTGCTGACCACTCGCCAGGGAGTGCCAAGTCGTGACTGGCTGAATCCACACCTGGGTTATCTCAAGACATCGCGTGCCCGTGCGCGGGTACGCTCCTGGTTCAAGCACCAGGACCACGAGCTGAATGTCAGTGCCGGGCGCGCCATCCTCGACCGGGAACTGCACCGCCTGAGTGTCACCGGCCTGTCGACCGAGAAACTCGCCGCGCGGCTCAACTGCCAGCAGGTGGACGAACTGCTGGCGGCACTCGGACGCGGTGACATCAATACCGGTCAGCTGGCCAATGCCGTCAATGACCTGATGCCGAAGCCGGAAGTGCAGGAGGTGGAACTTCCCCGCAGGACACGCAAAAAGCGACCGGTCGCACCGGGCGGGTTCAGGATCCTGGGCGTGGGCAACCTGCTGACAACGACGGCGCGCTGCTGCCACCCGGTGCCGAATGACCCTATCGTGGGCTATATCACCCGCGGCCGCGGCGTCACCATCCACCGCCAGGACTGCGGCAATATCCTGCGGCTGCAGGGCCAGGACCGGGACCGGCTCATCGAGGTGGAGTGGGGGCTGCCATCGGACGAAGGCTATCTGGCCGATGTCTCGATCGAGGCCTACGATCGCCCCGGCCTGTTGCGTGACATCACGGCCCTGCTGGCCAATGAGAAGATCAACCTCAGCGGTGTGCATACCGGGACCGACAAGAGTGACGGTATCGCGCGCATGAGCCTGACCGTGGAGATTACCGATATCGGGCAGCTGAGCCGGGTATTGACGCAGATCGGGCAATTGCCCAACGTGGTCGAGGCGCGGCGCAAGCTGTGATGCTCATTTGTGTAAATGATCCAACGCGGCGATGCAGAGAAATTCAATAAAATGCAATAAAGTCACAAGGGAATTTGGGCAAAGACAAGAGCAATCATTGCTGTCCCATCATTATTGATAGGATTATTTTAAAGTCATGTATGAATAAGCCGATACCGGCTGCTCCTGCGCTGGACATGATTCCGCACCGCCGCCATACAAACAAATAGAACGTCCCTTCTACCTCAGGGAGAAGGGCAGGATGAGGGGCTTTGATTCCATGCAGTTATCATTTCTCAATCCCCTCTCCCCGACCCTCTCCCGGTGGGAGAGGGAGTTTATGGGACAGCAGTGAAGAGTAATAATACATTTAGTCCCACGGGCATGACCGCGAAGTCAGTCATTTCGAAACACCGGGAGTGTATAAAAAGTCCACCTGTGTGAAATAACAGAATCCTCTGTCAATGAGAAAAGTATACCGGTTGGTATTATTATTCTATGGTTTGGAACAACCGCTTGAATAAATCCCGTGATCGATAGGGTTATCAGCATGCCATAGAGTAGAAAGTGAAAATTCTTAATAGAGAAAATAGTGGGCAGACTGAGGTACCCATTTTTTAGCGATACCTGTACTGTGGGAAGCGGCAGCGAATACCCTGGCGACTGAACAATAGACTATGTGTAAACTGACAATAATCGTAGTCTGCCACTGGCCACTCTCATGCGATTAGCGACAGGACGATCTCCCGTATTATTGTTGTGGCTCGTGCCTGCGCTGCTGGCAAGCTGCGGTAGCATCTTTCAGGGTCCGGTAACGGGCAGTATCCAGGTTGACAAACCGGCGGATGCGGCTGACGCGGTGGCATACCTGCGCTGTCATGGCCCTGGAATTCACGGTCAAGTTCGAACCGATGCGGAAGAAACCCGTGTCAACGCAAAGGGCCGGTTCACGTTCCTCGGCTCCATTACCTTTCCGACCACGGAGCGCTGCTACGTGGATATTCGCCACCCGCGTTATCTTACCGCCCGGGTGATGCTCAAGGACGCTTTCGCGCAGACCTTGCCGACCCTGAAGCTGGAGAGCTGGGATGCATTCTTTGCCGCAGGCCCCGGTGACAAGGAACCTGGCGGCAGCCACCAGAGGTCCTGGCCGGAGACCGAGGTACGACGCCACCTTGTTGACACGCAGCTGTGGCTGAAGAGTTTCTCCGCCAGCGAGCAGCGCGACCTTGCGCACTACGTGCCCGACATTCACTCTATTTATCGTAAGGCAATCCAGTACGGTGGTGTCGAATGGTCCCGAGACAACGTGCGGGACATCGTGGAGAGTATTGCTCGCATCGAGGATCAAACCGGATATCCCTATCCATTCCATGAATACATCAAGGCGGTGAAGGAAGGTGATGCTCCACGTGTCCAGGCCTTCCTGGAGGGCGGTGTGCTGAAGGAGGCCTGGAGTCGCGGCATGGCGTTGTATACCGCGGCGGAGCATGGGCATATGGACGTGGTCGATGTGCTACTTGCCGCCGGAGAGCCCCTGAATTTCGCCGACTGTCGTGCGCCTCTGCTGGGTGCGCTGGGTGAAGACCAATGGGCCATGGCGTTGAAGCTGATTCGCATTGGGGCGGATAGGAATGTCGCCTGCCGCAATAAACCGGGTATGGGTGATGTACTGGCTACCTGGGCCCGCGCCGGCAATCTTGAGCTGTTGAACTCCTTTATCGAAGCGGGTGTGCCGGTGGATACGCAGACCCGACAGGGTACGACCGCGCTGGCCGAGGCGGCGGCAATTGGTCGCATCAGAGTGGTAAAGGCATTGCTCGCGATAGGCGCAGATTCTGATGTGCAAACCGCGGATGGCGTAGCCTTGCTGGACGACGCGGTGGCGAAGGGCTATCTCGATGTGGAGCGTGCATTGCGAGCCCACCAGGGCGCGGTGGATGTGCCAGTGAGCGATTCATCCGGCGCGGGTGAGGTCATCACGCTGCCGTGGCGTCGCGGTCGGCCGGTGCCGTATCGGGTGTACAGCAGCTACGGTCAGGTTACCGAAATAGTGGCGGATCCTGCGGAGCCGGGCACGCTGTGGCTCGGTACACAGGGTGGACTGCTGCGGGTAAATCCGGAGACCGGTGCACGCAGAGCCTGGACACGGGTAAACGGTCTGCCCTCCAGCTCCGTGGGCAGGCTCTGGTTCGATAAGTCAGGGAGGTATCTGTGGGTGGCCACGGGTGGTGGACTTGCGCGATTGCCGCTCGACGATCTGGATCGTGTGGAAACCGTGGGCGATCGCGAACCGCGTCCGAGTTATGCCAGTGGATTTCTGGGTGAGAGTGATGATGGGCGTGTGTGGTTCTGGGGTAATAACCACCTCTATCATATGCATGCAGAGGCCGGCGAGGCTGTTCGTTACTCATTGGAGAAAACGCTGTTCGGCATGGCTGCCCAGCCCGACGGTAGCGGTTTTTATCACACCGACGGCAGCCGCCTCTGGCGGGTCGAACCCGGGCGTGCTGTGCGTACGCTGATCCTGAGCGCTCAGGATCTCGCTCAACTGCCAGTTACGGGGCCTGATCGCCTGCCTGAGTTTCGCAGCCTGGTGCTGGATGCGGCAAAAGGTCACCTGTGGATAGGCACCATGGGGCATGGGGTGTTTCGCCTTGAGATTGATACCGGCACCATTGCACAGACCTCGCTCGATGCCGAGCCACTCGATCGTTGCGCACGGACCAAGGTTGATCACCACATGCATGGTCAGGTGACGATTGCGAGTGGGGCGGTCTATGCACAGATGGAACGTTGTTTTGGTCGCATTGATGGCGACAATCGTTTCATGGTGCTGCGGGATCGCATCATGGCCGGGCCCGTGGCGGATGCCGGAGGGGATGTCTGGTATGTAGCCGCTGATGGTTTTCACCGTATCGATGCACGTGGCAGGAGCAGCCGTTTCCTGTTTCCACCGGATCCCATCGACCATCCACGAGTCACCGCGTTGCACGTGGACGAAGGCAAGCTATTTATAGGGGTGGACGACGCCCCGCTGGTGGCCATGGATCTGCAACGGCGCATTTTCACACCTGTTACAGGCGTGACTGACGTGCAGCGACTGCGCAGGGTGGCGGGGCGCGATGATCTGCTCGCTATAGGACGCACCCACTACTGGTGGGTCGATCAGGATTCCCTTGTCAGCGAGCCCCTGGTGTTGAGACCGCCAGGTACTCAGCAATTCCGTGCTGGCGAGTGGCAGGATGTGCGCGATCTCGAGTATGACGGCAGCGCGTTCTGGGTGCTGAGGGACGATCGAAGTCGCGGTATCAAGTCACGAGTCGGATTGTTTCGACTATCGGAAAAGGACGTCAGGCATTACACCGCCGCCGGGTCTTACTCGCTGGGGCAGCTGGTCACACTCGCTCAAGATCCTGAACAATCGAATCTGTTGTGGCTGGTAACAGCGCGTGATCCCGCATTGGTCGATTTTGATAAGACTCTGGCCACCAGCGAACGGCTGGGCACAGGATTCGTGCCGCGTCGATCCAGCAACCAGTTAGACGAGGCACTTGCGGATAGCAGATTGTGTGGGCTCACACTCAAACCTAATCAGGCCTGTGATCCCGAGGTAACCGGGCTGGTATGGGAACTGTCTGGCTCCGGCCTGATCCTGAAACACGGTATGAAAATCCTGCATCGATGGCCATCCACCATACCGAAAGGCACTATCGTGGTCACCCGTGCACCGGACACTACGGTTTGGGTAGCCACGCAGGAGGGATTGGTGGAATTTCCGATCCCGGAGCAAATAGATGAACTCATGAGCAAAATAGAGCCACCCATCATCACACGTTAGCTGTAACAGTTTCACTGCGCACCCTGGTTACTGCGTCCTGTATCGCTTGAAGCGCCTACTTTTTGTGTGCCCGGCACTGGCTCCTGCCTCGCGCTACCTCGGACTCCTACCATCGTACCTCCTGCGACCGCTTTGGTTATCCTGCCCAATGGTCTATTTCCATGTTGGGAACGCTGCGCTTTGCCCAACCTACAAATTCAGACCGAGATCGGGCAATTGACCAGCGTGGTTGAGGCGCGTCGTAAGGGGTAATGCTCTTTGAATAAATTATTCACCGAGGAGACGCAGAGAACGCAGAGTAATTCAACAAAATGCAACAAGAGTACAAAATAGCATGTAGGTTGATGAGATGGTCTCCTCCCCCTTATTAACGGCGTCGCAATGCGCCATGATGGAGTTGTAATCAACCATCAGAAAGGAGGAGAAGACCATG
>CAMYJI010000068.1:0-1352 GCA_947258545.1 uncultured Ectothiorhodospiraceae bacterium
AAGTTTTGCCTAACTTATTCATATTATTACCTCTCGTAGTTATTGTTGCTTGCAAGTCGACTTACAAACACAGACTCCCTTGGTTACTGGAGATCAGGCCTGCAGGGAGCAACCATGGCCTGAACCCATTTAACCCGTCAGTCTCGAGACTGACTGGGTGAAATATGTCTCCCAGGGTGTATGTCACAGCCCTGGCATGTTAGCCGCTAGGCGTGTTCTACCACATAACGCCCGGCAACATCGGTGTCGGCAACATTCCATAGGATGAAGCACCTCCCCATCCTGGAACCACCCCTGGAGAACCCCAGCCACCGGCACCGTAGCCCGGCCAGGCACCATAAGGTGTGGCCTGTGGTTGCGGCGCAGACTGTTGCTCGCTCTTCCGCGGGGGTGGCACTTCGCCCCAGGGACGCGGCACATATATATATTGAGGCACAGATGGGGTCTGCGGTGCAACTGCTGTCTGTGGCTGACCGGCCTGACCCCACGGTGCTGCGCCCGGCGGCTGGTACTGCTGCGCCCACCGGGACCCCTCCGTGGCCGGTTGCATCAGCGCAGGCTGTTGCCCAGGCACCACATAGTATGTGGGTGACTGGCTCGTCTGCGGCGCCAGTGCGGGTGCCATCTGGACATAGTCCGGCAGTGCCTGCACCTGCTTGGGCCGCGGGTACCATTCCCTGACGACCGGCTCAGGTTTTTTCTCTGCAACAGTCTTTTCTGGCAATCTGTCCATCGTTTCATTGTCACCGCAAGCGCTTAGCATAAACAGAATACATATAGTGATCGCCCATGCAAATAAGCCATATCCGCCTGAGTGATGCCCCTGCCGCATTGGACTGAATGGCTCAACTACCTGCCTCCGCCATAGTATTGCATCATGCCCTGAGGTGGTGCATATCTGGCGGGTGGAGGCTCGGCCATCATCCTGTTGTAGACCGATGGTGGCGGTACCTCGATCTCGGGAGCACGCGGATCTCCCCCTTGCCAGGGTGACTGGGAATATCCGGCAGCGGGATATCCTGAAGATGAGGGTCGTGATGGCCATGGATAGCCATACATCGGCCGTGCCCCCGACTGACTGTAGTCCTGCGACCGGTAATAGCCCGGTTGTGGCCGGCTTTCTTGCCCTATATGTTGCTCTGGCGCAACGGCCGGTTGAGGTCGGAGCGTGTGCATACCGGCACCCGGGTACGGGGCATTCATCGTGCCTGCCCGGCCATAGGTCCGGCTATCCGGTCGCTGAGCGTAACCCGGTGCGGCTTCTTGTTCCGGTATGGCCGCCGTTTGCGGTGCTCGTGGTGACACCTGCGCTTGTGGCGGCCGATCCTGCGAGGCCGGTTGTGGCTGGTAAT
>CAMYJI010000068.1:1482-23561 GCA_947258545.1 uncultured Ectothiorhodospiraceae bacterium
CGATGTCCGGCATCGGCATGGGCGTGACCAGGTCCTGCCCTGGAATCCGCGGGTCCAGATTGATTGCATTGTAAGGACCCTGGGGCGGGGGGGCCGATACCAGCCCCCAGTCGTCGTTGTAGGTATAGGCCGGTGCCGGCGCATCCACGAGCACCTGCTGCTGATCAGTGGCCTGTTCAGCGGCTACCACACCACCCGCAGCCAGCAGCAACAGAAGTGGAAGATATGCGCTTGTATTTAATCTCTGACGCTTCATCAACATTTCCTTGTGGTTGTCATGGGTATCAGTACCTGATTAGCCAACCATGTATTAAGGCTAGCTCAAATCCTGTTTTAGTCGAATACCGCGACGTTTCCTGGCGACCCCGTCATCGTCGTCAGTGGCATCCAGTGTCTCTTCGGTTTCAGCCGCAAGTGCCACTTCGGGTGTCTCGCCCGAATCGTCAGCGTCGTCCTCGATGGCCACTGTCTCGGTAGCAGCGCTGCTGACAGCGGGCTCGGGGGCGCTGCTGATGGCTGGTTCCGGCGCCTCGCCAGCAAGCGTCGCTTTCGGAGGCGTTGGCGGTGGTTCACGCGGGGGCGGCGGTGTTCCGCCACCCCGTGGAGGTGGTGGCGTGCCACCCGGTGAAGGCTGGCGCGGCGGCGGCGCCGAGCCGCCCCCGCGACCGAATTTACCCAGGATCCCTTTGAAACCCATGGCTATCATGGTAAAGATGGCGCGAAATATATAGAACACCCAGGTGAACACCGACATGATGCCGCCATAAAGGCGCATCCACAGCGGTGTCCCGGGCGCGCCCGTAGCCTTGGCCGTAGCGGTATCCTGCACCACTTCCGGCTTTTCGATCCGTTCAAACATCGGGCTGACGGAGACCGTGCCGTCATCCGCCGTTTCCACGTAGAACTGCTTGCGGGCGCTGATACAGCCGAGCGGGATAATCAGCAGGGCCATGACCGTGGCGACACCGGCACCGAATAACAGGCTGATCGCCATGCCATTGAAGATCGGGTCCTGGAGGATGGCAAATGCACCGGCCATCAGGGTCAGGGAGGTGATAAAGATCGGCCGCATGCGGAGCTCGGCGCCTCTAACGGCCGCCTCCCTGACCTCGAGACCCTTGGCCACTTCGAGCTTGACGAACTCCACGATAAGAATGGACTGGCGCACGATGATGCCACCCAGGGCAATCATCCCGATCATGGACGTCGCCGTGAACTCGGCACCGAATATCCAGTGGCCCGGAATGATTCCAATCATGGTGACCGGGATCGGTGACATAATGAGTCCGGCGAGGGCGAAATTCCTGAATTCCCAGACGATCAGGCCGTAGATCAGTACCAGTGCGGCCATGAAGGCCAGGCCCATGTCGCGGAAGGTCTCGTAGGTCACGGTCCACTCACCGGTCCACTCAAAACCGGTCTTGCTGTCATCAGGCGGGGGACCCAGCAGCGTCCACGGCATGGTCTCCATTTGTACGCCGTCCGGGGTGATGTATTCCTTGATCAGGTCTTCGACCCCGAACATGCCATAGATTGGCGCGCCCAGGCGCCCTTCCATTTCCCCGACCACGTACTCGACACCACGCAGGTCCTTGGTGAAGATGGTGGGTTCCTCCATCTCTTTCCGGAACTGACCGACTTCGGAGAGCGGAATGGTTTCACCGGTGGCTGTCGGGATCGGCAGGTCGCCCAGCCGGGTGATCTGCGAACGCACCGACAGCGGGACCTGCATGACGATATAAGTCGGCTCCAGCACTGTACCACGCTTGATGTCACCCAGGCGATGACCCCCCATGGCCATGGCCAGACTGCCATTGATCATGTCGACCGAAATCCCGCGCCGAACGGCCTTCTCGGTATCAACATCGAAGCGCCAGTTCTCATACGGTTCCTTCATGTAGTTATCCACGTCAACCACGTTCTGAACCTGATCAAACATCGCGGTGACGTCGGCGGCCACCTGGCGCCGGGTAGCGGCATCCGGGCCGTGGATCTCGGCGACGACGGTCTGCAGGACCGGCGGACCGGGCGGCATCTCAACTACCGCGATTCTCGCGCCCAGACGGTCAGCAATGGGCTTCAGGCGCTGGCGGGCATCCACTGCGATTTCATGGCTGCCACGTTCCCGCTCGTTTTTGTCCTTCAGCATGACCAGCAGGTCACCTTCCCACGGCTGGGTGCGCAGGTAATAGTGACGCACCATGCCGTTGAAGTTGAACGGCTGCGCGGTTCCTGCATAGGTCTGCACCGCGATGACCTCGGGAATCTTGCGTACCTCTTCCGCCAGTTGCCAGGTGACATTGGCCGTGTCCGGCATCGCGGTGCCTTCCGGCATATTGACGATGACCGAGAATTCGGGCTTGTTGTCGAACGGCAGCATCTTGACCGTGACGGTCTGCGTATAAAACAATACACACAGGCCGGCGGTCAGGCCGATGATGCTGAACAGGAACAGCAGGCCCAGCTTGCGGTTGTTGATCAGCGGCATAATGACCGGGCGGTATATTTTGCTGATCCTCTCGTGTGTCTTCTTCTCCTTTTCTTCCGCCTTCTTCAGTGCACCCAGCTTGGGCGCCACCTTGACAGCGAACCAGGGCGTAAATATGAAGGCGGCGATCAGGGAGAAGAACATGGCCGAGGCGCCGAGCACCGGGATCGGGCGCATGTAGGGACCCATCAGGCCGCTGACCCAGCCCATGGGCAGCAGCGCGGCGATGATCGTGAAGGTCGCAAGGATGGTCGGGTTACCGACCTCGCGCACGGCGTCAACGGCGGTTGCTATACTGGTCTTGCCCTTCTCAAGCCAGTGTCTGAATATATTTTCCACGACCACGGTCGCGTCATCCACGAGGATACCAATCGAGAAAATCAGTGCGAACAGGCTGACGCGGTCGATGGTGTATTCGACCATCATCGCCCACCAGATGGTCAGCAGGATGACAATCGGAATAACGGTAATCACCACGAAGGCGGCGCGCGCGCCCAGACCGACCAGGCACAGGATTGACACGATCACGGCCGCCTCGAGCATGGCCTGCAGCAGCTCATTTACCTTGTCATTGGCCGACTTGCCGTAGTCACGCGTCACCGTGATATTGACATTGGATGGAATCAGGTCGCCTTTGAGGGCCTCGAGCTTTTCAAGGACATCCTGGGAAACCTTTACACCGTTACTGCCTTCCTTCTTGGCGATGGCCACGGTAACTGCGGGGGCGCCATCAGCTGTCGGCAGGCTCTCGTCAAGCGCCGGGCCGGTGAAATGCGCCACCATCTCTGTCGGATCAGCAGGTTCATGCGCTACCCTTGCAACATCTCGCACGTATACCGGTGCGTTCTGGCGAATTCCGACGACCAGACGACCAATCTCGGCGGCACTGGTCAAAAAAGAGCCGGTCCTTACGGAAAAGGACCGGCCACCGGTTTCAATATCGCCGGCGGTCTGCTCGGCGTTTGCTGTACGGATGGTGTTGGCCACCTGCTGCAGGCTGATGCCGTAGCCGGACACGCGCTCCGGCATCACCTCCACCTTGACCTGGTCCTGACGTCCGCCCACCACGAAGCCCTTACCGACACCCTTGACCTCGCCGAGGTGCTGTAAAAGATCCAGAGCGAGCATGCGCAGCGCACCGTCATCGACATCCTCTGACCAGAGGGTCAGTGTCACCACCGGCACATCATCGATACTCACAGGCTTGACCAGGGGCATCTGGACATCCGGTGGCATCTTGTCGATATTGGACTGCAGCTTGTCATGCACCTTGACAATGGACTGGCCCATATCCTCGCCGACCAGGAAGCGCACGGTGACAATGGCGCGGCCGCGCTCGGTCGCGGTGTAGGTGTGGCGCACGCCGGGAATCTCGCTCATGATCCGTTCCAGCGGTTCGGTCACCAGGCTGGCCACCTGCAGGGAAGAGGCGCCGGGGTACTGCACAAAGATATCGATCATCGGAACCGATATCTGCGGATCCTCCTGGCGGGGGGTGAACATCAGGCCGAGCAGGCCAACGAGCAGTGATGCGATCAGCAGCATCGGCGTTACAGGGGAAGCGATGAACAGACGCGCAATGCGACCGGCGATACCCAGGGAATGGGCATCGAAATTAATGGGCGTAATAAATTCTTTTTGCTCAGCCATGCCTCTTACCGTCTTGTTATAGGTTTATTCAGGGTTAACGCCTGGCCTGAAAGGTACCTTAATTATTTTTAGTTATCCCCCTATCCATGGGTGAAATCAGGTGTAACCCTCGATTCATTCAGCTGCGGATGGTCTTTAGTTGTTATTCTTCCTCGACTCTGCTGCTGGGGGTCGTGATCGCAACGATTACTTCCAATCCCCTGCCGACCCGGAATCTCCGACGACAATGCGCTCGCCTGCGCGCAGGCCGGACAGTATGGCAATACCGTCAGCCCCGACCTGATCACCGGTTCTTACCAGTCTCAGTTCGCGTTCGTTTGACTCGTTGAGGACATACACACCGGGCAGGCTGCCACGCCATACCAGGGCTTCCGTCGGGACCACCGGGAGGTCACGCACCTTTGCATTGATATCATTAATCATCACTTCCGCATACATGCCCGGGCCACCGGGTACACCCTGAGGCAGGTCAAGTTTCACCCTGACCGTGTGGCGGTCCGGATCTGCAATCGGAAAAATCTGTTCGACACGGGCCTGGATATCCACATCACCGACATCCAGCCTGGCGGGTACCACCATACCCATCTTGACGCCGGGCATCAGGCGCGCCGGCACTTCCACCTCGATCTGCAACCTGGCGGTATCTGCATACTCAAGCATTGGCTGGCCCGGCTGAACCGGATCACCGACTTCAACCAGTTTCCTGGTGATCACCCCGTTAAACGGGGCTACCGACCTGGCATCGCGCAGCTTGGCATCTATTTCATCGATCCGTGAACGTGCGCCGATCAACTGGCTCCTGGCCTGCTCGAGACGGGTACTGTATGAATACAGGTCGGCATGGCGCTCGTAACCCGGAGATCCACTGCCCATGAAACCCTGCATCGGGTTGGTGAAGTTGCGCATCATGGAGCCCATGCCACCCATCATGTCATTCTGTTCACCGCCATAGGGGGAGATCCATTCACGTGAATACTGTACACCGGCATTGCGCAGTGCGGCTTCAGCATTGGCAAGGTTGGCCCAGGCGGCACGGCGTTGCGCCAGCAGATCGTCTACGTTGATCGCAATCAGCTCTGCACCTTCCTCGAAACTGTCACCCTCCTCACCGGCAATACTCTCGATTCGTCCGGGTATCTGTGCGGAAAAGGTCACTTCCTTGTAGGGGACGACGGTGCCACCGAGCGAAACACTGCCGCCGACCGGGATACTGGGAACGGTTATGACCGTATCCTGTGCAGGCTGCGCCAGAATGGGACCACTCAACAGACCGGCAAACAACAGGCCAAATGTAGCTACTTTTCTGATTAACATGGGTTAATCCTCATAAATGTGGCATGACATGATCAGGCAGAGACAAAAAATCCAGGCGCTGTAGTAACAGCGCCCCCTGACCAGACAGCCAACTAAATTATTTCACGAACGAATCCTGACGGATCTCTTATCTTGGATATAACAACAAGAAACACGTTATTTTTATTCAACACTCCACACTCAGTTGTCAGCAATGCACACCGATACTCAGGCGCGCCCCATCACCGTAAAGCTCTTGATAAACGGACCGGCCATACGCGGGTCCTTGATCATCGCGCCGTAATCTCCAAGGTTGAACTTCAACTTGCGCGAGGTGTAGGCCATGCCCAGTCCCATCATGCCGGGCGGCTTGGACATCCACTTGTTCCAGTTATCAAACGAGGCACGCAGATCCCAGTTCAGGGTCTCACCATTGTAGGTACCGGCAGACACCGCCTTGCCGTTCTGGATATCGATGACACCGCGCGGGGTGTCTTCCCCGTCGAATCCATAGCCAATGACTGTATTGAAATTGATCTGTGCCAGTGCATCTGATAATTCGGGCTCAGCATTCCACTGTTCCATGAAGCTTTTCATCCACTCATCGGAAAAAAGATCTGCCATTTTTTTGTCTCCTCCGTTACGGTTTCACCGATTTGATTTGGTGTCCATTATTAATTCGAGCCAGATCAGTCAGATCGACAAGAACGCTCGTTAATAATTATCATTAAACATAGCAAAATCGAATTGCAAAATACAGAAAAACAAAAACCTGCAAACGGTTGTCAGGTTACTGGAAATACTCAGCCCCTGTCCTGTTCGGACCCCCCAATGTAGTGCTGCTCACAGAGCAGTTTGAGATATTTCATTATATAGTTATTTTTTTATATTTGTATATGTTTATTTACATTATATCTAAATAAATCGGCGCATTTGTCGGAATAGCTAACACCGGAAGCCACAATTTCTCCTTGTTTTTTATTAAGATAGTGTCATGGATAACGTGATCCCTGCAGCAGGGAGGCTATTCGTCAACTTTATCAGGGGCACCCCGTCGGCAACGGCCTGATACCCGCCCGACCTGTATCAACAATTACAGAGAGCAGTCGATACAGGCTAGAGGCGATGGGAATCGGCCTTTAAGAGAGCACAACGAGAGGAGGACGGCATGGAACCTGAAACCGGGGAAATGGAGGCCGCGGCTGCCGAGCGGCGTGATGACTCGCGCCGACGCTTTTCCATGGAGACCATTGTGGGCGCCCTGTTCAAGCAGCGCCGCCGCCAGATGCGGCGCGACCAGGACCGGATCAACAGTTATATCGACTGGTACGGGCCCTGGCCGCTACTGGCCTCGCTGCTGATCATCGCGCTGAGCTTCACGGATGCCCTGCTGACCATGATCCTGCTGAACAACGGCGCCATGGAGATGAACGTCTTGATGGATTGGTTAATCAAGAAAGACATCCGGACCTTTGCCGCCGCCAAGATGGCCGTCACCGGCCTGGCAATGGTGGTCCTGGTGATGCATTTCAACTTCCGGGTCTACCGTATCATCGCCGTGCGCTACATCATGTATGCCCTGGTGCCGGTCTACATGCTGCTGATTGCCCATGAATTGAACATGCTCGCCCAGATTTGAGCGGCACGATCATCAGCGGCCAGTCGGTCGCGCACCCAGCCTACTGTGCCGTGCCAGCCTCGCTGCCGGCAGGTGGTGGCGCGGATTCTTCCGGACTGTCCGGGTGTTTTCGCCAGCCCTGCAGCAAGAGTTGGTCGACCTCCGCTTCCGCCTCATTCCAGTCCTGCTGCGGATTACCGCCTGCAAAGCCGCGGCGCTCGGCCTTGAGATAGGCTGCCTCGGCGATCAGGCGCTGGCGTTCATCGGCCCCCACACCCATGCCGGCCGTGTGCCCTTGCCGGTTCTCGGCCCGTGACTTCAAACGGCTGACGGCCTTTTCCAGTGTGGACTCGAGTTTCTGCTCGAGTTGCACTTCCAGTTCCCGTACCCGCGTCCGCAGTGTCTCGAGTTCCCCTGCCAGGATTTTCATCGTGAGTCTCTCCGCCATGTTCTATCCCTCCGTGATAAACGTGGTATCAGTGGATGCCATACCGCGTTTGACCCAACAAACTCTAACCAGCTTCACTATTTCAGCGCGGTCAATATACTCCATTCCGGACCAAACAACAGCGTCAGGATGGCGCCCCGACCCGGGCATTTCAACGCCAGGCTGGCCGTGCCGGCGCTGGACTGGCACGCAGGCCGCACCCATCCGGTGCGCCATCGCATCTGAATGCCTTCATATCGTGCACGTTAATGGCATATCAATACGGCAGCATACGGAATCATCTTCCATATCATGCACATACAGACATGGCATAAATAATGCTCATTATCAGTTGAATATGACAGGGTGGACGGGGCATGTGGGGTGAATTCAAGACACCAGCCCCGCTGCGGCCATGGCTTGCTCGGGATGCCTCTAAGACCGGGGCGGGACGGCCCGCATCCTGTAACGCGCCTGTCATCACCGGAAGTTACGCTGTACCGGTAATGCAACCTTCAACGGGGGACCATCAGCCATGGCATGCCAAATAGACAGACTGGTGCATGAACCGATCGAGTCACTGGAAGTCAGCGTAAACATTCAGGAGACCGCACGCTTCATGGCCGAGCGTAACCTGGGATCCGTTGTGGTCACGGAAGACGATCGGGTCATCGGGCTGTTCACCGAAAGCGATATGATCAAGCGCGTTGTTGGTCGCGGCAAGGACCCTCAATCCGTCATCCTGGGTGATGCCTGCAGCCGAAACCTGATCACCATCGCGGCAAATACCTCCTGTGTTGAGGCCATAAAAACCATGCACGCCAATCAGTGCCGGCGGCTGCTTGTCTATCGAGGTGAAAAATTTCTCGGGGTGACCACCCTGCCGATGGTAGCCCAGGCCCTGGCAGATCAAGGCAGCGGCAAGAACCTGGTTCTCAACATGGTGGTCGGTATCACCCTATTGGTGACGCTGAGTATCATTATCCTGTCGGTCTATCATCTACCCGACATGATGCGCCTGGCCCAGGCGGCCATGCATTAGGTGATCCAGGTAAAGATAAACACCCTTTATATGGGTCTTCCCCTGATTGAGTGGGTAACCCATCAATTCAGACGAGGCGCATACCTTCTGGTGGCGAGGTTGTTGGCCAAATGAATTCGTTCCTACTGTAGTCCTTCCTGGCAGCACGGTCGTAATACACTCGTTGCCATAGACTCCCGTACTGACACAGGTAGCTGTTGGCCGAATGAATTCGGCCCTACAACGGTAATCTACCCACTCGATTTGGGGAAGAGCCCTTTATATAGCCCCGCTAGCGTATTCAGTAACCCGGCTCATAAATCAGTTCCATGACCATGCGCTCGAGGTCCTCCGGGCACGCTTCCATCGCCACACCCTCCTCCCAGGCCTTTTCGGCAACCGCAATGGCAATTGCCAGAGAGACCTGACGAATCCTGTTCAGCGGCGGGTAGACTGCACCGCAGGACAGGTCGTCATCCGTAACTGCCGCGGCAAGGATGCGGGCAGCCTCCAGGAACATGTCATCACTGATGGTGTGGGCGCGGGATGCAATGACGCCCAGGCCGATACCCGGGAATACGTAGGCATTGTTGCCCTGGCCCGGCCGGCGTGTACTCCCTTCGAAAGTAACTGGATCAAACGGACTGCCGCTGGCGAACACGGCACGTCCTCCACTCCACTGGTAGGCCTGTTCTGCTGTGCACTCGGCATTCGACGTGGGATTGGACAGTGCAAAGATCACGGGGCGTTCGTTGATCCCGGCCATCAGACGCACGCTCTCCTCGGTAAAAGCGCCAGACATGCCCGTAGCGCCGATCAGCACATGCGGCTTCACCTGCCTGATGGTTTCGGCAAACGTGGCACGGGGTATATCATGCGCATAAGGCAGGTTGTGCGGAGCAATATTATTCCTGCCCTTGACCAGTAAACCCTCAATATCTACGAACCAGAGCCGCTGGCGGGCGTCATAATCGGTCAATCCGGTCTTGCGCAAAGCTGTATAGACGAGATCGGCGATGCCGGTAGCTGCCGATCCGGCACCCAGAAACAGGAAACGCGTAGCAGCAAAATCGACACCGGTGATCCGACCTGACGCATAGATGCCGGCCAGGGCCACGGCAGCCGTACCCTGGATATCATCGTTAAAGCACGGCACCCGGTCACGATAGCGGTCAAGCAAGGCATATGCATTGGGTGTCAGGAAATCCTCAAACTGTATCAATGCCCGGGGAAACGTGTCCTGAACGGCGCTGACAAATTCATCAACGAGGCTCGTATATCCGCTACCTGTCAGGCGTGGCTGCTTGGTCCCCAGGTACAGGGGATCATTGCGCAATCGCTCGTTGTTGGTACCGACATCCAGCATAACCGGCATACACAGGCGGGGATGGATGCCGGCACAGGCCGTGTACAAGGCCATCTTTCCGATTGAAATTCCCATCCCGTTGGCACCAAGATCACCGAGGCCGAGAATCCGCTCGCCGTCAGTCACCACGATCAGGCGTACATCCTGTTCGGGCCAGTTGCGCATGATATCGCGCACCCGCCCGCGGTCAGCCGGGGTGATGTAAAACCCGCGGGGCTGGCGAAAGATATAGGCAAATTCCTGACAGGCCTGACCAACCGTCGGCGTGTAGATCAGCGGCATGATCTTGTCGATATGGTCAATCAACAGCCGGTAGAACAGGGTTTCATTGCGCCCCTGCAGTGCGAGCAGAAAAATATAGCGTTCAATGTCGCTATCCTTGCGACGCAAGTTCTGAAGCGCACGCGACACCTGCTCAGCGAGAGTAGAAACACGAGCCGGCAGCAGGCCACGCAACCTGTACAGGTCGCGCTCCGCATCGGTAAACGCGGTACCCTTGTTGAATTCGGCACTCTTCAGCCGATCATATCCAGTCAGGCCGGGCTTGCCACCGAATGATTTCATAGGAACCTGCCCACACAAAATAAACTCGTCACCAGCTCATACAAAAACCCAGGCATCCAAACAGATCTACCTATATGACCTCAATGGCTTTAATTCAATCAATCGCTTGCCTATCAGGGAAGATCTGACCAACTCGTCTGTCATCATTCCGATGAAAGCCTGAATCCGGCAACCGACTGATCAGCCACCACCGGTTTCCGGGTCACAGCTCCGAACCGCCTTGAATAACGACCTGACCAGGCTCCCCCTGAAGCAAACGGGAATCAGAACCAGTGTTTTCTCTTAAAGAAATAAAGCATGCCCCCGCCCAACATCGTCATCCCTCCAAGGGCGAAGAAGTACGCATACCTGATTTTCAGTTCCGGCATGTATTCGAAGTTCATGCCGAATATTCCGGCAACCAGTGAAAGCGGCAGGAATACAGCTGAAATTACCGTCAGAACCCGCATAATTTCGTTGGTGCGATGAGCCACTGCCGAAAAATGCAATTGGACCAGCGACTCCACCGAGTTCTGCTGATCCGAAGCAAATCTCTTGACTCGATGAATATGCTCCACCAGGTCGTTATAACGCACCGTGATGTGATCATCCATTTCAACATTGGTGCTGTCCCGCCAATTGACAACCGCCTCCTCCTGCTCCTCACAAAGGATCTCGAAGGTGCGTAATTTATTGCGATGATTCATCAGCGTCATCCAGTCATCAAAGGGATTCCTGGGGTCAAGAAGGTCATTACGCCAGGTCTCCAGCTGCAGTGTGAGCGGCTCCCGCAAACCCAGGAAGCGGTCAGTGATTGCGCTTAGAATCAGGTGCATGAGCCCGGCCGGACGCATTGGAACACGCGCACGCGCCTTGCCAAGCCCTTCCTTTATCAAAGGTATTGAGCGACTGTCTGCAGGACGAATCGTTACCAGCAACTTCTCAAACAGGAAAAAAGCCGTAGGCTTGGACTCAAACACATCGATTTTAATTTCAGAAGAAAGACCGCGGAATATCATCATTTCATATTCACTGGTCATATCTGAAAAGGACGGATGCTGTACATTCTCCGCATCCATGATATGGCGCTCATGTATTTTAACGCCGGTAAGGTGGTTCACGAGGTCGGGCCATGTCGGCTCGGTATCACGCACTATATCCAGCCAGACAAACCCTTCCGACGGCAATTGGTCCACCGATTCCAGGGTGGAAGGTCTTTGCTGGGTCAAGAAATACATTATTTCCATAACTACCTCCGGGCAGGGTTAATGCGCCAGGCACCCCAGAATGTGAATCCTGTCAGCCGGGACCAGGCCCGGATTGCGCTTTGCGATACCGATATACTGCGTGGATCGTTCTGCGTCAACTCGCCTGTCAACCCTGCGGTTTAGCGGCAGGCTGGCTATGTATGCCGGCCAGCGGATATATCTTTCCCACAGTGAGGACATACAGTCTTCTTCTGAACGGATCGAATCTCATCGAGAAAAGCCGCACCAAGGACAGCCGTTGGCAGTGCAAACATTGCGATCCCGAAAACCGATACCAGCGAACCAAAGATTTTTCCCCACACAGTCACCGGATAGATATCACCATAACCCACGGTGGTCAGTGTCGCGATGGCCCACCACATTGCCGCCGGAATGCTGGAAAAGGCCCTGGGCTGGGCCTGTAGTTCCACTGCATACATCAAACTGGATGAAAGCAACAGCAATACGCACATCAGAATGAGCGTCAGGAGTAACTGCATCCGGGTCGCCACCAGTACCCTGCCGAAGATCTGCAGGGTCTGTGAATAACGGGCAATCTTGGCCATCCTGAGCAAGCGGAATACACGGAGGATCCTTAGAATCCGCAGATCCGTGGTCACAAAGGACAGGTAGAACGGAAGTATGGCAAGAAGATCGATCAGTGCCAGTGGACTCAAGGCATACCGCAAGCGTCCTCTGACAGCTCCGCTATAACGAGGATCTTCAACGCAGGCCCATAACCTCAGCGCATATTCACAGGAAAAAATAATTACGGAAAAGATCTCAAAGAACCTGAAAGCATCTCGGTAGCGCGTTCCAATAGGCTCAACGCTCTCGGCAATGACAGCCGCAACGTTCAACAAAATGAGCGCCAGAAGAAACTGATCGAATGCGCGACTGCGCGCACCGCCATCAACAGCAACGGTCAGAACATTGAATACGCGACTCCGCACAGACGACACCGGTTTATCAGGCATGACCCCCCCATATCTCACTGCAATGCATTCACTATAAGGAGTTTGAACCTCTGATAAATCGATAACCAAAGAATACCTGGCATGGCGGGGTTCTTTGGCTATATGGCGCACCCGGAGAGATTCGAACCCCCGACCGCCTGGTTCGCAACCCGTTTAGGCGACTTATTTTTTCATACCAATCTGTAACTTGTGGCGCTTGCCCTTTCAGTACCGCAGATGACTGATCAATAACTTACCGCTCACTGGCATTGGAGATTAGCACAAAACCAGCACAGTCCATTTTGCCTACTGCGATTTCCTAACAGCCATATGAATTGTAATTCGCCATGTACAAGGTTCTACTTCCGGTTACCAGATGAGCAACAATTCGCCAGGCACAGGAATTCGTCACTCACACGTGTTACAGCTTGACTCCTAATTTCCCTAAAATGCCGATCATGACGAAATAGCAAACCACGGTCACGGACAGCGCTACCCCCATACTTATAGGAAAGTTAACACCCTTTTTCAGCATGACAGGAAGCACCAGGAACAGTGCAAGTGAGGGAATAACCAACCAGAAAATACTGGTAGACAGCACCGCCACTTTTTGCACATCCCTGGTATCGACATACAACCAAACCATGGCTAATACCGACACCAGCGGAACCGAAGCCAGAATTCCGCCAATTAAGGTGCTACGCTTGCTGATTTCAGATATTACTATAACCAACGCAACGGTGATGGCTATTTTTGTGATGTAATAAATCATAGCTCGCGCTTCAACTTCCGTTCAAACCCGGCTGGTTCAGCCTCTCGCATAATAGGCGCCACCCTGTCTCCCTTACACATCTTCATGAATGGAGTACGGCTAATTCCCGGTGAAATTCGCAGCAATATAATCCCCGCCCAGGGTCAGGAATACATACAGAATTTGCTTGTCGGGATCGGTGATTTTGTCATTAACAAAAACAGCCACCCACTCCGGGTTATCGTTAAATATTTTTTGTTCAACGGAACTAGCCGGAATGGATAGCCAGCTTTCATCCAGTTTTTTTCTTTCCACCAGTGCCGCTACAATCTTTGTTGCGCTTACTTTTGCTGTAACCTGATCCACGGGGCCATCCGAATGCGAATGCCCGTGACCATGATCGTGTCCGCTTCCAGCCATTGCGGTGGCCGTGCACAGACCGAGGTATACGCCTAGTAATAATGTTTTCAGTTGCATGTCAATAATCTCCTAGAGTGAATCGATCGTATCGTGGGTGGTAGAACGCGGGGCTTGTGCTGGTTCGGATTCAGGCAAAGCGTTGTCTGAGTCCAGGCGTTGATAGTCGCCTTTTGCTTTCAACACAATGTTAACGGGTGATGAGGTATTGTTTTTCCAGTACCAGCCATGTGTACCTGCGAAGGAAGCGGTTAGCGAACCACTTGACTGGCTATCGGTACTCTTTTCGAAGCTCTTGAAATAGCCGCTTGTATCGCCTGCGGGCTCACCGTGAAAATCAAAAAACAGCGCTGCACCATCGGTTTGCCACGCGTATTCAAGCATTGCGCCTTCCACCAGATGGAACTTGTATTCCTTGTCGCCCCTGGCTGGAATGGTAATGCTGATTGAATCTTCCCGCTGTGTTTGTTGCCGTTTTTCAGGACTTTCAGCAGTACCGCTGATTGTGTTCCCGCCCATATCTTGTGCCTGCACTGTCGCAACCATAAATTCCTCCGGGTTACTGGTGTGCGTATAACCGTGCATCTGCATGAGGAAAAGCAGGCCACCCGCCAGGATCAGGCCATAGTTTGCAACCAGACTGAAGGTCTGGAAGGCGTGGCTTTTGCGCCAGGCGGCGATGAGCAGCAGCATCAGGGCCAGGGCGCTGATCTGCCCCAGTTCGATACCAATATTGAAAGAGATAATATTGAGCAACAGGTGATCTTCGCTTAACGGCAGTTCCTGTAAGCGGGTCGACAAACCGAAGCCGTGGATCAGGCCCAAACCGATAATCATCAACATCATATTGGGCGGATTGATGTTGAGGTGTTTCCGGAAGCCATCAATGTTGGCAAAGGCGATATAACTGACACTCAGCCCGATCACCGCATCGATGGCAAAGTAGTTCAGCTGGATTGCGTTAAACGTGGCGTAGATCAGGGTCACACTGTGTCCCACCGTGAAGGCGGTGACGTATTTGGCGATATCGCGAAAACTGGTCAGGAAAAAAATAATCCCGAACACGAACGCCAGGTGATCGTAACCGGACAACATGTGCGTGGCCCCGAGCCACATATAACGCAGATTACCGCCTTCGATAATGGCCAGTTTGTCGGCCTCGGACATGCCGTGCGCGTAGGCGACTTGTGATAACAGGCCAACAATCAGCAGGCCTGTACCGATGGCAAAAATACCAGTGAGTAAATTTGTTCTGAATAGCACTGTGTCATTCCCCTTGATGGTTACAGGTGGCCGCTTTGTTCGACGTCGGTAACCCAGTAGATACCCTGGCCTTCGATGCCGTCGATTTTTTTGCGTAGCGACTCAAGGACCAAAGCTACATCGTCATCTTCAAGTAAAATATCCACCCGTATCCGTGGTGTGTAACCAACCACCTCGTCCCGTGCCGAGAGAAAAGGATCGCTATCGACCTCTGCCCCGTGCCCTTCCGCGTGACTGAAGGTAAAGCCCGATACCTGATCCAGGCTATGCAGCTGATCGGCCATAGCCTGCTGCACATTGGTGTGAATAATGAGTGTCAGATGCTTCATGCGCGTTCTCCTCCCATGCGGTCAGTATCGGTGAGTCGACTTTGACCTTCAGCGCTGCTTTCACGCAGATCCCGCGCATGCACCAGACGATACAGTGCAGGCAATACGACCAGCGTGAGTAATGTTGATGAGATAATGCCGCCGATAACCACGGTCGCCAGCGGGCGCTGCACCTCGGAACCGATGCCGGTATTCAACGCCATCGGCACAAAACCCAGCGCCGCCACCAGCGCGGTCATCAGCACCGGGCGCAGGCGCGTCATTGCGCCCTCAACAATGGCTTCATCGAGCACTTTACCGTGGACGCGCAGATCCCGAATAAAGGACACCATGACCAGACCATTGAGCACGGCTATACCCGAAAGCGCGATAAAGCCCACCGCCGCTGAAATGGAGAACGGAATATCCCGGATCAGGAGGGAAAGGATGCCACCGGTGAGCGCCAGGGGCACACCTGTAAAGATGACAGCGGCATCCCGGAACGTCCCCAAAGCCATCACCAGCAAGCCGATTATCAGCAACAGCGTCACCGGCACGACAATGGATAAGCGATTAATGGCCGATTGCAGCTTTTCAAAGGTGCCACCGTATTCAACCCAATAACCGGGCGGTACATCGACATTTTGTTCTATCGCCTGACGAACATCCCTCACAAACGAGCCGAGATCACGGCCACGCACATTCGCCGTGACCACGACGCGGCGTTTACCGTTTTCCCGATAGACCTGGTTATAGCCGGTAACCACCTCGAGATTGGCCAACTCGCCCAGCGGTATATAGCCGCCCTGTGCCAATGGCACGGGCAAGCTCGTATAGGCATCGGGATCAGTCCGTAATGACTCCGGCAAGCGGATGACGATGTCGGAACGGCGGTCCCCCTCATAGAGCTGCCCTGCGACGGTGCCACCCAGCCCGGTCGCCACCAGATCCTGGAGCTGCGCAATAGTGACGCCGGAGCGGGCCAGCATCTCGCGCTTGGGTTGTATCGTCATCACGGGTAAGCCGGTGGCCTGTTCAACGGCCACGTCGGCCGCACCGGGCACCTGCTTGACCGCATTTTCGATCGCATCGCCCAGGCCAATCAGCTGATCGAAGTCGTCGCCGAACACTTTTACCGCCAGTTCTGCGCGGACACCGGCGATCAACTCATTGAAGCGCATCTGGATCGGCTGCAGGAATTCATACCGGTTGCCGGGAATCGGCGTGACCAGCGCCTCGAGTTCAGCGACCACCTGTGTTTTGGGTTTGCCGGGGTCCGGCCAGTCATCGCGTTCTTTGAGGATAATAAAGTTATCGGCTACGCTCGGTGGCATGGGATCGGTGGCCACTTCCCCGGAACCGATTTTGGAAAATACCCGCTCGACTTCCGGCAGTTTCTTCACCTCGGCTTCCAACAGTTCCTGCAGTTGAATCGCCTGCTCCAGCGAGGTGCCGGGAATACGCAAGGCATGCATGGCAATATCGCCTTCATCCAGGTTCGGCACAAACTCCGAACCCAACTGCATGGCAAGTAGACCGCAAACGGCAACAAAGAGCGTCGCCAATCCCACTACAGCCCAGCGAAACCTGAGTGCTGCGGTCAACAACGGCCGATACAGACTGCGGGCTGAGCGGACCGCGACGTTCTCCTTTTCCTGCACAGGTTTCCTGAACAGCAGTGCAACGCCGGCAGGCACAAAGGTCACGGACAGTATCATGGCGCTGACCAGGGCAATCACCACGGTAATCGCCATCGGGTGAAACATCTTGCCCTCCACCCCGCTCAAGGCAAAGATCGGCAGATAAACGGCGGTGATAATAAAGACCCCGAACAATGCCGGGCGTATCACCTCCCGGGTCGCGTCGAACACCACCGCCAGCCGCTCGTTCAGCGTCAGCGCGCCGCGTTTTCCCGCCTGACTCAAGCGTCGCAGACAGTTTTCCACGATAATGACCGCGCCATCGACGATCAGGCCGAAATCCAGCGCCCCGAGACTCATCAGGTTGGCGCTGACACCACTTTTCACCATACCGGTGACGGTCATCAACATCGCGACGGGAATGACGGCCGCCGTCAACAAGGCCGCGCGTATATTGCCCAACAGGAGAAACAACACCACGATGACCAGCAACGCACCTTCGGTCAGATTTTTCCGCACCGTGGCCAGTGTTTTGTCGACCAGGCCGGTGCGGTCATAAACCGCCGTTGCCGTAATGCCCGGGGGCAAACTGGCCTGGATATCTTCCAGCCTGGCGGCCACACCACTGGCGACGGTTCGGCTGTTTGCGCCAATCAGCATGAACACGGTGCTCATGACGACCTCATGCCCGTCCTGGGTCGCCGCACCCGAGCGCAGCTCCCGGCCCAGCTCCACCGACGCGACGTCCCGCACGCGGATTGGCACCCCGGCCTGCTGACTGACTACGATGTTGCCCAAATCGTCCATCGTGCTCGCCTGGCCAGGCACTCGCATGAGCAGCTGCGCACCGCTGTGCTCAATGAATCCCGCCCCGCGGTTATCATTGTTTTGTTGCAAGGCACTTAAAACATCGGTGTAGGTCAGTCCATAAGCGAGCAGCCTGGCCGGTTCGGGTGCGATCAATATTTCCTTTTTAAAACCACCGATAGGATTGACTTCCACGACGCCGGGCACGCGCAGCAGCTGCGGACGGATGATCCAGTCGTGGACGGAGCGCAGATCGGTGGGCGTCACCGGGCTGCCATCCGGGTTGAGCGCACCCGGCTCGGAATCCACGGTGAACATGAAGATTTCACCCAGGCCCGTGGCGATCGGTCCCAGGGCCGGCTCCAGCGTAGCGGGCAAACTACCTCTGGCGGCATTGAGACGTTCACCCACTTGCTGGCGGGCAAAGTAGATATCAGTGCCTTCCTCGAAGACAATCGTGACTTGCGACAGGCCATAGCGCGAAAGCGAACGGGTGTATTCCAGCCGCGGCAATCCCGCCATCGCGTTCTCGACCGGAAAACTGACACGCTGCTCGACTTCCAGTGGCGTGTAGCCCGGTGCCGCCGTATTGACTGTCACCTGGATATTGGTGATATCCGGTACGGCATCAATCGGTAACTGGGTAAAGTTCCACACACCCAGGCCCGCCAGCAGCAGTGTGAATGCCAGAACGAGGAATCGTCGTCGTAATGAAAAGTTGATGATGTATTCCAACATGATGAAGCCTCAGTGGTCGTGCGATGCGCCGGACTTTTCGATGTCGGCTTTGACGAGATAGCTGTTTTCGCTGACGTAGCGCGTGCCCGGGTCCAGGCCGCCGAGTACCTCTATCCACTCCCGGGGTAAAATCGCGAAATGCTTGCAGACCGGTGCGCTTCACCGCCAGCGGTACCAAGTGGGTGCCCACGATCACTTCAGCGGTCACATAGGTGCCCGGCAAAAACTGACCGTCCGGGTTATCCAGCACAACGCGCGCCGTCACCGCCTGGTTGGCTTGCGCCACGACATTCACACGATCAATCGTGCTTTCGATCGACGGACCGCTGGTGGCGGGGGTGATCGTGACCGGGGCGCCGGCGACGACACGCGCGCGATCGGCAGGAAAAACGGACAGATCGACCCAGACAGACGATGTATCCGTGATAGTGAACAGCTGACGTCCGCCGGTCTGTTCACCGGAATTGGCATCGCGCTGCGTGATCACCCCGCTGATGGGCGCCTTGATCGTGTAAGACTTGAGACTTTCGTTGCTCTCGACTTTTGCCAGTGGCTGCCCTTTGCGAACGGTGTCACCGATCGAGGCTGAAACCGACTGAATCACGCCATCAAAGCGCGCACTGACTTCGCGGACGCGTTCGGTATTGGTCATGATGCGGCCGTATACGGTGACCGTTTCATGCAAAACGGCCGGTCCTGCAATCAGCGTTTCCAACCCAAATGCCTCGGCCACCTCGTGGCCGATCTTTGTACGCCCCTCAAAGTTATCGTACTGCCAACGGTGGGTCTTACCGTTGTGTACGGCTTCTATGGACACCACAAATGAATGCGGTTCGTAAATAACGGTATCGCCGCGCAGAAAATCGTCCTGCGGTTTGAAGCCAATGTTATCGACGCGGTCTCCTAATCGAATCAGTTTTACTGTCAGCTCGACGTCCTCGGGCTTAACCGGCTGGCCTCGTTCAGTCACCCAGACGCGAAACTCCGGTGGCACGCCGGTCTCGAATATCGCCAGTTCGAGGATAAAATCACCGTCCTTTAACAGCCGACCTCGATGGGGACCTTTTTCCGGTTCGGGCTCGGCTTCCACGCCGTGCACGGGTTTTGACACTGAATCCGATCCCGGGTCGCCACTCCCACAGGCTGTTAGCAGCACACCCAGGCATAGTATCCAGAAAAACTGTGTTCGCATGTTCATAACTAACCTCATGGCGATGTTGTCGGCTGCGCGATGCGCACGCCTGTTAACCGTTCAATTTCGATGGCTTTTTGATGCGCGTCTACGCTTGCATCGAGCAGAGCGCTACGCGCGTCGAGCAAGTCTTGCTGTACGGTGCGCCATTCGAAATAGCTATAGCGCCCAAGTTCATATGCTTTGCGCGTGTCTGTCAGCGCCTGTTCCAGGTGCGGGATGACCTCATCGCGGAATGTTCCGACGCGGTGCAAGCTGTGTTGCAATTCCTGATAGATCACGAACAACAACGTTTCATTACGAATGCGGGCAGCGTCTGCATCCGCGTTCGTTTGTGCCAGATTGGCTTGCGCTTCCGCAATACGACCCTGGTTACGATCGCTCAGCGCCAGGGGAATCGTGATGTTGGCAACGAGCGCCTCATCATCGCTGATTTCGAGTCGGCGCACACCCGCCGACAGGCGCCAGCTGGGCTTGCGTTGCGCTCTCGCCAGACGCAACTCGGCCTCATCCACGCGCTGTTTCGATAAGAAGCGGGCAATATCGGGATTTTCGCTAATGCGTGTTTTAAGGTCTTCGAACAATTCCAAATCAGGTAGCGCCATGAGGTCTCCGCTCACGCGCGTAAATTGAGGTTCGGTTTCCCCCCACTGCGCGGCCAGGCGTCGCCTGGTCGAGACCAGTTCGTGCTCGATACCCTCTTGCTTGAGTTTCATGTGCGCCAACTCGGCCTGTGCGCGCGCCAGTTCAGCTTGCGGCGATCTACCGGCCGTCACCCGCCTTTGAACCGCTTTCACGGTTTCCTGTGCGAGCCGAACCGCTTCCCTGGCGTTGACCATGCGCGCCTGACCGGACAGGGAGGCAAAGAACCACCGCGCCGTTTCGGCCGCCGCATCGAGACGTTTGATGTCGGTCTCCACGGCGAGCAGCGATACGCCCGCACGGGCTGTATCGATACGACGTTGGCGAACGCCGCGCTCCAGAATCCAGGCGATGCTCAACGTGGTCTCGGCACCATCCGTACCCGAAAAGTTGCCGGTACCGAGCGCGTTCTCGACCGTAAAGCTCAGCTCAGGGTTGGGTGCCAGACCGGCCTGCAACACCCGCCCATCCTGCGCCTGGCGCTGATGGCCGAAGGCGACCAGCGCTGGATTGCGCGCCAGGGTTTTGGCGACCGCCTCATTCAGGCCAATCGCTTGGTTATCACCAACCAGGCCAGATTCCGCACGAACGATCGTGCCAAACAACACTAGAAACAGGCCCACACCTATCTGGCGAGTGAGTAATTCCCACATGAATACATCTCCCAATTGTGCTCTACGGAGCACAGCTATCAGGCAAGAAACAAAGCTGCTGAGCGACCGTCAGGCGCTCAGCAGCCCATCAAGAAGGCAATTAGAGGATGTGTTGCGGCGGTGCGCGCAGTGGGGGTCGCCAACGGGATCGATGGCGTATGGGTAAACGTTCGACCAGTGGAGGCCAAACCGTCTTACTTGCCAATACTGTGGTCAGCAGGACGAATACCAGGCTGACAATTAACGGGATCAGCTTAGACCATGTAGTACCAGTATCGAAGGGTGATACGTCGATTTCGGCGTCATGATCGTGACCATGCCCATCAATGTCCGCATCGTGGAGGTGCGTTCCGTGAAGTGCTCCGCCCTGGCTATCTGCATTCACATGCAGATGCAGCCCGCTCATCTGCATGGTCAGCAGACTTAGGCACATAATGGCGATGAGTAGTGCAGTGGATGAACGCATCCGCGCGAACATTACACACCGAGTGCTATTTTGGCAATAGTCATATTATCCTGAATATCACCCGTTGTTGGCCCTGGCGGATTATAATTCTCACCGAAATAATCCGCTGCAATACGATTTATAAATTCCCATCACACAGCATGTGACACTGGTAGAGCACGTGTTTTTTAGCCAGGCACTCTGGTTAACACTTAACCCGTTGTTTTCGTCTGAATTGGAAAAAGGAAGGATAAAAACAGCAAGCAGAAAAGACCCGCAATATCTTCGCTAACTTACTGTTTTATATGATGACGCGCCCGGAGAGATTCGAACTCCCGACCGCCTGGTTCATAGCCAGTTTAGAGCAATTTACTTACTTTATTAATCAGTCACTTGCTGCGCTTGCCCATCCAATACCGTATTTGAGTTATCAGTCACTTGCAGTTCACTGGTAGTTCAAGTTAGCACAAAACTGGCACAGTCCTTTTTGCACTCTGAAAAATTCCTGTACCCGTGCGAATAGGAATTCGCCACCCACAAGCAGCATGTCATGCCAAGCGCGGTCCTTGCCTGGCAAGTAGCCATTTATTACCCCACTTTTTTCAGCGGAGGCA
>CAMYJI010000069.1 GCA_947258545.1 uncultured Ectothiorhodospiraceae bacterium
CTGAAGATGAACCGCCACCTCCCCCGCAGCCTGTCACGAGTGCAGCCAGGTACAGGGACACAATGACATTGGTTTTCATGGGCTCAAATAAACACTGCAGAATAATGGCGATGGCTTGAGACTATTTATTAGACAGGGAAAAGGCAATCCCGCAAATGAAATAACTTATAACAAGTATTCTTCATATGCCTGATAAGCAAAGCAAACAATACCCACTCACGCAGGTTGAAAATCAAAGCACAAACACAAACGGCAACAAAATATCGACAATGAAACAGATTTCTAGTTTTTCAGTTTTACGCTCAGGACTGTGGTGGCTGAAAAGCTGCCTCGGCCCGTCGCACCCAACTGCTCGACTCGAGACCGGCGACTAGAACGTCGAACTCTAGCCCTCAGCGCCTCGTTCTCCGACTTTACCGCACAGGCATGACTCCACTCCCGGCGCCCCTCACCACTCCGCACCCGGAGACTGTGGTGACAACTCAGCCACGGCTCGGTCTCCATAAGGGAAAAACTCATTAAACCCAATCGATATTCCGGTAAAAAATGCCCGCGGAAGCTGGCACGAAGAATAACCGGTATCACCGCAACCGGCGCGATGTCGACTAGATCGGTCCGATCAGCTCCGCATGCAGGCGGTGGCTCATGACCTTGCGCAGGATGTCCTGGGCCTTGTATTTGATCCGGTTGTACTCCACCAGCATGGGGTGGTCACGGTTCGGGGTGAAGCGGGCATTGTAAATACCGTCATTGGCCGCCAGCGAGGACGCAATTTCGTTACGACGTAAATCGCCCAGGTTTTCGTCGATATGAACAATAATTTCAACTGATTGACTTTGATGCCTCATGGTGCACCTCAAAACGCTTCATGACTACCTCACGCCGTGGCTATAGCGTGATTATAACGAGGAGCGCGTTTTTACACAGTCTGGGCCAGTACACGACATTCCCGGCTAAATCGGGAACGTCTTAGATGCCGCAGAACTTACCGTTCATGCAAATAAAAATCGGCGACCAGAAGGCCGCCACAGATATGTGGCCCATCTTTGGGAGTATGTCTTTCTAGTCAGACCCAACCTTTTTGTTGAGGGCCTATGTCTCTCACATAGGCTGGACTAGAAAATGCCGATCAGGTTTGTGTCTTGTCAATTTGACCGTAACAGGATAAGCCCGTCACCTCGAAAGAGCAGCGCGCTACCCATCAGATGACGGCGAAGAGACTCGCATCCAACCAAAGCCACATTGCCGCTGTACTGTCAGAACGTGACTGATGCGTTTGCGCACTGGGTGTCACAGACCTGGTAGTCATACGTACCAGAAATACCCTTGCCCAAATTATCCTGCCAGGTTCCTTCTGTGAGCTCATTGACCGCTACCTGCACGCCGTTCCGGAAGATACTGACATTACTGGTAAAACCTGCCCAGGTGAGCGTCACGATATTGTTGCCCTTGTTCTTTGATGTCGACAGGTCCAGGATTCTCGTTGTCGCGGGCTCGCCTACCGTCACTGTAACTGTAGCCGATGCGCTGTCGCCATTGGCATCGGTAATCGTGTAACCGAACGTATCCGTACCGGAAAAGCCGGTGTCAGGGGTGTAAGTGAAACCACCATCCGCGCCGCCAACCACCGTACCATTCGTGGCAGTGCCCCATACGGTCACCACGGTCGGCGCTTCTCCGGCTGTGTCGTTGACCATGACATTTTCTGTCAGTGGTGTATCCACCGATGTACTGTAGCTGTCGTCGACCGCCTCTGGCAGAAGGTTCGGCTCCGGCTTGAGAACCGTCACCATCGACGATACGAGATTTTCACCACTGTCGTAGGTGTAACCGCTCAGACTGAGATTGTTTACGCTGAAAACCACGCTCGAAACATTGCTCTTCAAACCCTGCTTGGCAACCTGACAGTTGCCCGACACGTCCGTGGTACAGCTCGATGCGCCATTGGCGCCGCCACTCCAGTTGCCGTCCGCGACCACACCGGAAACGGCCTGGCCCTGCGCGTCAGCGACCCCTACGGTCACCGCTGCATTCCAGCGGCCGCGCAGTGCCTCGCTGGAGTCGGCACTCAGGCTATTTAGAGAGATGATGGCGTCCGGGGCGGCGGTCGCGGTCTGGAAGCTCCAGGTTACTCCCGGCGTCGCGCCATGCTCGTTTACCTCGTCGATACGCCAGTAATACGTCGTTGAAGGCGCCAGCAGACCCGGCTCAAATACAGTCGCGGTCTGGTTGCCCTGGAACTCGGCTGCCCCGGGGGAAGGATTGGTGCCGAAATAGACATCGTGGGAGTCCGCATCGACGGCGGCCGCCCAGGCAAGATTCTGGTTAATATCAATACCAGTGGATCCATTGGTCGGAGTCGGGTTGCCTGCCGCACCCGGCGGATTCCCCGAGCCGGACCCGCCGCCCAGCCCCTCAAGTCTGAGATCGTCGACCTGCCAAAGGTTGCCTATCGTGTCAGGTCCGCTGTCGAAGCGCCAGCGCAGCATGACCGTGGCGTTCCCGGCAAGCGACGACAGGTCCAGTGAGTATTGCGACGGACAAAGCAGGAACCCTTGACGTGTCCAGAGATTGCTCCATGTCTGGCCGCCATCAGTGCTTGCATCGACATTGATGGTTTCCCAATAGTCCATGACGAAGCAGCTGTTGAAACTCAGCACCGCGCCGGTATAGCCGGACAGGTCCAGTACCGGTGTTCGCAGTGAGGTCAACGTACTGTAGGAGTAGTCGTTATCTACAATCGCGAACTTGCCGCTGCCGCCAGTGAAATTATCCAGGCGGCCATCACCAGGGATGGGCGTTATGACCTCCCAGTCTTTTCCCTGTACCGTCTGTATTGACCAACCTGCCGGCAGTCCCCCACTGAAATCCACATCGAACAGGGTGCCAGAAGCAGTCGGTGGTTCGGACAATACACTGATAACCAGTGCATAATCCTGCACGCCGCTGGTTAACTGACCCTTGTGCGTGATTTCCACCGTGTAACTGCCGGCGCCAAGCGTGCCGGTGACGACCTGTTCGACATTGTCACGGAAATTATTCCCCTGCATCGCCGCGGCCGCCGGAACGGCCGGGTCCAGAACCCAGGGATCATACGGCGTGGGACCGCCAATCACTCGCAGATCGAGATCGTTGACCAGCATCGAGGCTGTCGGGTCGAGCGAGGGCGGCACCGGTGTTCCCGGCGGGTCCATCCAGACCAGCGTCGCGCGGATGATCGAGTTTCCAGTTGATACAGGCACCGGTATCGAGTCTGTGGTGCCATTCACCAGACTGCCCTCGATGACCTGGTGGTCAACGCCCACGTGGGCGTCGGAAATCAGCTCGGCCGCCTTGCGCGTATTCAACAGCCCCCAGCCGAATTCATAATCCGGTCCATCTGCGTTGCCAGCCTCGTCGGCGGTGTGGATTGCGAGTGCCTTCAATGTCGCACCCCGCATGAAGTTGCCGGGGCCGTGAAGATCTGCGTGATGTTCCTGCAGCAGGAGCAGCGATCCGGTAACATTGGGTGATGCCATCGAGGTTCCGGAGGCGACCGCATATGGCGAGTATTCATCGATCCAGGTTGATAGCAGGAGTACGCCGTTGGCGACCAGGTCGGGCTTGATACGACCGTCGTCGGTTGGGCCCCAGCCACTGAACGGGGCCATTGAGACCTGGTCGGCACCCGCCAGTGGTGTATAACCGCCCGGCAGGTCATCGACGGCGCCGACCGTCAGGATGTTCTTCGCAACACTGTGCAGCGGCAGGCAGTCGTAACCGGCGGGCGCACAGTCAGCCGGGCGCGGCTGGGTCGAAGTGCTCAGCGGTGTGCCGTTATCGTCGACTATCGTGTACGCTTCGCCTGAATTCGGCCCGAAGTCAGTACGATCGTTACCGGCAGCCTTCACAGCCAGGTAAGTGGGCGCATCATAGGCGATTTGATCCCAGATCTGCGATTCCGCGTCGTAATAGCCGAACTTCGGGTCCTCGTTACCATCACCACCGATCCACCACCATTCGTTGGGTATTGCATCACCGATGTAGACCCACCCGGTCGCGGCACCGTAGGAATGGTTTGAAACCAGCAGTCCACCAGCGGCGGCAGTCGCCATCTCGGCAGTATCGTCATTCCAGTCCCACGCGTTTAGCTGCGCACCGGACGCCATGCCGTGTGCACCAGGGTATGATGCGCCTGAACCGACCAGCGTTCCGGCCACGTGTGTCGCATGACCACTGATCTCGGTGGCGCCGTCGACCTGGATGATGTTCAGCATATCCGGGTGTCCCGGATGCACCGCTCCACCGTCCCATTCGCCGACGATCAACCCGGCACCCTCCAGGTTCAGGCCGGCAAGGCCACCCGGCCAGACATCATCCGTGGACACAGTATCAGCTGCCCCAAGATTATTGGTGATGTAGAAAACCGGACCGATACCGGGTGCGATTCGCTGTAATTCGAGCACCCTGCCGCCAGGTAGTTCGCGACGGGTTGGAATCCCGGACCTTGCCGCGTATTGGGCTGCCTGCTGGCGGTCGGCGCGGGAACGTTCATGCAGATTCTCGGCAAGCGATTGCAACCGGTTCTTCTGCGTCGCTGTGGGGCCTGCTCCGAGGACGCCGGTAGACTGTGTGGCTGATAGAAATAGCGCGGCGATAATGAAAACTAAGGAAGAGAACTTTACACGCGTCATGGGGATAGCCCTTTATGTTCGGTCAAATTCACGTGGGGGACCGAGATATGCTTATTCTGTAAGGCTCCAAGCAGCTGCCTGAAGAACACCCTGTAACGTAAGGGATGGTGAGAGGGCCTTGCTACCAGCGATTGTTGTCGACGGCACCAAACGCAGCACCAACCTGCTGCCATTCCTAGCCTGACATGCACCTGGGTTATCCGCCATGGCCATCCATCACTCCCTATCTTGGGCTTTGCTCCGCTTATAATCAGTCTAGTATATTAATAAGATTGATGCATCTTGAGCCCGCTTTATAAGTACTAGCCAGGTGTCCGACTGAATATTTTGCGAACCGATTCACAAAATACTTTCCCAAGTTTATTTACACCACAAAGTTTCTTTTTATACCTCCATTTCAATTTGGGTTTGTGGATAACGATCCCCCATTATTATTATCCTGCTCGATTAGTTGTTATGGAGCCGCGAGAGCTTTAAGTCACTTTGCCATGCGTGAAACAGGGAGCATATTGTCCTGAAGTACATTGCACTTTGGTACAAGGCTCTAGACAAAGAATGTGGAGACCCGACAGGAGAAGGAATCTGCCTGACCAGGCTGGGTACAAAGGCAATACAGGTTTCAACAAAGGCGTCACATATTAGCCGAGAGAGAACGTCCTGCTTCAGTTAGATTCCTGCCCTACAAATAGAATTTCTCTACGTCTGGGTTGGGTCGGGAGACGACCTCCAGCGGTAAATTCCAGATTTCTGCCCTTCATTGTCCTATTCCAGATGGACTCCCGTCCTTCAGACTAAGCTAATATTGTGAGGGTGACAGCCTGTCACCTGGTTCCAACTTGAAGGGGCACGGCGGGATCTGGGCAGGAGCTCACCATGGCTGATTTTTACCTGTTGCCGAATGAATCCCATCATGGCGCAGCCCGCCAACAACACAAGCTCATTGGCCAGAAGCCCCCGCTGAAGCCCAAGGAGGTCTGGTCGATCCGTATCCGGCTCCAGATCAAGGGCAGGCAGCGCAATCTGGCCCTGTTTAACCTGGCAATCGACAGCAAGCTGCGTAGCTGTGATCTGGTGGCCCTGCGGGTCGGTGATGTCGCCTCAGGCGGCCAGGTTCGAGAGCGCACTACAATAGTGCAGCAAAAGACCGGGCGACCGGTTCAGTTCGAAATGACCGAGCAGACGCGAGAGGCCGTCCTGGCATGGATCAGGCAGTGTGGATTTGGTCAGGAGGATTATCTCTTTCCAAGCCGCGTCCACACCTGTCCCCACCTCACCACCCGACAATATGCGCGGATCCTGAAGCAGTGGGTTGCCAGTATTGGCCTCGACCCATGCAAATACGGCACCCACTCGCTCCGGCGGACGAAGGCGGCACAGATTTACAGAAAAACCGGCAATCTCCGGGCCGTCCAGCTACTGCTGGGTCACACGAAGCTGGAAAGCACGGTGCGCTATTTGGGTGTTGAAGTGGATGATGCCCTGCGTATCAGCGAGCAGGTCGAACTGTAGGCATCCAACAGAGGCAGTACCCTTGGTGCTGCCTCATTTTTTTCGTCTATCGAGTGTCCGGTTCTGACCCGCCACCTGAGAGGAAACATTCAATTGAAAAATCAATCAGTTGCAGGCCCTAGGTAGTATTCCGACCCAAATGAGAAGTCCAGAAAAATGCCTTAAACTTCTGGAACAAACTGAAAGATGCCGTTTAGGTGGCAGCAGGTTGCGAGCTGGTGGACAACCCATACGGCTTCTAGTCTGCAGCATAAGAGGAACTCGCAAGGATGCGATTATATTGCCATTAACGGTTGGCAGGGAGGCCAGTACGGGCGCCGTGACGCGACTCAGAGGCGATTGGCGAGTCGCGCCGACACCGACCGCAGGTGCAGACACAGATGAGTAGCGAGTGCCGGCCAGCGAAAAGGCGGTTCATACTGACTATACGCCACTGATAATGATCAATGAACCTGCTTCAATGGGGTCAGACTCGATTGATTTAGCCCTTATGAACCATTCGCCTGAAATCAATCGAGTCTGACCCCATTGATTTTTCATTGATTCGCCCCTCTATTCCGCACATGACTGAAAAATAGCGTTTTTTTTCGTGGCTGCGGCGTGCCGCCGAAACCCGTGAAAATACCGCATAAAGTCAATTGCAAAATATTGAAAATCTATATAACATGTTGATTTTAAAGAATAGAAGAACAGCCATCAGTGTCATGATGAGATTCTTGCTGCCGCCCAGCCTGCTGCTGGCCTCGACGCTGGCCACCGCCGCCGAGATCCCCGCGGAAATCGAGTCCTGCATGAAGCAGAACCTGCCGCAGACGACCTCGGTCCAGTCGATCGAATTGCGCGTCGTTGACCGCAGCCATTACGAGCAGGTGCTCGAGGCCGACATCTTCCTGAAACGATTTGCCGAGGAGCAGGCGCGCGTGATGATGTATTTTCACGAACCGGTGGATGTCAGGGGTGCACGCTTTCTGATCGTCCAGAAGCAGCCGCAAAACGACATGTACATCTACATGCCGGGCCTGTTCAAGGTCAGACGCATCACCTCCAAGAAGATCTCCAGCTCCATTATGGGAACAGACTTTTCCTACGAGGATTTCGAACGCATACAGGGCATGCTCACCGACATCAGTGTCGAGCGACTGCCGGATGAACAGCTGGCAGGACGGCCCGTCTATGTGCTGGAAAGTTCACCCGAAGAAGGTTCGGGCTATACCCGGGTCACCTCCTACGTCGACAAGCAGACCTGCCTGCCCCTGAAGACAGCATTGTTCGAACGCGGTGACCGCCTGCGCAAGCAAATGACTATCGAGCCGGGCAACCTGAAACAGGCCGGCGGCATCTGGTACCCGGCGGAACTGCTAATGGAAGACCTGCGCGACAAGACAAAAACCACGCTGGTCGTAAAGAACATCCGTATCGGGAAAGAAATCGACACCGGGCTGTTCGAACCCGAGCAGCTGAAGCAGGTAGATGTACCATCCCTGGGGCCCTGAACGACACACACTTGGATCCCGGCAACAATAAATAATAATGGGGATACTCGAAAAAACCGCCACGCTCGTTGCACGCTCGACCGGTATCGTACTGGTGCTGGTGGCTGGCCTCTTCGTGCTGGCAACCCTGCAGATCGTCGACCCGAGAACGGGCCAGTTGCGCCTCGAGATCGACCCGTCTGCAAACCGGCTGATTTCCGAGGACGAACCCGCCA
Organism: uncultured Ectothiorhodospiraceae bacterium; assembly: GCA_947258545.1. Lineage (GTDB taxonomy): Bacteria > Pseudomonadota > Gammaproteobacteria > UBA9214 > UBA9214 > CAMYJZ01. Next base: position 7,891 of record CAMYJI010000069.1, read on the forward strand.
AGCTGTTTTACGATAACTCGCGGCGGATTTTCGGCAGCGACGAGACCCTGGTCATCACCCTGACCTCCGCTGATATTTTCACCCGCGACACGCTGGCGCGCATCGACCGCATGACCGGGCGCATCAGTGAAATCGACAGCGTGCACCACGTTGTCTCGCTGACCAACGCCCTGGACATCCGCAGCACCGATGAGGGTCTCGACATCGCACCCTTCATCGAAAACATCGCCGCCGGCGCAACGGACATGGCCGCCGTCCGCGCACGGGTCCTGGCCAACCCGGTCTACCGGGGCAGTCTGGTCTCGGAAGAAGGCGACACCACGGCACTGATTGTCTATTTTCATGACATCTCGGACCGCGAGTTCCTGCGCCAGGGCATCCACGAGCAGATCGTGGGCATCGTCGAGGAGGAACGGGGCGACAACGAAATCTGGCTCACCGGGGCGCCGCATTTCAAGGTCTCGCTGATGAAGACCCTGATCCATGAACTGATCTGGACACCACCGATGATCGCCGTCGTGCTGGCCATCATCCTGGCGCTTTCGTTCCGGACAGTGCTGGGCGTGGTGGTTCCACTGCTCACGGTCACTGCCGGCGTGGTCCTGACCCTCGGGGTGATTGCCGCAATGGGCTATTCCCTGAGCATGATTTCGGTCCTGGTACCCCCGCTGCTGATGATACTGGGGCTGTCCTACACGGTGCATGTGGTCTCCGAGTATCACCAGGAACGCGCCTCGCGTAGCGACAAAGAGGGGCTGCTCAGCTCGACGCTCAAACAGGTCATTCTGCCCGTGGTGCTGACCGGGCTGACCACCATGGCCGGTTTTATCGCGCTCATTGTCAACCCGATCGAGGCGGTCAAGGAATTCGGCATCTTCGCCGTTATCGGCGTCATCATTATCACCCTGCTGTCGATCACTCTCACCCCTGCCCTGCTGATGCATCTCGACCGGATGAGCATCAAGCCCGTGCAGGACAGGCAGGGGGGTCCACCGCTGTTCGAACGCTTCGTCGACCGCATAGCGATGTTCGACCTGAACCAGCGCACCAGGATATTCACCGTGTCCGGCGTGCTGTTTGCATTCGCCCTGCTCGGCATGACCAACATCAAGGTCAGTACCGATTTCATGGCCAGCTTTGCCGAGGATTCGGATATACGCACGGGCTTCAATGTCGTCAATGACAAGCTCGGGGGCGCCAACCCGCTTTATATCGTGGTTGAAGGCCTCCGGCCGAACACCTTCAAGGAGCCGGCCAACCTGGAGATCATCAGGGAACTGCAGGGCTGGCTGACCAGCCAGCCTGAGATCGGCGGCACCACCTCGGTCGCTGACTACCTGATGCTGGTAAACCAGGCCTTTCACGACAACGACCCGGCCTTCTACAGCATCCCCGAGAGTCGCCGCCTGATTACCCAGCTGATATTCCTCAGTTCCAACGACGAGCTGGACCGGATTGTCGACACCCGCTACCAGACCACGAATATCGTGCTGCGATCCAAGGTTTTCAGCTCCGAGGACATGTCCCGACTGATTGACCGCGTCAATGCCAGGCTGGAGGAGTTACCCGAACATCTGACGGCAACCCTCACCGGCAACCCGGTACTGATCAACAAGACACTGGCGAGTATCGTCGTCGGCCAGGCAAAAAGTCTCGGCCTGGCGCTGGTAATCGTCTACGCCATCCTGTCGATGATGTTCATGTCCATGCGCATCGGCCTGGTCGCCCTGGTCCCGAATATCATTCCGGTGACGATCTATTTCGGCTCCCTTGGATTCTTCGGCATCAGCCTCAATCCCGGCACCAGCCTGATCGCACCCATGGTGCTCGGCATCGCCATCGATGACACCATCCACTATTTCTCCCGCTTCAGCCAGGAGGTCAAACGCTATGCGGATGACCGCAAGGCGACAGTGGCGGCCCTCAAGGCCGTCGGTCGGCCCGTGACCTACACCTCCATCGGCCTCTGCCTCGGCTTCCTGGTGCTGACGACCAGCGAGCTGAGCATGCAGGTCCAGGTCGGGATCATGGCCTCCTACGCCCTGGCCGTGGCCTGGCTGAGCGACTTCCTGCTGACACCCGCCCTTTGCTGCAGCGTCCGGGTCACCACCCTCTGGGATGTACTCACACTGGACCTGGGTGAGAATCCACAGAAATCGATCCCCCTGCTGAAGGGCCTGCGCAACTCCCAGGCACGGATCGTCGCCGTCATGTCCCGGATCGTCAACGTGCCCGCCGGGGAACGCATCATCACCAGCGGCAACAAGGGGACGCAGATGTATGTCGTGATCGACGGCAAGCTGACCACTTCATTCGAGGGCGAGGATGGCCGCGTCGAGGTGGCGACCCATAGCCGCGGCGACGTCGTCGGCGAGACCGGCCTGTTCTATGAAAAGCGCACCGCCGATGTCGATGCCACAGAGGACAGCCGCCTGCTGTCCCTGACCCAGGAAAACCTGGAGCGACTCAGCCGGCGCTACCCCTATATCGCCACCAAGGTATTCCGCAACCTGAACGAGATCCTCGCCACACGGCTGTTCAAGACCACACACAGGCTGGGGTGAGCATATAGAACGACTGGATAGAATATCCCGCCGCCCCGAGGCAGAGGGAGAAGGACAACAAATATAACGCAGCCGTCCGGACCAGCAACCGGCCGGCAAATGACAGGTAAAACAACAATAAGTAACCCGGCACACCAGCGAGACACGGCGTGCCCGACGGGAGTAGCACATGGAAAACAATAACAACCCCAGGGAACTGGCGGAGATTGTGGAAAATGCCATGCGGGAGTTTCGCAGCGGCATGGAACACCGCGAGCAGATGAGCATCCGCATCGGGCGGCGCACCACCCAGATCATCCGCTTCGGCATGACGGGTATGGCCATCCTTGGGGTGGTATTGTTTTACCTGATCTACATCCTGACCAAGGATTTTGCCTCGGTCACGGTGCACATGAATGACATGTCGGGTTATATGCAAACGATGCAGGCGGACATGGCATCGATGGCCGGAGACATAGGCACCATGCAGAAGACCATCGTGACACTGAACGACCACATCACCGTCATGCCGGCCATGAATACGGCCGTCTCCAGCATGGATGGCAGCCTCGTGAACCTCAGCGGCGATGTTCACTCAATGGTCGAACAGATCTACGCCATGAACGGAAATGTTGCTAACATGACCTCGAACATCCAGCTACTCAACCGTCAGATCACCGATATGAATGTCACCATGGGCTACATGTCGGGCAATGTGAACCAGATGGCCAAGCCCATGAAGATGTTTCCATTCCAGTAAACCGGGGTACAAAACGCCTGACCATGGAACGCGTCCGAAAACTCTTTCTGGTCCACGAAGAAGAGTCCGGCGAGGTCCTGTATTTCCTGCTGTTCTTCCTGCTGGTGAGCGCCGGCATGGCCATCGGACGCAGTACCGCCGACGCCCTGTTCTTCAAGCGTTTCGGCATCGAATACCTGCCGCTGATGTATATCTTCCAGAGTGTACTGCTGGCCGCGGCCAGCACCCTGTATGCCGCCCTTGCCGACCGGGTCCCGGCCGAGTCCTTTTTCAAAGCCCTGCTGGGCATCCTGGTAGTACTGGTCGGGGCCAGCTGGCTGGTGATTGCCAGCACCGACTCCTCCTTTATCTACCCGGCCTATTACCTGGTCTACGAGGTTTCCTCCGACCTGCTGCTGGTACACGGCGCGCTGTACATGAACCAGAACATGAATACCCTGCAGGCCAAGCGCCTGTCGCCACTGATTTTTGCAGGCGCCCAGGTCGGTACCATCAGCGGGGGCCTTACACTGGCCGTGTTCGCACCGATCATCGGCACCCAGAACCTGATACTGGCCTGGTGCCTGTTGCTCGGTCTGGGCATCGTGGTGATCTACCTGCATCACAGTCGGCATGGGGTCTCGAAACACTTCCGACCACCGCGGAAAAGTCGCCACCCTGTACATGACGGTGTCAACGACATCCAGCAGGGCATCCGCTATACCTACAGTTCAAATCTGCTGCGTGCGGCATCACTTGCATTGTTTTTCATGGTCATCGCCTTCTATGTCCTCTGTTACAGCGTCAACCGGGTGTATACCCAAACCTTCGAAACCGAGGCGGCGCTGACCAGCTTCTTCGGTGGCCTGACCGCGGTCACCAGCGCGATCGCGCTTTCGCTCCAGCTGTTTGTCACCAACCGAACCATCCACCACTTCGGTGTGCGCAAGGTGAATTTGCTGTTCCCGGTGACCACGGTTTTCAGCCTGCTGGCACTGGTGTTCAGCTTCGCATTACCGTCCGCCCTGCTCGGCAGCTTCAACAAGGATGCCCTGATGCCGGCCTTCAGAAACCCAGTCAGGACGATGTTTTTCAACGTGTTGCCGGGCTACATGCAGGGCCGCGCACGCGCCATGTCGGTCGCTATCGTGCTCCCCCTGGCCCTGCTGACCTGTGGCAGCCTGCTATGGTTCATGCAGCGCATGGAAGACACCCATTTTTTCCTGTTTCCGGGCATCGCGGCCGCCATCCTGTACCTCTATTTCAACCAGCGGATGAACCGGGCCTATGTCAGCACCCTGCTGACGACCCTGAAGGAGCGCCTGTTTCTGCCCAATGAACAGCTGTATGCCGCATTGCAGGGCAGCAGTGATAATGTGCTGAATGAGGTCCTGCGCGGCGTCCGCCATAATGACAACCAAGTCTCCGTGGCCTTTTCACGACTGCTGGTGGATTCCTTTCCCGACAAGGCCGTGGACCTGATCCTGGAACAGGTCAGTACCAAGGACACCCCGACCATCGACCGCATGTTGCGCCTGCTCGCCTCACACCCGGTCACGCCGTACCGGGCACAACTCCATGCATTGGCGCACAGGGGAGACCCGCATCTGCAGGCCACCATCCTGGAGATGCTGGTCAATGACGGTGATGAGCAGGCCTTCCGCGAGACCATTGGATTGATCGACGACAAGAACCCCCGCCTGCGCAGTATCGGCATCCACGTGGCCCTGCAGCGGGAACACCATGAGACTGTCGAACAACACTGGCGGGATTTGCTCGAGGACGGCATCGATGCCCGGCTGGCGGGCATGTACCTGGTCACTGACATCCCCGGACTGGTTGAAGACCAGCGCGACCGGATCATCACGGCCTACCGCCAGGCACTCGTGGCCCTGCTGCAGGAACCGTCTGCAGATATCAGGACGCGCGCCCTGGAGGGAATCGGTCGCTGGCCTGCCGGCTATCCCCTCGATGTGGATGGCCTGCTCAACGATTCACTGGACAGCGAATACCCCGCGCTGCGTGCTGCAGCGGCGGGCTGTCTCCACCTGCTTGCCGCCGCCGATCGGGATTCGCTGCTTGCCCGGGCGCTGGGTGACGGCCACCCCCGGGTCCGCGAAGCCGCGCTTGGATCCCTGCGCAGGGTCGCTGACGACTTCAAGGAGGAGGCTGTAGAGTGGATCACGACCAATAGAGGCAACCCACGCGCCCAGGCGACGCTGCTGAGCGCCCTGCAGGATCTGGAACTGCCGACTTCACGCTACGAAGCCATTGCCGAACGCAAGATCGACGAGGCCGGCAGGCTGCAGGCCGCCGTCAATGTACTGGATCAGACCCCCGTCCAGGCCTGCGACACCCCGGCGCTGGAACTTATGAAGTATACCCTCAGGGAACGCATGGAGCAGACCCTGTTGCTGGCGCTGCAGTCACTGGAGCCCTTGCACGAGCCCGGGATCATCAGCACCATCCGGGCCGGATTTTCGAGCGGCGACAGCCGGCACGTGGCCAATGCCTGCGAGGTCCTCGCCAACCTGGACGATCGCGCAATCGCCAGCCGGCTGAATGATATACTGCAGACAAGCATCAGCACGCAGATCGACAAGCGTGCTGGCACTGAATTCAGCACCGTAGTCGATGTCCTGAACTGGTGCCGACAACAACAAGACGAGTGGTTGCAATACTGTGCCGACACGGCACTTTCGAGCCTTGCCCGGGGAACTGCCGATGCCTGACCTGTTTGATCGCTTGTTGCTGCTGAAGAAATCCCCTGTGTTCAACCAGGTGGCGACCGATGACCTGCGCCGTGTCGCCCAGGCACTGGAGGAACAGCAGTACTTCACCGGTGACCGCGTATTCGAGATCAACGCCCAGGGCGACCATCTCTACCTGCTGGTTACTGGCCAGGTCGGCATTTCGCTCGATACCGACACTTCAAGTACGAACTATATCGCCCGACTGGGCCCGGGCGACTGCTTCGGCGAAATGAACATCCTCGATGACCTGCCGCGCTCGGCCACGGCCCACGTCATCGAGGACAGCACCGTGCTGGCACTGGACAAGTCGCGCCTCAAGGGCCTGATCCTGAGCTACCCGGAACTCAGCATCGGCATGCTGCGCAGTCTTTCATTGAGACTGCGCGAGGCCAACCGGCGCGCCCCGGGAACGGATACCCGGGATGACGAATAACTACCTCATTGCGGGAACATTGTTTTCCGCCATTGCGAGAAACGAAGTGACGAAGCAATCTTTGGACAGGCCAGGCTACCCGTCATTGCGAGGAACGAAGTGACGAAGCAATCTCACACAGTGAGCAGCCATTCTCACGAGATTGCCACGCTGGCCGTTCACGGCATGGCCCAGGCCAGCTTTTCGACCGTTTCCCGGTCTCACCTTCTCCTTGCACATCGCGCTTGCAATGACGCGCCCCATTAACAGCCCGTCCCTCCTCCCACAATAAGCAGGGACGCAACGCAAGAAGTGAACATGAACAACCAATGGAAAAGGAGAACCCATGCACTTTATTAATCCAATCTCCCGCAAGCCGCACACCAACAACCGGCTCTGCAGTTTCCCGCTGATTGCCCTCGGCCTGTTATATTCCGGCGTGACCGCCTCGGCAGAGCAGGATCCACACTACAACGCGGCCGGCTTTTTTGATATCCACGTATGCAACTGGCCGGAGCGGTCGCTGTTCTTCATGCCGCTGTTCTCCACACCGCGTTTCTCCGAGACCGAGAAGATCGAGGTCTTCTATCCGGACGGCAGTCCCCTGTCCGAACTGGACCTGGACAACTACCGCAAGATCACCCCGAAAAACAAGCCCCCCAAGCGGGCGTTCATGGTGGAGACCGATGTCCCCTCCAGCGCACCGGATGGCTGGTATTCCGCGCGTGTCACCCTGAAGGACGGCAGTCAGTACCAGGCACGGGATTACGTCATCATCGACAGCCTGCCCCAGGCCGCCGGGCAGGTACCGGCACCGGACGAAGAGGTCACAGAGATACCGAAGGAACTGGCCTGGGATGCCATCCCTGGCGCCGCCTTCTACCAGGTCTTCATCCGCGACCTGTGGAATGACGGCAAACTGCTACACAGCTCGAAGCTGCTGACCGAACCGCGCCTGGTGCTACCGGAAGGCCTGCTGGAGAAAGGTGGCTACTACTCCTGGGTGATCCATGCGCGCGACACCAACGAACACGTACTGCTGGGAGACTTCAACCATGGCTCTCTGAGCCCGCCGGTCAGCTTCGCGATCAGCGACTGAGTCGCGATGGCCACTTACGAGACATCCAAACGGATGTCCCGCTAGCAGCCATCATCCTCGGTCATCACCTCCCCGGTAACCGGGTCCGTGACCGCTTCACCCTTCGAATCAGTGATCACCGTGTTGACGAACATCATCCTGTCGACCCGGTCGAACTGTTCCTCCAGGGCCCGGTCGATATCGGCACTCTTCAGACCGTCATAGATGACGACCCGGCCACGGTCTTCCACCCTGATTTGTGCGGGGCTGGGCTCAAACAGGAGACTCAGTTGCCAGCCGTACATCGAGTTATCGGTATCGGCGGCGGTCGCGAGGGTGCTGGCCCCGATGATGGATATTGACATAACCAGTGTTGTGAGTGATTTCCTTTTCATCTCTCTCCTCCTGCTGCTGTCACGCAGCTCCTGTGGTTGCGAACACTTTGCTCTCCAGATGGCTATAGATTAGCGATCCGGCCTGTTTGCCGCGCCGGCAAACTGGACAGAAAAAGTGTCAACTATTCACATTCGGGATAAAGAGAGAATTATCATATATTACAGATGGTTAAATCTTTACCGAATACACCGAGGGCTACCCTCATACCGTATCGAGGGCCTTTTCATCCAGTAGGAGCGGCTCGCAGCCGCGAATTGAATCTGCTTGTCGGGCACGCTGCGCTTTGCCCATATATGGTCTCCTCCCGTTTTGCAAGATTTTGCCTGGGCGGTGACAGGGACAGGATTGCTCTCATATATCCGG
>CAMYJI010000070.1 GCA_947258545.1 uncultured Ectothiorhodospiraceae bacterium
CGAATTCATTCGGCCAACGGTGTTTTCGACCAACGGTGTTTCATCGTCATCTGTTATCCAGATGCAATCCCAATGGGGGTAATCGCCAATATTCCGAGCCAGGCCAGCTGGCAACGGGTTGGCAACGCTATATCGGGCAATCTGGCGAACATCTCCATCTTTCCTGGCAGCACGGTCGTAATATGCTCGTTGTCAGAGACTCCCGTACTGATACAGGTAACCGTGGTGATGCAATAGACCTGATGCTGCAGGGAATGACGCCCCCTGCGCAATGCGTCGCAGGACATGGTGACTTCCTTGTCTCCAATGGTAAAGATAGCTGTTGGCCGAATGAATTCGGCCCTACAACGGTAATCTACCCACTCGATTTGGGGAAGAGCCCATATTTTTACTTTCAAGGAAAGTCTGATCAAGCCGTCATTCGGGGCAGAGCTGAGCTGCGGAATGACTGGAGTTGGGTTAATCAGGCCTTCCTTGACCTTGTTATTATCTTTCCGTGTTCTTCCGTGACTATGATCCGGTTCTGTCAATGTCTTCGAGATTGTCGGGGACGCTCCCCTTTATCCAAGCTGTAAAATCTACCATGTAGGTCGGGTTAGGCGGCTTGTGCCGTAACCCGACATCGGGACGTCAGATTGCGCTAACGTCAATTTGACCTATGTCTTTTCATCAGTGCCCGGGGCCCCGTCATCCAGCGCAGCCAGCATCAGGGCGGCCAGTAGCAGCAACACCGGGAACCACCATCCTGAGTACAGGATAGGCTGTGCATTCAGTGGAAACATCGCCACCAGCAGGCTTAAGGCAAAGGGTAGGGACTGGCGGCGGTGCACGCGCGGGTAGCCGAAATACCAACGCAACAGCAGAACCCAGATCGCCAGCAGACCCAGCAGCCCGGTGTACCCGCTCTCGGCGAGTACGGAAAAATAGGCATGGTGGGCGTGGTTGACAATCGATCCTATTGATCGTTTATAGGGGCTGGGATTTCGTTCGTACTGTTGGTAGGCCTCCCGGAATGCCTGTACTCCTATCCCGGTGAAAGGATGTGCGTTCGCCATCAGGATTGAGGTATCCCAAAGCTGCAGTCTGCGACTGAGAAACTTATCGATTCCCTCAAGGTTCCATTCAAACCCTGATAGGGGCGTGTCGACCTTGTGTTTGACAATAGGCGAAAAGCTCACGGCGACTGCCAGGCAGGCGATGCCCGCGGCGGTACCCAGGGCCAGCACCCGGTGGCGGAAGGGGTAGGTAAAAAATAGCAGTGCACAGGCCAATGCGAACATTACCCAGGCGTGGCGAATACCGGTAAGTGCAACAACCGTGGCAGTCAGGATGATTGCTGTGGCGGTGAGCAGGCGTGAGCGTTTCAGAAAAGCCAGTGTCAGAAGCGGTGTCAGGGTGGCAAGATAAACTCCGAAGTGGGTGTTGTCACCGAAGATGCCCACGACCCGGCGCAGATTGTAGGTGGGGATACCCAGCAGATCTCGTCCGAAAATGAACTGGATCAGGCCATCGACTAGCCAGAAACTGACCAGGATGGCGATCCACAGGGTCAGTCGCTCACGCCATAGGGTGTTGCGAAATACCCGAACCAGAGTCACCCCCATGGGAAAAAACAGGACCAGCAGGCAGGTGACGACCAGCGTGCCCTTGACGTCGTAACTGCCGGGCAGCGAAATCAGCATCGGGATGCCCAGCAACAGGAAAATAACGGCCAGCCGGCGAACCGCGGGCTGCTGCCAGATGGTGGCACGCTCTTTCCAGAGCAGCCCGATACCGACCAGTGCCAGCAGGAAACTGAACAGTCGCGGCCCGCCGAAGAAGGGTGCCCAGGCCATGACCATGAAGGTCAGAAGGAAGACGCCGGTATTGAATTGGTTCTCTGTGATTCGCATCCCTGTGCGACCTGGCAGTTTCATTTTTTACCCGGCTGACGGTGAAGAGCTTTGGAATGTTGGAGTATTACGTCATTGCGCGACCCGCAATGACGCATATTCTGACGTTCCTGAATTATTCTGGATGGTACAGATTAGTTGATCGGCAGCCGGGCGCGCAGCGCGTCCCGGTCGACCCACCAGTTGTCGCCGACAATGACATCGACCATGGCGGACAGGCGCGCCAGTAGTTCGTTGACGTCGTTCAGTCCCAGGATCTCGATCCACGTCTTGATCATCTCGGGGTCGTCCTCGATACCGCGGTGGCGCTTGGCCACGCCGGCCACCAGCTGCTTGGTGAAGAAGGTCAGGTTTTCGTGTTCCTTGCCCTCGGTACGCAGGTCGGCGATGTAGTGGGCCGCCATGGCGGCCACCGCGGCGCCGTCGGAATCATCCGGGGTCTCGTCGACGATATGCTGCAGCATGGCCACGGTGAGCTGGGCAGGCACCGGGTAGGTGATGGCCAGCCACACGCCGTTGCCAAGGGCGGCAAGCGATGCTGCCTGCTCGCACTGGAACAGGACATCACAGGACTCGATCGCATCCTGCCAGGATTCCTCGGCTACGAACACATCGAAGGCCTCGCGCGCCGTGTCCCAGCTCTCTTTCTTCTTCTGCAGGCCCAGCAGGGTTTCGGCGATATCCAGCTGGACGCGTGCGCGATCCACCGGCTTGCAATCGGCGGGCAGGGCGCGCAGGTGTTGCTGGTGCTCCTTGAGGAGTGCCTGCAGCGAGGGCCGGGACTCGGCCAGGTCGATGCCGCTCTTGTCGCCAACGACCATCTGTTCAGGGCTGGGTTCTTTCATACGCTACTCATGTGGTCCGGGTTAAACCGCCGCGCTTTGCTGCGTAGCGGCAGTCATTACCGGGCAGACGGTGAATTCCATGCCTTCAAGGTCGCCCATGACATAGGTCGCGGGGGCCTTGATGCCGCCGACGGTGCCGGGGTTGACCAGCACGGTCCGGTTTCCTGCGATATTGTCGATGGTCTCGATATTGACTGCGTGGTCGTGTCCACAGCACACCAGGTCCCAGTCGCCCGTGGTGGCCATGGCCCGGGCGTAATGCGGATAGTGCACCATGAAAATGCGCCGCCCGCCCAGCAGGATGCCTGCATCCTGACCGTAGTAGTGCACCCCGTTGCCGTCAGTGGAGGCGATGCGACCCAGCATGTAGAGGTCGCCCGTGTTGTTGCCGTGGATGACATGCACCGGCAGGCCGAAGGGCCGGACTACCTCCAGGGTGCTGGGCGCGACCACGTCGCCGCAGTGCAGTACCGCCTCGGCGCCGGCGGCGCTGGCCGCGCGTACGGCCGCCTCCAGGTATTCCCGGTTATCGTGGCTGTCGGACAGGATGCAGATCTTCATGCGGGCTAAAAGTGGGGTTTTTCCGGGGCGTTCTTGAACAACTCGATGCTGTCCATGATTTCCGTCCTGGCGTCATCGACGCCGCCCCAGCCTTCCACGCGCACCCACTTGCCCTCGTCCAGGTCCTTGTAGTGTTCGAAGAAGTGGGCGATCTGGTTCACCAGGTTGGCCGGCATGTCGCCGATATCGTGCGCGTCCTGGTACAGGCGGCAGAGCTTGTCGACCGGTACGGCCAGGATCTTGGCGTCGTCCCCGGACTCGTCGGTCATCTTCAGTACCCCGACCGGCCGGCAACGGATCACCGAGCCGCTGATCAGCGGCACCGGCGTGGTGACCATCACGTCCACCGGGTCGCCATCCTTGGACAGGGTGTGGGGGATGTAGCCATAGTTGCAGGGGTAGTGCATGGCCGTGGTCATGAAGCGGTCCACGAACATGGCCCCGGTGTACTTGTCGACCTCGTATTTAACCGGGTCGCTATGCGCGGGGATCTCGATTATGACATTGAGATCATTGGGGACATCCAGGCCGGAGCTGACGCGGTCGAGGTTCATGGGCTGGTTTTTCTGGATCCAATGATGATAGTGAGGGCTATATGATAGCCACGGAATCCACGGAAGAACACGGAAAAATGTTCAAACAAAAGAATTAACCGCAGAGACGCAAAGGACGCAGAGAAAGTCACAATCATTACAGGGACAGGATTGCCAAGGCTTGAGCAAATCCTGCCTACATTCGCTTTTACTGGCGGTTCTCTGCGTTCTCGGCATCTCGGCGGTAAGATTTGATAATCAATAAAAAAACCAATAAACCTTTCGGGGGATGACGCCATTTCGGCATCATCCCCGGCTAAAGGCAACTACAGGATCGGCACGATCAGCAACGCTACGATGTTGATGATCTTGATCAGCGGGTTGATGGCCGGGCCGGCGGTGTCCTTGTAGGGGTCGCCGACGGTGTCGCCGGTCACCGCGGCCTTGTGGGCGTCACTGCCCTTGCCGCCGTGGTTGCCGTCCTCGATGTACTTCTTGGCGTTGTCCCAGGCACCGCCACCGGTGGTCATGGAGATTGCCACGAACAGGCCGGTGACGATAGTGCCGATCAGCAGGCCGCCCAGCGCCTCCTTGCCCAGGGTCAGGCCGACCACGACCGGGACCAGCACCGGCAGCAGCGACGGGATGATCATCTCCTTGATGGCTGCCTTGGTCAGCATGTCCACGGCCCGGGAATAGTCCGGCTTCTGGCTGTGGTCCATGATGCCGGGCATTTCGCGGAACTGGCGACGTACCTCGTTGACAATACCGCCCGCCGCACGACCCACTGCCTCCATGGCCATGGCGCCGAACAGGTAGGGGACCAGGCCGCCGATGAACAGGCCGATGAGCACCATGTGGTTATCCAGCGAGAAGTTCAGCACCTGGTCGCTGTGCTTGCCCAGGGCGTGGGTGTAGTCCGCGAACAGCACCAGTGCGGCCAGGCCGGCGGAGCCGATGGCGTAGCCCTTGGTGACCGCCTTGGTGGTGTTGCCGACGGCGTCCAGCGGGTCGGTGATGTTGCGGATCTTCTCATCCAGCTCCGCCATCTCGGCGATGCCGCCGGCGTTGTCGGTGATCGGGCCGTAGGCGTCCAGCGCCACAATGATGCCGGTCATGGACAGCATGGAGGTAGCGGCGATGGCGATGCCATAGAGGCCGGCCAGCTCGTAGGCACCCCAGATGCTGGCACAGATGATCAGCACCGGGATGGCGGTCGACTTCATGGAGACGCCCAGGCCGGCGATGACATTGGTGCCGTCACCGGTGGTGGAGGCCTCGGCGATGTGGCGCACCGGGCTGTACTCGGTGGCGGTGTAGTACTCGGTGATCACCACCATGGCCGCGGTCAGCGCCAGGCCGATCAGGCCGCAGTAGTAGAGAAAGCGGGTAGTCACTTCCTCCCCGCCTATCATAATGGTGTCGCCCATCACCCAGGTGGTGACCGGGTAGAAGGCGACCGCCGCCAGGCCGCCGGCAACGATCAGGCCGCGGTACAGGGCGTTCATGATCTTGCCGCCCTCGCGCACCTTGACGAAGAAGGTGCCGACGATGGAGGCGATGATGGAGACGCCGCCCAGTGCCAGCGGGTAGAGCGCGGCCCCGGCATGCTCGAGCAGCAGGCTGCCCAGCAGCATGGTGGCGACCACGGTCACGGCATAGGTCTCGAACAGGTCGGCGGCCATGCCGGCGCAGTCGCCGACGTTGTCACCGACGTTGTCTGCGATCACCGCCGGGTTGCGCGGGTCGTCCTCCGGGATGCCGGCCTCGACCTTGCCGACAATGTCGGCGCCGACATCGGCACCCTTGGTGAAGATGCCGCCGCCGAGTCGGGCGAAGATGGAGATCAGGGAGCCGCCGAAGGCCAGGCCGACCAGCGGGTGGATCGGGTCCTCGGCGCCGATGGCCAGCATAGCGGCGTAGAAGCCGGCCACACCCAGCAGGCCCAGACCGACGACCAGCATGCCGGTGATGGCGCCGCCGCGGAAGGCGATCTGCATGGCCGCGTTGAGGCCGTCATTGGCCGCCTGGGCCGTGCGCACGTTGGAGCGTACCGAGATGTTCATGCCGATGTAACCGGCCAGACCCGAGAACACCGCGCCGATGGCGAAGCCGATGGCCGTCACCCAGTCGAGGGCAAAGCCGACCACGAAGAACAGCACCGCACCGGCCATGCCGATGGTGGCGTACTGCCGGTTGAGATAGGCCTTTGCACCTTCCTGGATGGCGCTGGCAATCTCCTGCATGTGGCTGGTGCCGGTGGGCTTGGCGAGGATCCATTTTACTGATACCACGCCATAGGCCAGGGCAGCGAAACTGCAGACCAGGGCGAAGATGAGTTCGATCGACATTGGTGTTCTCCTGTTGGTAAGGGGTGTTTCCGTGCCAGTTGGTAGTCAGGGAGCTTTGAATTCTGTACCAGGTCGGAATCCGAATAATTGTTCCAGATCAAATTCCCTGATGAATCCATCCACAATCTGCTGGCCGTGCTCGCGCTGGATTTCGGCCAGGATCAGGCGGGCGGCGTTGCGGTTGTAGCCGCCGCCCATCTGAGCCTGTACCGCCAGCAGCTCGCGCGCCTTTTCCAGCGTCATGACCGCGTAGAATCCTAACTACTTGACCTTGAAGCTCTTTTCGAGCTTCTTCCGGACGGCAACGTTCTTCAGCTGGACGTATTTCGGCATGCCGTTCTTGTAGGGCGGGTAGTCCTCACCCCTGATCAGCGGCTCCAGGTAGGTGCGGCAGCGCTTGGTGATACCGAAGCCGTCCTTGGTGATGAAGCTCTTGGGCATCATCTTCTCGACATTGGCCACGCGGGACAGCTTCGCCTCGCCCACCTTCCAGCGGTAGGGCGCATTGGAGGTGCGCACGATGGTCGGCATGACGGAGTTCTTGCCGGCCAGCGCCATTTCCACGGCGGCCTTGCCCATGGCATAGGCCTGGTCGACGTCGGACTTGGAGGCGATGTGGCGGGCGGCGCGCTGCAGGTAATCGGCCACCGCCCAGTGGTACTTGTAGCCCAGCTTGTCGCGCACCAGGTTGGCGATCACGGGGGCGACCCCGCCGAGCTGGGCATGGCCGAAGGCATCCTTGAGACCCTGGTCGGCCAGGAATTTGCCGGAGCGGTCATGCACGCCCTCGGACACCACAATGGAGCAGTAACCGTATTTCTTCACCTTGTCCTTGACCGTCTTGAGGAAGCGGGTCTGGCTGAAGGGCACTTCCGGGAACAGGATGACGATGGGCAGATCGCAGTCCTCGGAGGCCGCCAGGCCGCCGGCCGCGGCGATCCAGCCGGCGTGCCGGCCCATGACCTCGAGCACGAAGATCTTGGTCGAGGTCTTGGCCATGGAGGCGACGTCGAAGCTGGCCTCGCGGGTGGAGATGGCGATGTACTTGGCCACCGAGCCGAAGCCCGGGCAGTTGTCGGTAATCGGCAGGTCGTTGTCCACGGTTTTGGGTACGTGGATCGCCTGGATCGGGTAGCCCAGGCTCTTGGAGAGCTGCGAGACCTTCAGGCAGGTGTCGGCGGAGTCGCCGCCGCCGTTGTAAAAGAAGTACCCGATGTTATGGGCCGCGAAGACCTCGATCAGGCGTTCGTATTCGCGGCGGTTGGCCTCCAGGCTCTTGAGCTTGTAGCGGCAGGAGCCGAAGGCGCCGGAAGGGGTGTGGCGCAGCGCGGCAATGGCGCGGGCGGATTCCTTGCTGGTGTCTATCAGGTCTTCGGTGAGTGCACCGATGATCCCGTTGCGACCGGCATAGACCTTGCCGATGCGGTCCTTGTTCCTGCGCGCAGTCTCGATTACGCCACAGGCGGAGGCGTTGATGACGGCGGTGACGCCCCCGGACTGGGCATAGAACGCATTCTTCTTTCCTGCTGCTTTTGGCATACGGTGTTCTCCCTTTTGGATTTTGGTGGTTCAGGTTGCGATTCGATATCAGGTGGATTCGGTGCCGGCCCCTTCCCGGGTGGCGGCGTGGTCCGCCTGCACCTGCAGCAGGGTGACCATGCATTCGGACAGGTCGTCGAATTCCTCGACGTCGGGGCTGAACATCTCGTGGCCGCGATAATAGAACTGGCAGCGGTAGTTATGATCGCCCGTCTTGCACACCACGAAATGGCAGCCGCCTTTTTCCCAGTAGGTGGCCGGGCAGACGCTGAGTTCGTTGGAATAAGGATTCAGCCGCAGTTCGGTGTCGGCCAGCATGGGCTCGACCGGTTCGCCATAGCGCTGTTCCAGCGTGGTCTTGATGATCCACAGTTCGCTTTCGGTGATATCGGCTATCTGGTTCATGTTGTTGTTTGAATTGGCGGCGGCAGGCCTGTGGCCTGCAGGGGCGCCAGATTCTAGCTTAAAACCTGATTTATTTCATGAACTTCGTTGACTTCTACTACGGGCTAGGGGTAGCTTAAATGGTGTTTTGGTACACGGCCACGCAAATATTTGTATGTCTATATTGAAAAAATCTTCTTTGATACAAGAAGTTAATGAAATCAGGGCTATAGGGGGAGTGAGCTCGTTATGAGAATCGTATTACTCGGGGCACCCGGGTCCGGCAAGGGTACCCAGGCCAGGCTCCTCGTCGAACGTTACAAGTTGCCGCAGATCTCGACCGGAGACCTGCTGCGCGAGGCAGTGGCCTCTGATTCCCCGCTCGGGCGCCAGGCCAAGGTGGCCATGGATGCCGGCCAGCTGGTCAGCGATGATATCGTCCTGGCGATTATCCGCGAGCGGGTTATGCGACCCGATGCCCGTACCGGTTTCATACTGGACGGGTTTCCCAGGAACCTGCAGCAAGCCGAGGCACTCGACCAGTTGCTGGGCAGCATGGGTCAACCCCTGAACCTGGCCCTGCTGGTAGCGGTGGACGTGGATGCCTTGCTGCAGCGTCTGGTTGGCCGCCGCACCTGTCTGTCCTGCGGCAGCATGTATAACGTGTATTATTCGCCTCCGCATATCGACGGGCGCTGCGACGAGTGTGGCGGCAAGCTGCGCCACCGGGCGGATGATAACGAGGAGACTATCGGCAATCGCCTGCGGGTCTACGAGACCCATACCCTGCCGGTGATCGAGTACTACAAGGAGCAGCAAAAGCTGCGCACGGTACAGGGAGTCGGGGCGATCGCGGACATCTTCAAGGCGGTCCGCAAGGTGG
The DNA here is from genome assembly GCA_947258545.1 of uncultured Ectothiorhodospiraceae bacterium. Taxonomy (GTDB): domain Bacteria; phylum Pseudomonadota; class Gammaproteobacteria; order UBA9214; family UBA9214; genus CAMYJZ01. The sequence goes on from CAMYJI010000070.1 coordinate 8,989, forward strand.
TTGATGACGTGAAGGCGAACATCAAGTCCGAGTCGCGTTCCGATGCCATCCGGCGCGCCATTGCCAAGCACCAGCCGGCCTCCAAAGTCGGGGCGGGTAAGCCCGGGGGCAAGGGGAAGAAGGCGGCCGCGCCTGCCAGAAAGGCCAAAAAGGCGGCTGCTCCCAAGGCGAAGCCGAAGCAGGCAGCGGTCAAAAAGGCGGCAGCAAAGAAGGCCGCCCCGAAGAAGGCTGCGGTAAAGAAGAAGGCCGCCCCGAAGAAGGCCGCCCCGAAGAAGGCCGCCCCGAAGAAGGCCGCCCCGAAGAAGGCTGCCGTAAAGAAGAAGGTCACCCCGAAGAAGGCTGCGGTAAAGAAGAAGGCCGCCCCGAAGAAGGC
>CAMYJI010000071.1 GCA_947258545.1 uncultured Ectothiorhodospiraceae bacterium
CGGGATCTTATGGCGCTACTACGCGGCGATCCGCCAGCATTGACTGCATTGAACAACCGGCAGTTATGTTTAATATGAATATTTGTGGGACAGCAGTGAGTCTGACACCATTGATTTGCAGGACGGCACACACCGGGCACGAAAGCACGCTGGTGCCTAGTTTTCCTGGACGCGGTCGTAGACGTCCTCGAAGCGCACAATATCGTCCTCACCTAGGTAGCTCCCGGACTGGATCTCGATGACCTCCAGCGGTATGGCACCCGGGTTTTCGAGGCGATGGCGTTCTCCCATGGGGATGTAGGTCGACTCGTTCTCGTGCAGGTTGAACACGTTGTCGCCGCAGGTCACGCGCGCAGTGCCCTTCACCACTACCCAGTGCTCCGCGCGGTGATGATGCATCTGCAGTGACAGGCTGGCGCCGGGTTTGACCGTCAGGCGCTTGACCTGGAAACGCGTACCGTTGTCGATCCCCTCGTAGGAACCCCAGGGCCGGTAGACCCGCCGGTGCACCCTGCTTTCCTCGCGATCCTCGCGCTTCAGTTGGCTGACGATTTCCTTGACGTCCTGCGCCCGCTCCTTGTTGGCCACCAGCACGGCATCGGCAGTCTCCACCACGATGACATCATCCAGCCCCACAGTCGCCAGGCAGCGGTGCTGCGCAACCAGGAAGGCGTTATGCGTGTCGTGGGTGATGACATCACCCTGCACAACATTGCCGTCCATATCGCGCGGGCAGACATGCCACAGGGCGGACCAGGCACCGACATCGGACCAGCCGGCCGAAAACGGCACCACCACCGCCTTGCCGGTCTTCTCCATCACAGCGTAGTCAATGGAGTCACTGGGGCAGGCCTGGAATGCAGCCCTGTCGACCCGGAAGAAATCGATGTCCTGCGCGCCTTGCTGCATGGCCTTGCGGCAGCCTTCGAGAATATCGGGACGGAACTGGCCGATCTCCTCCAGCCACTGGTCGGTACGCATGAGAAAAATGCCACTGTTCCAGTAATAGTCACCTTCCTTCACATAACGCTCGGCGGTCACCTGGTCCGGCTTTTCAACGAAACGGGCAACCTGGTAGGCCGCACCCTCCCCCTGTGCGCCAGTACGCTTGATGTAGCCGTAGCCGGTTTCTGCGGCATCCGGGACCACACCAAAGGTGACCAGCGCACCCTCCTCGGCACGGGTACAGCCCTGGCGCACGGCATCAAGGAACGGCTGGCGTTCGGTGATGACATGATCGGCCGGCATCACCACCATCATGGAATCGGGCTCGTGCTCGGCGAGATACAGCGCGGCCAGCGTCAGTGCCGGCGCGGTATTGCGGCCCTGCGGTTCGAGGATAATCGCTGTCGCCTTCTTGCCCAGCTGGTTGACCTGCTCGGCGACCAGGAAGCGGTGCTCCTCATTGCAGACATAGACAGCATCGCCCAGGTCGGGCAGGCCATCGAGCCGATTGGCCGTCTCCTGCAGCAGCGTCTGTTCCGAGATCAACGGCAGCAGTGGCTTCGGGTAGTGTTCACGTGACAGGGGCCAGAGCCGCGAGCCCGAACCGCCGGACAGTATTACCGGGAATAGTTTCATCAAATCACACCGTGGTGGTTCTCAGCAGGTGAAGAGTTGTCCATTGTTGCCCCAATCATCGGCGCTTGCCAGTATATATTGAGTAACGCCACCCGGGCCTGGCCCGCCTCGTGGGGACCCTCAAGTCCAGATTGACAGTAAGGCAAACCCTGGTTACAGGCAATTTATTTATTGTTATTTAACACTATCTTACGACCAAACAGTGATTATAGCGGCAAGGCCAGGGACGTGCACCCTCAAAGATCAGGGCAATGGCCACGCAATTAGCTGCTGCACATGACCAAAGTGTATATGGAACCCCTTGTTTATACCCGGCGCTTTACCGGGTGCAGGCGCGATCGACCCATAATGTGGCCGATTGGGAAAAGTGTAACCGGAGTAGACGACAATGAGTATTGGTGGGTTGGGTAATGGAACGAAGTGACGTGCCCAACAAATCCTTAAATCCGCGTTTTGAATGATGGGCACGCTGCGCTCTGCCCAAACTACATATTCCAGAACATCCTATCGCGCCTGCAAGGCGCTCCTACACCCGTTCCATTAGGGGGGGGGAGGTTTGGATGCGGTGTGATGTATATCGGCAGGGCCCTCTCCCGGTCATGGGAGAGGGCTATCGATCGCCCGGCCGGTTCAGGGCCTGGGAGAAATGACCGTCAGGCTGCCGCGGTTATTCTCCACGGTTTTCATCCCGATCCCCTTCACGTTGGCGAGTTCATCCACGCTGGCAAACGGACCATGGGTTTCCCGGTATTGCACGATGGCCACGGCCTTGCGTTCGCCGACCCCGTCGATGACCTCCGCCAGCACGCTGGCATCGGCCGTATTGATATTGAGTGGACCTGACAGGGCTTGGGTGGAGACTGCCAGTAAAACCGAGAACAGCAAAATCATCGATCTGAGATAAGACATGGTATTGGCTCCTTTCCGTTGTTTTCATTCCTTGAAATACTGCACATCCTCGCCGCTGTGCCGGCGGGGACTGATGCCAAGCTTACAGCGGAGCGAACCTAGTTGAATGCGGCCAATTCTGAATTAATGGTACGCAATACGCCCGGCGGGTCGTCCGCCTGGGTCACCGGGCGCCCGATGACCAGGTAGCTGGAGCCGTTGCCGACCGCATCGACCGGCGTCATGACGCGGCGCTGGTCATCCACCTGGCTGCCGGACGGCCTGATCCCGGGCGTGACAAGCCGAAAACCGGAACCGAAGCGCTCGCGCAGCTGTGCGGTTTCACGCGAAGAGCACACTACCCCGTCGAGCCCGCACCGATGCGCCAGTGTCGCGAGGCGGATGACATTCTCTTCCGCTGTGCCGGACAGACCAACCGCGCGCAGGTCACTCTCATCCATGCTGGTCAGGATGGTGACGGCAACCAGCAACGGTGGCCCGCTGCCCTGTGCCAACGCCTCGCGTGCCGCATTCAGCATGCGTTCGCCTCCCAGGGCATGCACATTCAGCATCCACACGCCCAGGTTGGTCGCTGCGCGGCAGGCCTTGGCGACGGTGGTGGGGATGTCATGAAACTTCAGGTCCAGAAAGACCTCGAAACCCCGCTCGGCAAGCTCGCCGACAAAATGCGGGCCGGCGCTGGTAAACAGCTCCTTGCCGACCTTGAGCCGGCACTGGCCGGGTTCCAGGCGCCTGATCAGCTGCCAGGCCGCTTCTGCATCAGGGAAGTCCAGTGCCACTATGACCCGCGGCCCGAGGTTTTCGCTATGACTCATGCTGTGGTGTTTTCCATGTATGGATCGGAGATACCGGATTCTAACCGGTCAATCTGCTGTCATCATGTTTTTGACATTGGGTCCGCAAGAAGAATGAGATGTCGTTATCGTCAATATCATCCCATGTTGGGTCCGGCGCTCACGCGCCTTGACCCAACCTACAGATTCTTTGTTTATCGCACCTGCGAGGCGCGAATATACAACCGCCCTGGTATGGAATCGCCGCGTTACAAGCTACTCGCCTTCAACACCGTGTATCGGCTTGACGGTATTCCAGTGTTTGCAGCCCGGGCACTGCCAGTGGATTGCCTTACCCGAGAAGCCGCAATCATGACAGACATATACGGGCTTACTTTCCTGCAGCTGGTCCGTGAGCTTTTTCAGGATCATCAGATTCTCGCGCCTGGAACTGTCACAGTCAGCCAGGTTCAGCTCGATGAAGCGTGCCAGTCCTCGTACCGAGGGCCGCTTGCCCAACTGACCGGCAATAAAATCGGAAGCCGCCTGCACACCGCGCTCCCGGGCCAGCAGATCTGTCAGGACCAGCGCTGGCGAGACGCCGTTGTAACTTGGAATAGCATCGTGCAGATAATCGATCATGCTGTCGAGGCTGCCCAGTGACTGGTAACAGTCATACATCTGGTCGAGCACTTCGGGCAGCAGCTCGATGTCCTGTTTCTCGACCTGGCGGTAGGCCATCAATGCCGCCTCGGGATGACCCGCCTGCTGCTCGATGTCACCCAGCAGAATACTGGCGCGAGCGCACTGCCTGTCACGTTCGGTGGCCAGTGCCAGCAGGTCACGCGCCTTGTCCGTTTCGCCCCGCTGGCGTGCCTGCTCGGCCAGCTCGCAATAGAACTGGGCGATGATGGTGCCGGCAGGCTGCACACCGACCTGCTCCATTTTTTCCGCGGTTCTGATGGCGTTGTCCCACTCATGCTCCTGCTGATAGATATCCAGCAACAGCGGCAACACGCGGTCCGGGTACACATTGTTCTGGACCAGTTCCCCGAACAGACCTTCCGCCCGGTCCAGCAATCCTGCGCGCATGTAATCCTGGCCCAGCTCCAGCAGGGCATCGTTACGCTGCTCGTTACTCAGGGATTCCCGCGCAATCAGATTCTGATGGATCCGGATGGCACGGTCGACCTCACCGCGTTTCCTGAAGAGATTGCCCAGGGCCAGGTGGGTTTCGAATGTATCCGCAGTAACTTCGAGCATACGGATGAAGACATCGATCGCCTTATCGGGCTGCTCGTTAAGGAGGTAGTTAAGGCCCTCGAGGTACTGCGGACTGAGAATGGTTTCCGGGCAACTGCCCTGCTTGCTCTTGCTGCGGGTTGCAGCAATCCAGCCACCCAGGGCGGCAACCGGCAGCAGGAACCAGATCAATTCATGCATAACCGGGACCGATGTATATTGTTATTTGCCATGTTCGGGATTACGTTCCATACGTAGCAGGCACCTGTACAGAACACCGGGTCCATGGCCGTATGTACGCCCGTCAACCTGGCCTGGGAAAATGTGGCGGCAGTGGCAGGGTTATTTCTCGCCGGGTTGCCCGGAAGAAACAACCCGCCCTGCGCAGACAGCCTTGCAGTTAGAACATCTCCCTGCTGCGCTGGAAGCTGTTGTTCACCCGCTCCCTGAGTTCCTTGCCCGGCTTGAAATGCGGCACGTACTTGGCGGCCAGTGCAACTGACTCGCCCGTTTTCGGATTTCTGCCAATCCGCGGTGGTCGGTAATGCAGGGAGAAACTGCCGAAACCCCTGATCTCGATCCGCTGACCGCTTGCCAGTGCATGACTCATCTGGTCAAGCAGACTCTTTACCGCAAGTTCAACATCCTTGTGATTCAGATGACTGTTTTTTGTTGCCAAAATTTCTATTAATTCAGACTTTGTCATATTCTCCACCCATCTGGATTTAACAGTTCCAGTTATCCTTGTCTCAGCAGGCTAATCATCGCCGTTCATTTGCTGCTTGAGCACATCCCCCAAATTTGTTTTTGCCTCGGCACTCTCCGAGCTGTAGTCATGAAGCATCGCGGCTTCATCATCACTGTCCTTGGACTTGACAGACAGACTGATGGTCCGGTTCTTGCGGTCCACACCCATGAACTTGGCCTCGACCTCGTCACCCACCGACAGCAGGGTGCGCGCGTCCTCGATCCGGTCACGCGACAGTTCCGAGGCGCGCAGGGTGCCTTCGACACCGTCACCCAGATCAATGATCGCCGCCTTCGCATCGACTTCCTTGACAATCCCCTTGACGATGCTGCCCTTGCTGTTCTCGGCAACGAAGTTCGAATACGGGTCCTTCTCGAGCTGCTTGACGCCCAGTGAGATGCGCTCGCGCTCGGGATCGACCGACAGCACGACCGCCTCGATCTCCTCGCCCTTGGAATAGTTACGCACCGCATCTTCACCCGGCTCGTTCCAGGAGATATCGGAGAGGTGCACCAGACCGTCGATACCGCCATCCAGACCGATGAAGATACCGAAATCGGTGATCGACTTGATCAGGCCCTTGACATGCTCGCCCTTGTTATGGGTAGCAGCGAACTCGTCCCAGGGATTCGGGAAACACTGCTTGATCCCCAGCGAGATGCGGCGGCGCTCCTCGTCGATGTCGAGCACCATGACCTCGACCTCCTGACCGATGTGCAAGACCTTGGAGGGATTGACGTTCTTGTTGGTCCAGTCCATCTCGGATACATGCACCAGGCCTTCGACACCCTCCTCGATTTCAACGAAGCAGCCGTAATCGGCGATATTGGTGATCTTGCCGAACAAGCGCGAACCGGAGGGATAGCGGCGTGCCAGATCCGCCCAGGGATCCTGGCCCAGCTGTTTCATACCCAGTGAGACGCGGTTGCGTTCACGATCGAACTTGAGGACCTTGACATCGATTTCGTCACCAACATTGACGATCTCGGAAGGATGTTTGACGCGCTTCCAGGCCATGTCGGTGATATGTAACAGGCCGTCGATACCGCCAAGGTCGACGAACACACCGTAGTCGGTGAGATTTTTGACAATTCCCTTGACCACCATGCCTTCCTGCAGGCTTTCCAGCAACGCCTCGCGCTCGGCGCTGAACTCGGTTTCCACCACGGCGCGGCGCGAAACCACGACATTGTTGCGACGCTTGTCCAGCTTGATGACCTTGAATTCGAGTTCCTTGCCTTCCAGGTAGACCGGATCACGCACCGGGCGTACGTCCACCAGCGAACCTGGCAAGAATGCACGAATGTCTTCAATATCAACAGTGAAGCCACCCTTGACCTTGCCGCTGATGACACCCTTGACGATGGCCTCTTCTTCGACTGCCTTTTCAAGGCGACGCCAGACCTGATCACGTTTTGCTTTTTCACGGGACAGCCGGGTTTCACCGAAACCGTCCTCTATGGCCTCGAGCGAGACCTCGACTTCGTCACCCAGTTCAACTTCCAGTTCGCCCTGCGAATTCTTGAACTGTTCGATTGGAATAACACCTTCAGACTTCAAACCGGCATTGACCACCACACTGTCGGACTGAATATCAACAACAGTACCGGTTACTACCGCACCCCGCCGTAACTCCTGATGTGCAAGGCTTTCTTCAAACATTTGTGCAAAACTTTCGGTCATGGGAATCACTTGTCCTTGAGCCGCATTGGCTACAGCCCAGCTAAACTCAGCCGCGGCATCTAGCGACGCCGTGGGTCAGGTTAAAAAAACGACCCGGGGCAGGCCCCGGATCACCAGAATGCCATATTATACTTGTATCTTGTTAATTGTATACGATTTTTCAGATTATTGTGTGAATCTGCTCGAGGATGAGCGCGACGGTGGTATCGACGTCCAGGTCACTGCTGTCGATGATATGGGCATCCTCCGCCGGCTCCAGTGGTGCGATCTCCCGCGTCCGGTCGCGCTCATCGCGTGCCCTGACCTCCGCGAGGACTTCCTCCAGAGAGGCCTCAATTCCCTTTTCTTTCAATTGCTTATGGCGTCTCAACGCACGCTCATCGGGGCGCGCCTCGAGAAAGATCTTGAGCACCGCGTCCGGGAACACGACGGTCCCCATATCGCGGCCGTCGGCGATCAGACCCGGCGGTCGCCGGTAGCGATGTTGCCAGGCCAGCAGGGCCGTGCGCACAGCCGGCAAAGCTGCCACCTGTGAGGCCGCGTTGCCGGTATCCTCGCCGCGCAGGGCCCGGGTGACATCCTCCCCATCCAGCAGCACGCGTTCCGTGCCGCCCGTTGACAAAGTGAATTCCGCGTCGATTCGATCCACCAGGGCGACCAGGGCCGCCTCATCATTGAGCGCGACACCGTCCCGGCGAGCCGCGCAGGCCAGCAACCGGTAGAGGGCGCCGCTGTCGAGAAAGTGCCAGCCGAGTTCAGCGGCCAGGTGCTGACTGACCGTGCCCTTGCCGGAACCACTGGGCCCATCGACGGTAATCACCGGAACCTTGATCAACGGAGTTGGACTCACTGCTGCCCCACAGTTGCTATCAATGTGCACAATGGAATGCCGGTTGTCAGGGTCACAATCTGTCCAAAATATTCTGGTGACACGAAATTATAATCCCTGTAAATCAAAAAACATCCCCACTCACATTAACAGGATCACGGCTGAAGGGACGATGCACATGCAAATACAAATGTCACGCGAGGGCAGGATGCCCGAAGTGACTGCACGAGGTACGAGTCCATGGATGGATTCGGTAGAGCGAAGCAGGACGCCAGAGCCGAGAGCACCAAACGTCGGCGCTTTAGGCGACGCATGGAGCAGTTACCGAGGATGCCGTCAGCGACCCTCTCTCCAGGCAGAGCTGCCGCTGCCTGAGCATGTCGCGGTACTGCGACAGTCGCTATCCCTGATGTATCAATCATGTAGATAAAATTACCGACTCGCTGTCGCTGACTCCCGACAGAATCTGTCGCTGTCTCCCGGTATTCCCCGTCGCATTTTACCGCAACCAGGAAATGGCCATGATTCTATTCGAATATTTCAGACTGGCCCGGAATTTGCTGATGTCTTGTCCGCGCGCGCATGCGCCTGTTGTGCATCAACCAGCTATAGCCAGGATTCGGGAGAAGCGCGATGAAACGACAAGTTTTTGCTGCAATAGGTCTGAGTATCCTTCATGGCCTGGCTGTTGCAAACGAGGCATCGATTGATGCCCTTACCCTAAGCCTCGAGGAGGCCGGATCCGTACAAGGACTTTCCGGGCAGCAGGACGCGCTGGATATCAACGGTTATGGACAACTCGGCCAGGCAGCATTTGCCCGGGCCGAAATTACACAGCCGCTCGGTATGCAGCAATGAGATCCGCCTTGCGCGAAGGTCACTCATATCATTGTAAATGGACCTACATTGATGCGTGATACTGGTCACGCGAACCTGACAGGGATATTGTCTTCGGGCGGCGGTTCCCCCACCGCCGCCCTTTTTTTAATTGCAACAGGGTTTCGATACGATCCCGCTGACAGGCTGGATAACCACGTTGCCCGGGAATCCCTTAGCGGCGGTATCGGCGGTACCGGTATGCGAATGTCACGCCCGGAGATCCATCCCTGAAAACGGGGCCAATAGGATCAGACACCTTAGGGGACATTTGATGAATACAGATATCCGGTCATTGTGAGCGAAGCGAAGCAATCTCCTGACAGTCATATCAATGGCTTGGAGATTGCTTCGTCACTTTGTTCCTCGGTAACTGCTCCAGCGTTACTCTACCTCCTGCATCCATGCAGTCGACGCAATGACGAATAAATCAGAGGTTCCTTAGATACGTCAGAGAACCATCCAATCAATCGAATCAGATCCACTGCTGTCCCACAAATATTCATATTAAACATAACTGCCGGTTGTTCAATGCAGTCAATGCTGGCGGATCGCCGCGTAGTAGCGCCATAAGATC
>CAMYJI010000072.1 GCA_947258545.1 uncultured Ectothiorhodospiraceae bacterium
CAGTGTCGGGATCACCGCCTCGGCTTCGGATGCCGATGCCACGACCAATGCCATCACCTACACCCTGGACGACAGTGCCGGTGGCCTGTTCGCCATCGACGCCAACACCGGTGTGGTGACCGTCGCCGGCGCCCTGGATGCCGAGACCGCCACCAGCCATAACATCACGGTCCGGGCCACGTCGGACGATAGCAGCTTCTCGACCCAGAGTTTCACAATCAATATCAATGACCTGGACGAGTTCGACGTCGGCGCCATATCGGATACCGATGCCAGCGCCAATAGCGTGGCCGAGAATGCCGCGGTCGGCACCAGCGTCGGTATCACGGCCAGTGCCTCTGACAGTGACGTTACCGATAATGTCACCTACTCGCTCTCCGATGATGCCGGCGGGCGCTTCGCCATCGACGCCAATACCGGCGTCATCACCGTCAATGCCGCGCTCGACTATGAGACCAATACCAGCCATAACGTCACGGTGCTGGCCACTTCGGATGACAGCAGCACCTCCAGCCAGTCGTTCACCATCAACGTCTCCGACGTCGACGAGTTCGATGTCAGCGCGATCTCCGATACCGATGCCGCAGCGGATGGTGTTGATGAGAACAGCGCGGTTGGCACCGGCGTGGGCGTCACCGCCTTCGCCAGTGACGGCGACGGCAGCAACAACACCATCAATTACTCACTCACCGATGACGCCGGTGGCCTGTTTACGATTGATGCCAATACCGGTGTGGTCACGGTCAACGGCGCCCTGGATGCCGAGACGGCGACGTCCCATGACATCACCGTCCGTGCCGATTCCACCGACGGCTCGTTTGCCACCCGGACCTTCACCATTGGCATCAACGACGTGGATGAATTCGACGTCGGGGCTGTGACCGATGTCGATGCCACGGCCAATGCCGTCGATGAGAACAGCGCGGTCGGTACCAATGTCGGGATCACAGCATCAGCCACCGACAGTGATGTTACCGACGGCATCACCTACACCCTGGACGACAGTGCCGGCGGCCTGTTCGCCATCGACGCCAACACCGGTGTCGTCACCGTCGCCGGGGCACTGGATGCCGAGACGGCCACCTCGCATAACATCACTGTCCGGGCGACCAGTGACGATGCCAGCTTCTCGACCCAGAGTTTCACAATCAATATCAATGACCTGGACGAGTTCGATGTCGGCGCCATATTGGATACCGATGCCAGCGCGAATACCGTCGCCGAGGATGCCACGGTCGGCACCAGTATTGGTATCACAGCCAGTGCCTCTGACAGTGACGTTACCGATAACGTCACCTACTCGCTCTCCGATGACGCCGGCGGGCGCTTCACCATCGACGCCAATACCGGTGTGATCACCGTCAATGCGGCGCTCGACTACGAGACCAACACCAGTCACAACGTCACGGTACTGGCCACTTCGGATGACAGCAGTACGTCCAGCCAGTCGTTCACCATCAACGTCTCCGATGTCGACGAGTTCGATGTCAGCGCGATCTCGGATACCGACGTGGCGGTGGATGCGGTCGACGAGGTGGCGGTGGATGCGGTCGACGAGAACAGTGCGGTCGGCACCAGCGTGGGAGTGACGGCGTTTGCCTCGGATGGCGACGGCAGTAATAACACCATCAGCTACTCGCTCATCGATAGTGCGGGAGGCTTGTTCAGCATCGATGCCAACACCGGCATCGTCACCGTCGCCGGCGCCCTGGACGCTGAAACGGCCGCATCGTATGACATCACCGTGCGCGCAGACTCCACCGACGGCAGCTTCGCCACGCGTACCTTCACCATTGGCATCAATGATGTGGACGAGTTCGATGTCGGTGCGGTCACCGACACGGATGCCGCGGCCAACGCGGTCGATGAGAACAGCGCAGTCGGTACCAGTGTCGGGATCACCGCCTCGGCATCGGATGCCGATGCCACGACCAATGCCATCAGCTACACCCTGGATGACAGTGCCGGTGGCCTGTTTGCCATCGATGCCAACACCGGTGTGGTGACCGTCGCCGGGGCACTGGATGCCGAGACCGCCACCTCGCATAACATCATCGTGCGGGCGACCAGTGACGATGCCAGCTTCTCGACCCAGAGTTTCACCATCACTATCAATGATCTGGACGAATTCGACGTCGGGGCCGTGGTCGATACCGATGCCAGCGCCAATACCGTGGCCGAGGATGCCGCGGTCGGCACCAGCGTCGGAATCACCGCCAGTGCCTCTGATAGTGACGTTACCGATAATGTCACCTACTCGCTCTCCGATGACGCCGGCGGCCGTTTCGCCATCGACGCCAACACCGGCGTGATCACCGTCAATGCGGCGCTCGACTACGAGGCCAATACCAGCCATAACGTCACGGTACTGGCCACCTCGGATGACAGCAGCACGTCCAGCCAGTCGTTCACCATCAACGTCTCCGATGTCGACGAGTTCGATGTCAGCGCGATCTCGGATACCGACGTGGCGGTGGATGCGGTCGACGAGNCAGCGCAGTCGGCACCAGCGTGGGCGTCACCGCCTTCGCCAGTGACGGCGACGGCAGCAACAACACCATTTCCTACAGCCTGACCGACAGTGCCGGTGGATTGTTTACGATCGATGCCAATACGGGCGTGGTCACGGTCAACGGCGCCATGGATGCAGAGACGGCCTCGTCGTATGACATCACTGTCCGCGCCGACTCGACCGATGGCTCGTTCGCGACCCGCACCTTCACCATCGCCATCAACGATGTGGATGAGTTCGACGTCGGGGCTGTGACAGACGTGGATGTTGCTGCGAATGCAGTCGACGAGAACAGCGCGGTCGGTACCAGTGTCGGGATTACCGCCTCGGCTTCGGATGCCGATGCCACGACCAATGCCATCACCTACACCCTGGACGACAGCGCCGGCGGCCTGTTCGCCATCGATGCCAACACCGGTGTCGTGACTGTGGCCGGGGCACTGGATGCCGAGACCGCGACCAGCCACAACATCACCGTACGTGCGACCTCGGACGATAGCAGCTTCTCGACCCAGAACTTCACCATCAACATCAATGACCTGGATGAGTTCGACGTCGGGGCCGTGGTCGATACCGATGCGACGGCCAACACCGTCGCCGAGGATGCCGCGGTCGGCACAGCAGTCGGGATCACGGCCAGTGCCTCCGATGCCGATGTCACTGACGGGGTGACCTACAGCCTGTCTGACGATGCCGGCGGCCGCTTCGCCATTGACGCCAACACCGGTGTCATTACCGTCAATGCCGCCCTCGATTACGAGACCAATACCAGCCATAACGTCACGGTGCTGGCGACCTCTGATGACAGCAGTACCTCCAGCCAGGTCTTCACCATCAATGTCACCGACGTGAATGAGTCTGGCGCCAGTGCCATCAGTGATACGGACGCGAGCGCTGACAGCGTGGACGAGAACAGCGCCATCGGCACCGGTATTGGTGTCACGGCATTCGCCGATGACCCGGATGCCACCGATACGATCACCTATAGCCTCACCGACGATGCCGGCGGCCTGTTTACGATTGATGCCAACACGGGGGTGGTCACGGTCAACGGCGCCCTGGATGCCGAGACGGCGACGTCCCACGACATCACCGTGCGCGCCGACTCCACCGATGGCAGCTTTACCACCCGAACCTTCACCATTGGCATCAACGATGTGGACGAGTTCGATGTCGGCGCCGTGGTCGATACCGATGCGGCCACCAACGCGGTCGACGAGAACGCCATCATCGGCAGTACTGTCGGGGTTACCGCATCGGCAACTGACAGTGATGTTACCGATAACATCATCTACACTCTGGACGACAGCGCCGGCGGCCTGTTCGCCATCGATGCCAACACCGGTGTTGTCACGGTGGCGGGAGCACTGGACGCCGAGACCGCGACCAGCCATAACATCACGGTCCGGGCCACGTCGGACGATAGCAGCTTCTCGACCCAGAGCTTCACCATAAACATCAATGACCTGGACGAGTTCGATGTCGGCGCCGTGGTCGATACCGATGCCAGCGCGAATACCGTCGCCGAGGATGCCGTGGTCGGCACTGCCGTGGGCGTCACCGCACTGGCGACTGACAACGATGTCACCGACGGGGTGACCTACAGCCTGTCTGACGACGCCAGCGGCCGCTTCGCGATCGATGCCAACACCGGTGTCATCACGGTCAATGCGGCGCTCGACTATGAGACCAACACCAGTCACAACGTGACCGTGCTCGCCACTTCGGATGACAGCAGTACGTCCAGCCAGGCCTTCACCATCAATGTCTCCGACGTGGACGAGTTCGATGTCAGTGCCATCTCCGATACCGATGTGTCTGTGGATGACGTTGACGAGAACAGCGCGGTCGGCACCAGCGTTGGGGTGACGGCGTTTGCCTCGGACGGCGACGGCAGCAATAACACCATCAGCTACTCGCTCATCGACAGTGCGGGTGGCTTATTTACGATTGATGCCAACACCGGCGTGGTCACGGTCAACGGCGCGCTGGATGCCGAGACGGCCTCATCGTATGACATCACGATTCGCGCCGACTCCACCGATGGCTCGTTCGCGACCCGTACCTTCACCATTGGCATCAACGATGTGGATGAGTTTGATGTCGGAGCGGTGACAGACGTGGATGTCGCTGCGAACGCCGTCGATGAGAATGCAGTGCTCGGTACCAGTGTCGGGATTACCGCCAGCGCGACGGATGCCGATGCCACGACCAATGCCATCACCTATACCCTGGATGACAGCGCCGGCGGCCTGTTCGCCATCGATGCCAATACCGGTGTCGTCACGTTGGCAGGAGCACTGGACGCCGAAACCGCTACCTCACATAACATTACAGTTAGGGCGACCAGCGATGACGCTTCGTTCAACACCCAGAGCTTCACTATCAACATCAATGACCTGGACGAGTTCGACGTCGGGGCCGTGGTCGATACCGATGCCAGCGCCAACGCGGTCGATGAGAACGCCAGCGTCGGTAGCACCGTGGGCATCACGGCCAATGCCTCCGACGCCGATGCCACAACCAATGCCATCACCTACACCCTGGACGACAGTGCCGGTGGCCTGTTCGCCATCGATGCCAACACCGGCGTGGTCACCGTCGCCGGGGCCCTGGATGCCGAGACCGCGACCAGCCACACCATTACGGTCCGGGCGACCAGCGATGACGCTTCGTTCAACACCCAGAGCTTCACCATCAATATCAATGACCTGGACGAGTTCGACGTCGGTGCGGTGGTCGACACCGATGCGACGGTCAATACCGTTGCCGAGGATGCCAGTGTCGGCACCAGCGTCGGAATCACAGCTAATGCCTCTGACAGTGACGTTACCGATAACGTCAGCTATTCGCTGACGGACGATGCCGGGGGTCGCTTCGCCATCGACGCCAACACCGGCGTCATTACCGTCAATGCCGCCCTCGACTACGAGGCCAATACCAGCCACTCCGTCACCGCGCTCGCCACCAGTGACGATGGCAGTACCGCCAGCCAGATCTTTACAATTAATGTTACCGATGTCGATGAGTTCAATCTTTCTGCTCTCACAGACAATAATCCCGCAGCTGACAGTGTGGCTGAAAACAGTGCAGTCGGGACAACCGTAGGCATCACGGCCTTTGCCGATGACCCGGACGGCACAGACACCGTTAGTTATTTCCTGGACGACAATGCCAGCGGCCTGTTCAGCATCGATGCCAACACCGGCGTGGTGACCGTCGCCGGTGCCCTGGATGCCGAGACGGCGACATCCTATAACATCATCGTGCGCGGACTATCCACTGATGGCTCATTCAGCGTCAAATCCTTCACCATTGCCATTAACGATGTCGACGAATTCGATATCGGTGCCGTCAACGATGTCGATGCGGCCATCAACGCGGTCGACGAGAACGCCTCTGTCGGCAGCACGGTCGGGATCACCGCCTCGGCAACTGACAGCGATGTCACCGATACCATCATCTACACCCTGGATGACAACGCCGGTGGCCTGTTCGCCATCGACGCCAACACCGGCGTGGTCACCGTCGCCGGGGCCCTGGATGCCGAGACGGCCACCTCGCATAACATCACCGTCCGGGCGACCAGTGACGATGCCAGCTTCTCGACCCAGAGCTTCACAATCAATATCAATGATCTGGACGAGTTCGATGTCGGCGCCGTGGTCGACACCGATGCCAGCGCCAACAGCGTCGCCGAGAATGCCGGTGTCGGAACCGCCGTCGGCGTTACGGCCAACGCGTCGGACGCCGATGTCACCGATAACGTCACCTACTCGCTGACGGACGATGCCGGTGGCCGCTTCGCCATCGACACCAACACCGGTGTGATCACCGTCAATGCCGCCCTCGACTACGAGACCAACACCTCGCATAACGTCACGGTGCTGGCGACCTCGGATGACAGCAGTACCTCCAGCCAGTCGTTTACCATCAATGTCTCCGATGTCGATGAGTTCGATGTCAGTGCCATCTCCGATACCGATGTGGCGGCCGATGCGGTCGACGAGAACAGCGCGGTCGGTACTTCGGTGGGTGTCACCGCCTTCGCCTCGGACGGCGACGGCAGTAACAACACCATTTCCTACAGCCTGACCGACAGTGCCGGGGGTCTGTTTACAATTGATGCCAACACCGGCGTGGTCACAGTCAATGGGTCGCTGGATGCCGAGACGGCCTCATCGTATGACATCACGGTCCTGGCCGACTCCACCGACGGCAGCTTCGCCATCCGCACCTTTACCATTGCGGTGAATGATGTCAACGAGGCTCCGCTTATATCGCCCATCGCCGACCAGGTTATCAATGAGGACAGCTCTACCGGTGCACTGGCGTTCACGGTAGATGACCCTGAATCCGCCGCGGGGACCCTCAGCATCACGGTATCCTCAAGTGATCAATCCATTATCCCGAACGCCAACCTGGTGCTGGGTGGATCCGGCGCCAGCCGCACCCTGACGGTGACACCCGCGCCTGACCAGAATGGCGGTCCGGTCACCATCACGGTCACTGTCAGCGACGGGGTCTACAGCCGCAGCGAGACCTTTAGCGTGACCGTCACCCCGGTCAATGACACCGCCGTGATTGCTGGCATCGATGCGAGCAGTGTCAGCGAAGACACCGGCGTCGTTGCCGGAATGCTCGCGACTGGCAACACCCTGACGGTCAGCGATACCGACAGCGGGGAGTCCAGCTTTATTGCCGGCACCCTCTCCGGCACTTATGGCACACTTACGATCGATACGGTCGGTAACTGGTCCTATACCGCGGACAACAGCCAGGCCGCGATCCAGGGCCTCGGTGTCACTGAGAGCCTGACGGATTTGGTCACCATCACCAGCTTCGACGGGACCAGCCACGACATCACCGTCACCCTTACCGGGACCAACGACGTCCCTGTTGTCAATAACGACAGTTATGCCGTCACCCAGGGCACCACCTTCAATACGCTGACGGCCGGGGTTTTGGCTAATGACTATGATATTGACGGTGATGCACTGATTGCGACCCTCATCACGGGGCCGGGCAACGGGGTATTGACGCTCAATGCGGATGGCACCTTCAGCTACGCCTCGGATGCGAACTTTATCGGGAATGACAGCTTCACCTACCAGGTCAGCGACGGTCATGGCGGCATTGTTTCCAACACCGTTACGCTGACTGTCAGCAATCTACCGGAAGGGCTTCCCGCAACGGACGACAATGGCGGATCCGATGCAGACACCGTAGCGAAAGATCTTGTCGATGACGTCACCCTGTTGGCATCAACCGACACCCAGGAGATTGCGTCCGATCCCGAAGGCGAGCTGCTGTTCATCGATCCTGCTGATGTCAACCTGGCGGTCAATCCGGTTGAGTCACTCCAGGCGATTACAGAGGACACCACGAAGGGCGATATACAAGGCGTTCAGGACTACTACAGGGACAGGCTGTACGACTTCCAGGATGATCGCTTTGACCGCAGCCATGTCAGCCTCGCCGAACACACGTTCAAGGTGGCCTATGACACCGTTTCCGATATGCATATAAAGGTCTTGGAGATGCTCAGCGAGTACCAGCTGGAAATCCAGAACCGCCACCATACCAACATGCCCCTCATGCAGCTGTTTTCCAAGACCGCGGGGGGTGCAACACTCTCATTGACCGCCGGTATCCTCGCCTGGACGCTACGCGGGGGCGCCCTGGCCGCCACCATGCTGTCTTCCATGCCGATATGGAAGGGATTCGACCCACTACCGGTCCTGTCTGCGGCGCGAAAGAAATACAGGAAAGCTGCCGATAGCACCATTGAAGATGCCAATAATGAGCTGATCGACGAGATGTTTGACACTAGCGGAAACAGCACAAGTGAGTCTGAGGATACTCACCATGATTAGAATGACGCCGTCAATACGCATAAGCCTGGGCCTCATTCTGTCTGTGATCAGCATCCTTATTGTGGCCGACCTGATAGGTCTTGTGCCGGACAATGAAAAAGCCGTTATCGAGGGTCGCAAGACCCTCGCGGAGTCACTAACCGTCCAGTATTCCCTTGCGGCGCAAAAGTACGACTATGAATCAATCGCTGCCAGCATGCGAATTCTGGTCGAACGGAATGATGATGTTCTTGCGGCAAAACTACGGACATCGAATGGTGCGACCGTAGCCCAGGCCGGTGATTTCACCAGTCCGGCTGATACCGACACATCCGGAATATCAACACCTACTCGCATACACGTGCCCGTTTTCCAGAACACAAAGGAATGGGGAAGGGCCGAAATAGAATTTTCTCCAACCCATCATTTCAGTCTGCTAGGTCTGAAGATCAATCCACTGGTGACCATGATTGCTTTCGTTACCGTCTCGGGCTTCATGATCTTCACTTTGCTCATTAGAAAGATACTTGAACGCCTGGACCCTACTTCGGCCGTGCCGGAACGTGTGAAATATGCCCTCGATGCACTTGCAGAGGGTGTTTTACTGGTGGATGACAAAAACAGGATTCTCCTCGCCAACAACTCATTCTCAAAGAGTGTTGGCAAGAGCGATAAAGAACTGATCGGGAAAAAGGCCTCTTCATTCAACTGGGAATTTCCTGATGGCAATGGCACCGAACTCCCCTGGGATGAATCGGTTCGGCTTGGCAAGTCCCAGACGGGTGCTCAACTCAAAATCGCACACAGCGATGGCACGATGAGGACCTACATGGTCAACAGCGCCCCCATTATCGACGACAAGGGAAAAGGACGTGGCGTAATGGCCACATTCGATGACGTCACCAAGCTCGAACTGAAGAATAATGAACTGAAAAAAATGCTCGGATTGTTGCAACAATCCCGCGACGAGATCACCCAGCAGAATGAGGTGCTTCAGGTGCTTGCTACGCGCGACTCGCTGACTGACTGCCTTAACAGGCGATCATTTTTTGAAATCAATGACAATGAATGCAGCTCATCCAAGCAGGAAGAGCGTAATTTCTCCTGTATCATGGCAGATATCGACTATTTTAAATCGATAAACGATAACCACGGGCATACCGCCGGCGATGATGTCATCAAAGAGGTAGCCAATTCACTGAAATCCATCCTGCGATCCTCGGACAGCATTTGCCGTTATGGTGGTGAAGAATTCTGTATCGCACTGCCAGGCACCAGCCTGAAACAGGCCCTTAAATCAGCCGAACGCGCACGTGTTCACATTGAATCACTCAAGTTTTCCGAAAACCCCGGCCTGTCCGGTATTTCCATAACCACAAGCTTCGGTGTTTCATCGATTGATCATGACGCCAAAGACCTGTCTGAACTGATAGACCAGGCCGACAAGGCATTGTATTACTCCAAGAATTCGGGGCGTAACCAGGTAACCTCGTGGCTCGATATCAGCGCTGATGACCTGCATTTGCTTGGCAAGCCTGAAGCCACTCTGGAAGACAACAGGGACTTGCCCGACCATGACAGTATAACCGGGCTTCCGAGTCGTAATCTCTTGAACGAGAGAATTGGACATGCCATAACGGACTCACTCAAAACCAGTAATCATTTTGCCGTGCTCATGCTCGATTTTGATATGTTCAAACGCATTAACAATGCGCTCGGCTACACGGTCGGCGATGAACTACTCAGGATCATCGGGCAGAGATTGACAGACACCCTGCGTGAAACGGATGTAGTAACTCGCATGGCCAGCGATGGAACTCTGACATCAATTCACCGCATGGGCGGTGACGAGTTCGGTATATTGCTGACGGATCTTGAAGAGATCAAGTCAACAGAGATCGTCATTTGCCGCATAATAGATACGCTGACCAAACGCATTGACATAGATGAACACGAGCTTCATATGTCCTGCAGCATCGGTGTCAGCACCTATCCAGATAATGGACAGGATTCAGATACGCTGCTGAAGAATGCGGGTCTGGCACTTCATTACGCCAAACTCAACGGCCATAACAGTTACAAGTTCTTTGATGAGAGCCTGAAAAGTGCTTCGCTCAGGAACATCAAACTTGAAAACGACCTGCGCCGCGCCATCGAGGATGGCGAACTTGAACTGTATTATCAGCCCAAGCTCGACCTGACTACCGGAAAGATCAACTCCATGGAGGCATTGGTGCGCTGGAAACACCCGAAGCTGGGCATGATGCTTCCCGGTGAATTTATCCGACTTGCAGAGGAATCTGGCCAGATAATCCAAATGGGCAAATGGGTGTTGCAAGAGGCCTGTCGGCAGATAGCCAGATGGCAGAGTGCGGGTTACAGTTACATGAGTATCGCGGTCAACCTCTCGGCAATCCAGTTCAAGCAAAGGGGCTTGCTCGATCAGATACAGCTGATACTCAGCGAGACCGGAGTATTACCACAATGCCTTGAGCTCGAAATCACAGAAAGCACGATCATGAATAATATCGATGCCGCTGCTGAGACCATGATTGCCATGAGTGATCTTGGCATCAGGATCTCCATTGATGATTTCGGAACCGGTTATTCATCACTCAACCACCTGAAGCGCTTCCCCATCAGCACCGTGAAGGTTGATCGCTCTTTCGTAAGCGACATTACGACGGACTCGGATGATGCGGCAATCGTGAGCGCCATTATCGCGATGGCCCATAACATGGGCCTGAATGTGATTGCCGAAGGCGTGGAGACACAGGCCCAGCTTAATTACCTGCGCAATCTGGATTGTGATGAAATCCAGGGCTACCTGCTCAGCCCGCCGTTGCCTACTAATGAAGTCGAGCAACTGCTCAACAAGGTAAATCCTACAGCGACTGTGGCCGAATCCGGGTATATCGAACAGACCGCCTGACCCATCCACCCGCACGAGCACCTGTCAGCACGTTTCGGTTAATTGAATATCGCGCTCGCGAAGCGCTCCTATAAATAACCTTGCGCTGTTGTGCTATTGAACTGACCTTGTTCGTTGGGACAGGAGTCAACCATAGCAATATCCGCGTTCTACACGCTTGCAGGAGCGCCTCGCAGGCGCGACAAACCAACACACAGCCACAGGCTGCGAAAAAAAGGGCTGCCAAAGGCAGCCCTTTTAATCAACCACGGACTTCAGCTCGTCATTTGAACAGGTCATACATAGCCCCTTCGGCGGCATGGCATTCAGGCCGTTCGTGACGTTATTCATGAGGGTGTCCATGCCCTGGGCAATGCGTGGCGCCCAGACAGCGGCATCGCCAATCTTGGGTGCACCGGCGGCCCCGGTTGTATGACAGGCCATGCAGTTTCTCTGGTAGATCTGCTCGCCTGACAGCGGTTCCGCTGTAGCAGCGGCCATGGGTGCAGCGGCCGCTGGTTCAGCACCAGTTGCTGCTGGAGCCGCCGGTGCCTTTGGAGCGGATCCATCGTCTATATTGACCTTGCCCACCGGTTCGATGTTGCCAAGAATGATCTCTTCCTCCTTGTAGGACGAGACCTCCTTGGTGAGATAACCGGCGATAAAGAACAGAATGATCGCCAGCACCGCCAGGAAGCCCATCACCGCGACAAAGACCGTCGCAAATTGTTTATCATTGTGACTCAATGTCTTCTCCTGATTTCGATAACTATAGAATCTGATGTCCCGGCCGGATTGTATCCGTGTACGCACAGTCGCCTGATGACGGGTGGCAACGCCGTGAAGTAAGTGGTGCCGGATTATACTGGAAACACCCAACACGTTAAATTGTCAGGAATATCCATAAAAACAACCACCTTCGCCCGTAGACCTGCCCGGCGGATAGGGTTATTCTTGCCCACCCGTCAGACCGTCAGTGTCAGGCGCCCGTAGCTCAGCTGGATAGAGTACTGCCCTCCGAAGGCAGGGGTCACAGGTTCGAATCCTGTCGGGCGCGCCAAATGACAAAGGTCCGTCGCCAGGCGGGCCTTTTTCATTTGCCCGGCAGGATGAGAACCTCAAGGTTCGACAAGCCGCCGCAGGCGGCGCAGAACGTCGTCGCAAAGCGACGGCGGCCCGAAGGGCGAGCCGCAATGCGGCGAGTAATCCTGTCGGGCGCGCCAAATGGAACAGGTCCACTGCAAGGTGGACCTTTTTCATTTGCCCGAGAGGATGAGCTGTAGGTCGGGTTAGGTGCGCAGCACCGTAACCCGACAGTCACCGTGTCGGATTACGCTTCCGCTAATCCGACCTACTCAGACATATCTAGGTGTCCGTGAAATCAGGGATGCCACAAGCACCTTCTTGTTCAGCGAAAATAAAACCAGAGCAACAGCAGCGGCGGTACAATCAATAACAACAGCGTAATGAATGCAAATCGGGCGCATTCCAACAGGTCATTGCACATATTTCAAGACTCCATTCCTGATTCAAATTAAGTAACGTCTATCCCGTGATACAGGTTACCACTCACCAAACTATATGCAATCCTCTACAACCAGCGCACAGGATATCCCATCCGGTACGTGTTTGTTTCTGAACCAGCTCACAGCAGGGGGGTAACAGCGATGTTTCCGAGCCCCGATAGAAACCGTTTCGGCTTCTGTAAATAGATTTTGTCAGCCAGGCGCAGTGCCGCCGATAACAGGGCAACGCGCCGGGTCTCGATCAAACCGGTGACAAGCTCGGACCTGACTGCATTGCAACAGATCTCGGGTTGTCTCTGCAGGGTAGCAGAGAGAACTGCCAGGTCGTGATCCTGCCCGAGTAACTCCCCAAGCTCGTTCAACTCCTGGATCAATTGCAGGAGTTTTGTGTTATTCGACTCGCGCAGCAAGCGGAGTTGATACCACAGGTACTTGGCCTGTTTACGCAGGGCGTGGCCATGTTCTGTCGAGGGTTCGTCACGCAGGGCAGACAGTTCATCGCGGCCCTGCCGGTAGGTCTTTAATACACTGCCAAGCAGTTTCTTTTCCGAGAACTCCCCGAGATCCAATTGCGTGAGGAGCCGTTCCAGATTGTGAAGCTCCGACCGGAGCCTGTCGTAATCCATTCTGGACAGGTGCTGCTCAATGGCCACCTGATAGCGGCCTGCAAGCGACTGCCTGATGGGGGCGTAAGCAGCTTCATTCAAGAAAGGTGAAAAATGCGTCACCAGCTGGTCGAAAGCGCAGAGCATAACCGCACTGTCGCGCGCACCCCCGAGTTGGCGTGCGAGGTCATGCACGGCCCGGTCGGCAGCGCGAAAGGCCTTCCCTTTGATGACGGGACGCACCAGGCGCAGCAGGGCCCGCAGTTTTTTCAGGGACTTGCGAACGGCGTGAACGGCCGCATCCGGATCTCTGTGCGACTCCGTCAGATCATGCCGTGCAGTGCTCAGTAACTCCCTGATTATCCTTGCAATAGCGTCAGCCGGTGACTCCCCGTGCTGCAGGTAGAAACGCATCTAACCTCACCTTGTTAATGTTTGTATGTATAAAATAGTAGCCAATCGATAAATATACGTTTGATAATATATATGTATTAACATATATTTAGTCACATGAAACTCGCTGCTGACAGGCTGTTCCGCACCCTGGCCGACCTGACCCGCCTGCGCACGCTGGTCCTGATGCGGCACGAGGGGGAATTGTGCGTCTGCGAGATCACGCATGCTCTCGACATCATCCAGCCCAAGATATCACGACACCTGGCCATCCTCCGCGATGAAGGCATTGTGCAAGACCGGCGTGCCGGGCGCTGGGTGTATTACCGGATCAATCCCGGACTGCCTGACTGGGCACAGACCATTCTCGAGAGCTGCGCCACCGGGGTCCGCGGTGAGGCGCCATTCGCTGAAGACCACCAATCATTACGTGCCATGCCCAACCGACCCGGGACCGGCTGTTGTGCATGAGCAGACAATCAACACAGGAGATGACCGCATGTCACGTTTTCATATACATGTCGCTGTTAATGAATTGGAACAAAGCATTCGCTTTTACTCCGCAATCTTTGGAGCCGAACCGAATGTGATCAAAGAGGATTATGCCAAGTGGTCCCTGGAAGACCCGCGCGTCAATTTCGCCATCTCCAGGCGCGGCCAGCAGCCCGGCATCGACCACCTCGGCATACAGACCGAGAGCGATGCAGAATTGAGCGCCCTGCAGGCACGCCTTGATACAGCTGAAATCGGCGGCGCCGCCCAAACAGATGCCGCCTGTTGTTATGCCCGCTCCAACAAGTACTGGACAATGGACCCGCAGGGCGTAGCCTGGGAGGCATTTCACACTCTGGACACCATCCCGACATTTAACGAGGAACCTGATTCATCAGCCGACAGGGGCTGTTGTTTACCCGACAGGGTTTCAACGAGCTGCTGCTGATCTCAATGCGCGGTGCAGGTGCCGATTACAGGCCCTAAATTGTCAGGGAACATCTGATTTATTGATGCATCACGTCATATAAAGGACGAGCCCTTGAAAAAGGGTAAGCTGGAGTGAGGGGAAGAGACAAGAACGTCAAAAGCCTGGAGCTTCTCGCAATGCCAATG
>CAMYJI010000073.1 GCA_947258545.1 uncultured Ectothiorhodospiraceae bacterium
TCTCCACCCAGAACGTGCCGTGGGGCCGTGAAATACTCAGTTAATACAGAATAATCCGCCTTTAGTGATACTTTCGAGTTTTCACACAGCCTCGGTCGATTGCTGCCTGTTACCCAACGGTAATATAAGCAATGCGCTTAACGACCGGAATGGGCAGTCGTTCGTTGTCAATTCGCGAGTGCTTGTATAAACGGCGGATAAAGGACCGGTTCGCGGCGCAATCCGGACCTACAACCTGACACTGTCGGCCAGATTCAGTCCGGATCATTACAATTGATTTTTTCTACCCCGCGTTCTCCGCGTCTCCGTGGTGAATATTTTTTCTTTGCGCGCCTTGCGCCTTTGCGGTGAATTCCCGCCCGGTCTTTGCCTCAACGCCGGCCCTTTACATGCTTCATCAGGCGGCGCTTGCGGCTGGCCTGGCGCGCAGTGAGCTTGTTGCGCCGGCCCTGGTAGGGGTTTCTCCCGGTGCGGAATTCAATTCGTACCGGTGTACCGGATAGTTTCAGGGTGGTGCGAAAGGTATTCTCGAGGTAACGCCGGTAGGTCTCCGGCACACGCTCGGTCTGGTTGCCATGGATGACAATGACCGGCGGATTACGGCCACCCTGGTGGGCATAGCGCAGCTTGATGCGGCGTCCACGGACCAGGGGCGGCTGGTGCGCGTGCACGGCGCGCTCGAGGATATTCGTCAGCTCCGGTGTGGACAGTTCACGCATGGCCGAGGCATGCGCGGCATTGACCAGTGGAAACAACTCGCCGACGCCGCTACCGTGCAGGGCGGAGATAAACAGGGTGCTGGCAAACCCGAGAAACGGGAGTTTCAGTTCCAGCTGGGTCCTGATTTGCTCGCGCGCATGCGAATCCAGCCCGTCCCACTTGTTGACGGCAATCACCACCGCCCTGCCCTTCTCAGCGATATACCCGGCCAGGGTCGCATCCTGCTCGCTGATGCCGGATTGTGCATCCAGCACCAGGATCACCACATTGGCCGCATCGATGGCCTGCAGCGTCTTGATGACGCTGAATTTCTCGATGACCTCCTTGACCCGGGCCTTGCGTCGCACGCCCGCCGTATCAATCAGGGTATAGGCCACAGCGTCGCGCTCGAAGGGTATGAAGATGCTGTCGCGCGTGGTACCAGGACGGTCGAATGCCAGCACGCGTTCCTCGCCCAGCATGCGATTGATCAGAGTGGACTTGCCGACGTTCGGACGCCCGACCACGGCGACACGCAGGGTATCCGCGGCTGTTTGTTCGGCTTCACTGATGGCCTCCGCGGGGGGCAGCTGTTCCAGCGCCCTGGTCAGCAGCTGCTCCACCCCGCGACCCTGGGTGGCGGAGATTGCCTGAGGTGCACCCAGACCAAGGGCATGAAACTCGGCCAGCGCCGCGTCCGGGTCAATCCCGTCAGTCTTGTTGACTACCAGCGTTTGCAACTTCCCGGTGCGCCGTAATGCCTCCGCGATCACCTCGTCACCGCTGGTCAGGCCATCACGGCCATCGACGAGATAGAACACCAGGTCCGCTTCCCGCACCGCCTGCCAGGACTGCTGCGCCATGAGGCTGTCGAGGTCTTCCTTCTCGCCCGACAGACCCCCCGTGTCGATCACGATAAACGGCCGGCCATCGACCTTGCCATCCCCGTATTTCCGGTCGCGCGTCAGGCCCGGCACGTCCGCGACCAGCGCATCCCGTGTGCGGGTCAGGCGATTGAACAGCGTGGACTTGCCGACATTCGGTCGGCCCACCAGAGCGATCACCGGAATCATGGGTAAACCCCTGCTTCGAATCTCCGGGAGCCGTGGCGGGTGAAATCAGCCGCCGGACAGCGTGTAGGCAGCCAGCTTACCGCCGTTCCCGTACACATAGAGCACATCGCCCAGCGTCAGCGGGGTCGCACTGATGCCCTTGCTGTCGACCCGGGTACGTGCCGCGATGTGGCCGTCGTAGCGTGATAGCAGGTGTAGATAACCCTCGAAGTCACCGACCGCCACGTACTCTTTGTAGGGCTCCGGCCCGGTGAGGCCCCGGTTCCGGAGTATGTCCTGCTTCCATACGGAGGCCCCGCTGTCACGCGCCAGGGACCAAACATTGCTGTCCTCGTCGGTTACGTAGACCTGGGAGAAATCGACCCCCAGCCCGGCAAAGGATGACATGTCACGGGTCCAGCCCAGATCGCCGGTCAGCACATCTATAACTGCGAGACGGCCCTGGAATGCGGTCACATAGAC
Source organism: uncultured Ectothiorhodospiraceae bacterium (assembly GCA_947258545.1). Lineage (GTDB taxonomy): Bacteria > Pseudomonadota > Gammaproteobacteria > UBA9214 > UBA9214 > CAMYJZ01. The sequence continues at coordinate 2,235 of CAMYJI010000073.1, forward strand.
GGAGGCACCTTCGATAACCGGGTTGGAATCGATATCCACCATGCGCTCCAGTTCAGAGCGCCCCTTGGGAATGGCCACATTGGTCTCCCAGGCAACAAAGCCCCGCTCTGTCGTGAGGGCCGCCACCTTGCCACTGGCAAAGCCGGCGACCACTACGCCGCGCTCGACCGCCGGGGTGCTGGTACCACGCAATGTCAGCACCGGCACCGTGCGGTCGTAGATCCACAGCTGCTTGCCGTCGCGCGCACCGAGTCCAACGACCTTGCCATCCGCCGTCTGGATCACCACCACACCCAGGTCGATCTGCGGTACCGCCAGAACTTCACTGCTAACCTGTGCACGCCAGACCGGCGCCCCGTCATCAAGACCCAGCGCCAGCACCGCGCCATCACTGGTGGCGACCAGGACCAGTCCCTCACCGGCCCCCGGGCCGGCCGAGATCAATGCTTCGGTATCAACCTCCCAGAGTTGCTTGCCTGACTCGGCACTCAACGCAGTCACCCGGCCCTTGCGATCCGCCACCAGCAGGTGCTCGCCATGCACCGTCGGCACCAGCCGGACAAACTGTCCATCAAAACCGACGCCAACGTCCCTGCTCCACAGCTGCTTGAGCTGGATGTCCGCGCTGAGCTGTTCGAGCTCCGCGGGTGGATCGGTATTGTCCTCACCGGAGAACAGCGGCATGCCGGAGCAGCCGGACAGCAGCCAGGACACCAGCAGCATGGCCAGCAGGCGTTTCATCGCGCGTCTCCCGGCTCCGCTGCCGGTGTTGTACTGTCATACTTGAGCTGCAGCACCTGGCGGCCGGGCGATTCCGCGGTCATTGCAGCCAGTGCGCTCGCGTACCGGGCACGTGCACTCGCCACATCACCCCGAGCCAGATCGATATCCCCCCTGACTTCCACGTACAGGGACGTAAAACCACCCTCGTCCCCGGCCTGGCCAACCAGCGCCTCGGCCCCGTCGGGGTCATCCGCGGCCATCATCACCCGTGCCAGTCGCAGGCGCGCAGTGTGCCTGATGATATCGGAACCGGCATGGTCCAGCGCCCATTGCAGCTGGACATGCGCCGCCTGCAGTTCCCCCTGCTCCAGTTTCACTTTAGCCAGCGCCATTGCGGCCAGGGCTGCGTAGGGGGTTGAGCTGAAGTCGGAGATGAGGACACCCGCCTGTTCATTGACCAGGCTCTCCTGGCCGTTGTTCAGCGCATTCATCAGGGTCGAATAGATATTCGAGGCATTCTCGGCCGTGCGTTCCTGGTAGGCGAACCAGGATTTAGCCCCGAACAGGACGGCCAGGCCCAGCAGGACGCCGGTGATGATCGAACTGCCGTTGTCCTTCCACCACTTCTTGAATGACTCGATTTGCTGTTCTTCTGTCGCATGTATTTCCATCGACGACTCCCGTAGCTGATTTTCCAGATTTACGCAGGTAGTGTTATCAGAATACCGGGATACAAACGTACCCCTAAAAAATATCAAGCAATTCACGCAGGCGTTGCGCCGCCTGCTGTTGTGACAGCGTTTCCTGCTCGCCGTCACTGCGCAATGGCTTGAGTGCGACGCTCCCCTGCCCGGCCTCGTCATCACCGATGACGAGTGCATAATGCGCCCCACTCTTGTCAGCTCGCTTGAACTGACTCTTGAAACTGCCGCCGCCACAATTGACCTGCAGGCGCAACCCACTGATCGCATCACGCAGCTCGCCAGCAAAGACCATACCCCGGCGGATGCCCTGTGTGCCGCTCAACACGAGGTACACCTGCGTAGCGTTGTCGGGTAGTTCAATGGCGTGTGCCTCGAGCAGTGCAATCAGCCGCTCGAGTCCCAGCGCAAAACCGGTTGCCGGTGTCGGCCGCCCGCCGAGGTACTCCACCAGGCCGTCATAGCGGCCGCCGGCACATATTGTACCCTGCGCACCCAGCCTGTCGGTGACCCATTCGAAAACCGTCTTGGCATAGTAATCCAGCCCGCGCACCAACCGTGGGTTTAACTCATAGCCGATACCGGCGTCATCCAGGATAGCGCACATCTCCGCGAAGTGTGTACGTGATTCCGCGTCGAGGTAATCCGGCAACTGCGGCGCATTTTCGATGATGGCCTGCATGTCCGGGTTCTTGCTGTCCAGGATGCGCAGCGGATTGCTGTCCAGCCGTCGCCGGCTGTCCGCATCCAGGCCGGACTCACAGCCGCACAGGTAGTCGACCAGTGCCCCTCGGTAGGCCGCGCGCGACTCCACGCTACCCAGCGAATTGAGCTGCAGAGTGACCTCACTGAGGCCCAGTACACGCCACATACGCGCCGTCATCAGGATCATCTCGGCATCGATATCGGGCCCCTCCATTCCAAAGGCCTCGACACCGATCTGGTGAAACTGGCGATAGCGCCCTTTTTGCGGGCGCTCGTGCCGGAACATCGGCCCGGCATACCAGAGGCGCTGCACCTGGTTGTGCAGCAGGCCGTGTTCCAGACAGGCACGCACACAACTGGCTGTCCCTTCCGGCCGCAGGGTCAGGCTGTCGCCATTGCGGTCCTCGAAGGTATACATTTCCTTCTCGACAATATCGGTCACCTCACCGATGGAGCGCTTGAACAATTCAGTCATCTCAAGCAGCGGCAGGCGTATTTCCCGGTACCCATAGCCGTGAATAACTGCGCGCAGCGTGTCCTCCAGATATTGCCAGGCGGCCGACTGTTCCGGCAGGATATCGTTCATGCCGCGGACGGCCTGTATACTTTTTGCCATGGTTATCTAGCCCGTATTTCTCACCGGGACAGGCAATTCCGGCGACACACTGTCTTGTTCCTGATCTGCATTCCGCTCATCACCTCAGTGCCTTATGTGGGTCTACCGCAGCCCGGTGAGAAATGCGGGCTTGCACCGACCTGCCGGACAACTGACTGAAGCAGTCTCCGCATGGGTCAGGATCCTTGTTTGCTGAATCTGTCTGGCTTATTCGATAGGCTGTGTTGTATTCATAGCCGGTGGCAACTCCAGCTGCCCCGGGACCCGTTCACCGCCCGTGTCATCGCGGTCCTCAACGAGTCGCTCAACTAGCGGGTAGGCCATCCAGACCAGAATCGCGCCCAGGATGACCAGGACAATATTTCGCAGCTGCCTGGTTGTGAACAGTCTATAGCGCGGCAATCTGCGGCTCGACCCGACGACCGACAGGGGTGGCGGCTGCACTCCCTGGGCACCATACGACCGCACCAGCTCATCCTCCGGCAGGCCGACCAGGCGTGCATAGCTGCGCACGTAGCCCTGCACGAAGATCGGTGCCGGCAGGGCTGCCTGGTTGTCGTTCTCGAGCGCTTCGATAACCGCGACATCCAGGTGCAGTTCCCTGGCGACCTGTTCAATCACGAGATTGCGCTGCTTGCGCGCCGCACGCAGTCGCGTGCCTACTGTACTGTTTCCCTCACTACCGGAAGCCTGACTGTCACTGTGACTATCGGGTCCGGCGCTCATTCTCCCACTCCTTCAGGGCCTTCGCCTGCCGGCTGTCAGGGAACTTGTTTTTCAGCAGCAGTGCATAGCTGGCGGATGCATTGTTGTCGCCCAGCGCGTTCTCGATACGCACACCCAGCCACAGACTCTCGGCGTCGTGACTGGCAAGGCCCTGGAGGCGTTCCATGTAGCCTCGCGCACTCAGGTAATTACCTGCATTGAATGTCACCGCAGCCATCTGCAGCAGCGCCGGGGCGTAGTGCTGGTCATGCTGAAGCGCCTGGCGGAAAAAGTTCTCCGCCTTGTTCACGTCCGGAATACGGTTGGCGCACACCCCGGCATTGGTCAGTGCACCCGCAATAGAGGAATACAGCGGATTTCCGGCGGCCTTGATAAAGTGATCTTCCGCCTCGGTATAGCGACGTTTGAGGCACAGGAACTGACCATAGTTGTTATGCGCGCGCGAATCATCGGGTTTCAGTTGCAAGGCGGTCTTGTAGTGCTCTTCTGCCAGCGCGTCATTACCAAGACGCTGGTGAAGAATCGCAATGCTGTGCTGTGCACTGGACAGCTTCGGGTCCTGATCCAGTGCCTTCTGTAGTTTAATCAACGCTGTTCCAAGGTCACCCTGCTGCATGTAGGCAAGACCCAGCTGGACATTGGTTTCCGCCATGCGGCGCGCCTTGGAGGTCTCCTGTGCAGGCATGCTGGTACATGCGGCCAGTACGACGGCGATAAGAAATGCCTGCAACGCAGCCGTGATAAGTTTCTTCATGTCTGTATCCCCTGGTGTTCTTCCATCCTGCGGCTACGACGCCTTGTGCGATCGTGGAAGCGACCGGCCAGTTGGCCGCAGGCGGCATCGATGTCGTCGCCGCGGGTCTTGCGGGTAATGGTCACGACCCCGGCCCGGTTCAACAAATCGAAGAAGCGGTCAACACGGGACGGCAGGCTGCGCTTGTAGCAGGTATTCGGGAACGGATTGAACGGGATCAGATTGACCTTCGCCGGCACGTCCTCCAGGCAGCGGATCAATTCGCGTGCATGGTCATCGCTGTCATTCACGCCGGCCAGCATGACATATTCGAAGGTCACCCGGCGGCGCCCTTCGCCCACATAGTCCTTGCAGGCCGCCAGCAGCTCAGCAATAGGATATTTGCGGTTCAGCGGCACCAGTTCATCACGCAGGGCGTCATTAGGTGCATGCAGGGAAACCGCCAGGCTGACATCGCAGTCCTCGCGCAACTGGCGGATCGCCGGGATGATACCGGCAGTACTCAGGGTAATGCGCCGCCTGGACAGCCCGAATCCATAATCATCCTGCATGATCCGCATGGCGCGCACCACGTTGTCATAATTGAGCAGGGGCTCACCCATACCCATCATGACCACGTTGGATATCACCCGGTTGCTGTCGGCGCGACTGCCCAGGGCGTGCGCTGCCACCCAGACCTGGGCAATGATCTCGCCGGTCGTCAGGTTACGATTGAAGCCCTGCTGTGCCGTTGAGCAGAAGCTGCAGTTGAGCATGCAGCCAACCTGCGAGGACACGCATAGCGTGCCACGCTCTGCTTCCGGGATGAACACGGTCTCGATGCAGTTGCCATCATCAAAACGCAGCAACCACTTGCGGGAGCCATCATCCGATAGCTGATCTGCGACCACCTCCGGCAGTCCTATCGTGGCACTGTCCTGCAGGCCTGCACGCAAGGACTTGCTGAGGTTGGTCATATCGGCAAAATCGATCACCCCCTGGCCGTAGATCCATTTCATCACCTGTGCGGAACGAAAGGCCTTGTCGCCGCGGTTCAGGAAGAATTGCTCCAGTCCCTCGCGGTCAAGATTCAGCAGATTGGCTTTGATTTCAACAGACATGATATACAGGCGTGTTCCGGTGGCCGCTGGCCTGGTACCCGGCTAGCGGGTCCGCGGGCAAACGCCGGTGTCACCGAAGAAGAAAGCAATTTCCTGTTTAGCAGTATCCGGAGCGTCGGAACCGTGCACGGCATTCTCATCGACCGTGGTCGCAAAGTCCGCACGAATGGTGCCGGGGTCGGCGTCCTGGGGATTGGTGGCACCCATCAGCTCCCGGTTTTTCATGATGGCATTTTCGCCCTCGAGGACCTGCAGCATCACCGGACCCGAGGTCATGAACTCCACCAGATCCTTATAGAAAGGCCGTTCCTTGTGCACGGCATAGAACCCCTCCGCCTGCTCCCGGGTCAGGTGCAGCATTTTCGCCGCCACGATGCGCAGGCCGCCCTTTTCGAAGCGGCTGTAGATCT
>CAMYJI010000074.1 GCA_947258545.1 uncultured Ectothiorhodospiraceae bacterium
AAATCCGGACAGCGTGTGATTTCCATGCTGATTGCCAGCGACAGCCCGGTGCTCACGGCAACCGAGAACGGTTACGGCAAGCGTACCCTGGCGGATGACTATCCGGTCTACGGCCGTGGTGGTCAGGGTGTGATCGGGATACAGGTCAGCGAGCGCAATGGCAATGTCATCGGCGCCGTGCATGCCGATGACAGCGACGAGGTGATGCTCATCAGCGGCGGCGGTACCCTGGTGCGCACCCGGGTCAACGAGATTTCCATTATGGGACGCAATACCCAGGGGGTACGCCTGATCGCCCTGTCGAAAGACGAGAATCTGGTCGGCATCGAACGCATCGTCGAGGTCAAGGACGAAAACGAAGAGGATGCCGACGCATCAGCTACCGGGCGAGATCCTGAATGACGGCGGTCTATAATTTCAGCGCAGGACCCGCGACCCTGCCAGGGGCGGTGCTCACCCGGGCCCGCGAGGAACTGCTGGACTGGCATGGCTCGGGCATGTCGGTGATGGAGATGAGTCACCGCGGCACGCATTTCATGTCGATCGCACAGCAGGCGGAGGCCGACTTGCGCGAGTTGCTGGTGATACCCTCCGACTACCACGTCCTGTTCCTGCAGGGCGGTGCCACCAGCCAGTTTTCCATGGTGCCGATGAACCTGCTGCGCGGCCGCCGGCAGGCCGACTACATCAACACCGGGGCCTGGTCAAAGAAGGCGATCGCCGAAGCCCGGCGCTATTGCAGCGTGAACGTGGCGGCCTCATCTGAGGACAGCAGCTTCACCACTATCCCGTCCGTGGACAACTGGCAGCTGGACCCCGGTGCGGCCTACGTGCACTACACCCCGAATGAGACCATTGGTGGTGTGGAGTTCGACTGGATTCCCGAAACCGGCGCGGTACCGCTGGTCGCGGACATGTCGTCCACGATCCTGTCCCGGCCGCTGGATGTCACACGCTTCGGTCTGATTTATGCCGGGGCCCAAAAGAATATCGGTCCGGCCGGCCTGACCGTGGTCATCGTCAGAAGCGAGCTGGTTGGCGATGTGCTGGACTGTACCCCGGCGATGTTCAATTACCAGTCGCATGCCGAGAACGGCTCGATGCTCAATACCCCGCCCACCTTTGGCTGGTACCTCGCCGGGCTGGTGTTCCAGTGGATCAGGGAGCAGGGTGGACTGGAGGCCATGGCGGAGGTCAACCAGCGCAAGGCCGGCAAGCTGTATGAGGCCATTGACCGGTCGGACTTCTATAACAGTCCCGTCGACCCGCGCTACCGTTCCTGGATGAATGCGCCCTTCATCCTGGCCGATGATTCCCTGGACGCCGAGTTCCTGTCACAGGCCGGGGACGCCGGGCTGCTGAATCTCAAGGGGCACCGCTCGGTCGGAGGGATGCGAGCGAGTATCTACAACGCGATGCCGGAAGCGGGTGTCAATGCCCTGATCGATTTCATGGCAGAGTTCGAACGCAGCCGCGGCTGATTCGTCATCCCAATACCGCCCGATAATTCCCGATAAATCAGGTGTTATCTTGACAAGGGATAACAGTGACACAATGCACAAGATACTTACCCTGAACAATATATCTCCCGCAGGCCTCGAGCACCTGCCGCGCGAGGATTATGAAGTGGCCTCCGAGATCCAGCACCCGGATGCCATCCTGCTGCGCTCCTACAACATGCATGACATGGAGATCCCGTCCACCGTCAAGGCCATTGGCCGTGCCGGCGCCGGGGTCAACAACATCCCGGTGGACGCGATGAGCCGGCAGGGCGTGCCGGTGTTCAATGCGCCCGGCGCCAATGCCAATGCCGTGAAGGAGCTGGTCATCGCCGGTATGCTGATGGCGGCGCGCAATCTGACCCGGGGATGGGATTTCGCACGCTCCCTGGAAGGCACGGATGACGAGATCCACAGGACAGTCGAGTCCGGCAAGAAACAGTTCGTCGGCTTCGAGTTGCCGGGGAAGACCCTCGGCGTGGTCGGGCTGGGGGCCATCGGTGTGCAGGTCGCCAACGGTGCGCTGGCCCTGGGTATGAACGTCATCGGTTTCGACCCGGGCATCACGGTGCAACGGGCCTGGGAGATGTCCTCGGATGTGCGCAAGGCAGCCAGTGTCGAGGAACTGCTGGCGGCCGCCGACTTCGTGACCTTTCACGTGCCCCTGGTGGATGCCACCCGCAACATGGTCAACGCAGAGCGGCTCAGGCTGGCCAAAGACAATGTTGTCATCCTCAACTTCTCGCGCAATGGCGTGGTCAATGACGAGGCCGTGGTGGCCGGCATCGACTCGGGCAAGGTCTACGCCTATGTGTGCGACTTTCCCAGCAACCTCCTCAAGGACCATCCGCGCGTCATCACCCTGCCGCACCTTGGTGCCTCCACGCAGCAGGCCGAGGAGAACTGCGCCGTCATGGTCGCCGAACAGGTCAAGGACTTTCTCGAGAGCGGCAACATCAGGAATTCGGTTAACTTCCCCGAGATGTTCATGCCGCGTAACGGCGAGTACCGCCTGGCCGTGGTAAATGAAAATGTACCCAACATGCTCGGCCAGATCTCGACCTGTATTGCGGAGGCCGGCCTGAACATCCTCGATATGCTGAACAAGTCGAAGGGCGATCTCGCCTACACGCTGGTAGATGTCGATTCGGAGGTGCCACCCGCGTGTCTCGAGCAGATCGCCAGGATCGAGGGGGTCCTCGCAGTCAGGGCGCTATGAGCGCTCTCGTCTCGAGAGTAATAACCGCGACCGGACGGCGTGCTATGTCTTCAACATCCGCTTTGCGTTACCCTTCTGAGGCATGAGCACCGATACCAAACTCGATAGCTTGCGCAACCGCATCGATGCCCTGGACGAACAGATCCAGGACCTGATCAACGAGCGCGCGACCTGTGCCAGGGATATCGCCGAGGTAAAATCCGCCACCCAGGACAGCAGTGATTTCTACCGGCCGGAAAGGGAGGTCGCGGTCCTGCGACGCATCAGCGAGAGAAACACCGGGCCACTACCGGCCGAGGAGATGGTGCGTCTGTTCCGGGAAATCATGTCGGCCTGCCTTGCCTTGGAGAAGCCCCTGAATATCGCCTTCCTGGGCCCGGAGGGGACCTTCACCCAGGCGGCGGCCCTCAAGCATTTCGGTCATTCTGTCCAGACCGTGGCATTGGACGGTATCGATGACGTGTTCAGAGAGGTCGAGGCCGGTTCCGCCGATTACGGGGTGGTCCCGATCGAGAATTCCACCGAGGGCGTGATCAGTCATACCCTGGACCTGTTTCAGCGTTCGCCCCTGAGTATCTGCGGTGAGGTGGAACAACGCATTCATCATCATCTGCTGGCCACAGACGGCGACCTCGGGAAAATAACGCGGGTGCTGGCCCATCAGCAAGCCCTGGCGCAGTGTCGCGGCTGGCTGGATACCAATCTGCCGCATGCCAAGCACGTGGCGGTCAGCAGCAATGCCGAGGCGGCACGTATGGTGTCGGACTCACCCGGGACGGCGGCCATTGCCGGAGACGTGGCGGCCGAGTTGTATGGCGTGAATATCGTGGTGCGCAATATCGAGGACGAACCGGACAACACCACCCGTTTCCTGGTGATCGGTAACCGCACTGTGCTGGCCAGCGGCAATGACAAGACCTCGGTCCTGGTGTCGGTGCACAACGTGCCGGGCGCCCTGTATGACATGCTGCAGCCGATTGCCCGGAACAATATCAGCATGACGCGGATCGAGTCGCGCCCCTCCCGCCAGGGTGTGTGGGACTATGTCTTCTATATCGATATGGAAGGGCATAAGGATGATGCCGCCGTTGCCGCGGCGCTGGCTGAACTCAAGGCCAGGACTTTCGCCGTCAAGGTGCTGGGTTCCTATCCTCGGGCCGTCCTGTAGACGCTGCTGCCGGTTTTTGTGCGTCATGACATGATTTCACTGCAGAGACGCAGAGGACGCAGAGAAAAGCAAAAAAACTGCTCACCGCAAAGGCGCGCGACTGCAGGAATGCAGGAGCTAGAGTAACGCATGGAGCAGTTACCGAAAGGACACAAATAAAACACAGCCTTATTAACCGCAGAGACGCCGAGGACGCAGAGTAAGAATTCCAAAGTAAATAAACCTGAATTATTAATTGCTGCTTTAAAATTACTGCTATTCCATAGACTTTGATTGGATTTGTCTGTAACGCCATGAATGTACCGTTTTATAAAAAAAGATGTTCACCGCAGAGACGCAGAGAACGCAGAGAAAGAAAATCAAATAAAACCAGAAAACTTTATAATAAAAAATCAGTGTTGTTTTATTGTGTAAGTAATCTTTCTCTTGCTTTGTTTTGTTCTCCGCGTTCTCTGCGTCTCTGCGGTGAATAATTCTGTTTTTTTCTTTGCGCCTTTGCGGTGAAAATCTGGCCTTTTACAAGGACGCTGAATTAAACGATGAGCCACCCGAACTACATGGAACTCGCGGCACCCGGCGTGCGCGGCCTGCAGCCCTACCAGCCGGGCAAGCCGCTGGCTGAACTCGAACGCGAGTACGGTATCCATGATGCCGTCAAGCTGGCCTCCAACGAGAATCCGCTCGGCCCGGGTGCGCTGGCCGTGGCCGCTGCACGCGAGGTGCTGACTGACCTGTCACGCTACCCGGAGGGCAGCGGTTACCTGCTGGCAGAAAGGCTGGCCGGGAAACACGCCGTTACACCTGCGGCGATCACGCTGGGTAACGGTTCCAACGATGTTCTCGACATGATTGCCCGGGTCTTCCTGGGGCCTGGTATCGAGGCGGTCTATTCGCAGCACGCCTTTGCGGTCTACCCGATCGCCGTGCAGGCCACCGGCGCCCGCGCCCGCGTCGCCCCGGCGGCCGATGGTAGCAGCGGCCCGGCATATGGCCATGACCTGGCGGCCATGGCGGAACGGGTCGGTCCGCAGACCCGGCTGGTGTTCATCGCCAATCCCAACAATCCGACCGGGACCTGGCTAAAGGAGGCCGAACTGCGTGCCTTCGTGGATGATCTGCCGGACCACGTCATGGTGGTCATCGACGAGGCCTATTTCGAATACGTGGATGAGGCTGACTACCCCGACAGCAGCCGCTGGCTGGCCGAGTGTCCCAACCTGATCGTGACCCGGACCTTTTCCAAGGCCTACGGGCTGGCCGGCCTGCGGGTGGGCTATGCCGTGTCGGATCCGAAGGTTGCCGATCTGCTGAACCGCGTGCGTCATCCCTTCAATGTCAACACGGTGGGGCAGGTGGCCGCGCTGGCCGCACTTGATGACAGCGGCCACCTGGAGGAGACTCTGCGCGTGCACCGTGCCGGCATGGCACAACTGGTGTCGGGATTCGAGAGGCTTGGGTTATCCTGTATAAAATCCGTGGGGAACTTCGTCGCCGTCGATGTGGGCCGGCCCGCGGCGGCGGTCTATGAGGGCTTGCTGCAGAGCGGGGTAATCGTGCGTCCGGTTGCGAATTACGAAATGCCGAACCACCTGCGGGTGACGGTCGGACTGCCAGAGGAAAACCAACGCCTGCTGGCAGCAATGAAAAAGGTGCTGGCGTGATTGAACGATTGTGCATCATCGGGGTTGGCCTGATTGGCGGTTCGCTGGCTCGTGCATTGCGGGTGGCCGGTTTCTGCAAGGAGGTGGTGGGTAGCGGACGCAATCCCGACCATCTGCAGCAGGCGGCGGATCTGGGCGTCATCGACCGTTACGATACCGATCCCGCGCGCGCCGTTGCCGGTGCAGACATGGTGGTGGTCGCGGTCCCCCTCGGTGCGATGGAATCCGTGTTCAGCGCCATACGCAGCCATCTTGCCGATCACACGGTCCTGACGGATGCGGGCAGCGCCAAGGGCAGTGTGATCGAAGCGGTGCAGCGTGCGTTTGGTTCGCTCCCGGATTTTTTCGTGCCCGGCCATCCCATTGCCGGAACCGAGCAAAGCGGCGTCAGCGCGTCTTTTCCCGAGCTCTACCGGGATCGACGCGTTATCCTGACGCCCGCGGAGTCGACTGACGCTGAGGCCACTGCGCGGGTGCGCGCCATGTGGGAGGCGGCCGGGGCGTATGTCACCGAGATGACGGCGGTCCACCATGACGCGGTGCTGGCCGCGACCAGCCACCTGCCGCACGTGCTGGCCTACACCCTGGTCGATAGCCTGGCGCGCCTGAGCGACCGCGACGAGGTGTTCGAATACGCCGCCGGGGGCTTTCGCGACTTTACCCGGATCGCCTCGAGCGATCCTGTCATGTGGCGCGATATCTGCCTGGCCAATGGTGATGCCATCGAGCTGCTGATCGACCGGTTCATCGAGGACCTGCAGGTCCTGAAGGGCGTGGTACACGCACATGATGGTGAAAAACTGCTGGAGATCTTTACCTCGGCAAAGCAGGCACGCGACCGCTATATCAAGAAGTAACAACATCACCATGTCCGCTTCAAACAGCAAGTCCGTGCGCTTCAGCGTGGCCCCGGGGGGACGACTCCAGGGGCGCCTGCGGGTGCCGGGTGACAAGTCCATTTCGCACCGCTCCATCATGCTGGGGTCACTGGCCGGCGGGGAGACCCGGGTCAGTGGTTTTCTCGAAGGCGAAGACAGCCTGGCGACGCTGGACGCCTTCAAGGCAATGGGGGTTCGAATCGAGGGGCCAGAGAACGGCCACGTACATATCCAGGGCGTGGGCCTGTACGGCCTGCAGGCACCGCCTCGGCCGCTGGACCTGGGCAATTCCGGCACCTCCATGCGCCTGATGGCCGGCCTGCTCGCCGGCCAGGCATTCAATGTCACGCTGACAGGCGATGCCTCACTGTCCGGCCGCCCCATGAAACGCGTGGTCGAGCCGTTGACGCGAATGGGCGCGCACATCGGTACCACCGACAGGGGCACGGCGCCATTGGCCATCCAGGGCGGTGCGCCATTGACCGGTATCGACTATGACATGCCGGTCGCCAGTGCCCAGGTCAAGTCCAGTGTACTGCTTGCCGGCCTGTATGCCAGTGGTACGACCTGCGTGACCGAGCCGGCCCCGACCCGCGACCATACTGAACGCATGCTGGATGGCATGGGCTATCCCGTGCAGCGTGCAGGCAACAAGGTCTGCCTCGAAGGCGGGCACACACTGCGAGGCATTACCATCGATGTACCGGCGGATATTTCATCGGCCGCGTTTTTCCTGGTCGGTGCCAGTATCGCATCGGCGTCCGACCTGGTACTGGAACACGTGGGTATGAATCCGACCCGCACCGGGGTGATTGATATCCTCAAACAGATGGGGGCGTCGATCGAGATTGAAAACCGGCGCGAGGTCGGCGGCGAGCCGGTGGCCGACCTGCATGTCCGCGCCGCGCCCTTGCATGGGATCGAAATCTCGCCCGAACTGGTGCCGCTGGCGATCGATGAATTCCCCGTGCTGTTCGTTGCCGCGGCCTGTGCAAAGGGCAGGACCGTGCTCACAGGGGCGGAAGAATTACGCGTCAAGGAGAGTGACCGCATCCAGGTGATGGCGGATGGCCTGGTGGCCCTGGGTATCGAGGCGACACCGACGCCGGATGGTATGATCATCGAGGGCGGGAGTATCATCGCCGGCAGCGTCGACAGTCACGGTGATCACCGCATTGCCATGGCCTTTGCCATGGCCGCATTGCGCGCGCAGGGTACAATCGAGATCAGCGACTGTGCCAATGTGAACACGTCCTTCCCGGGTTTTGTCGAGTTGGCGAGTCAATCGGGCCTGAGAATCAATGGGATCTGACTCACTGCTGTCCCACAAAAGGAATAGAAAAAAGGCTTAAATCCCAACAAGTTGTTACAATGGATGTGCGACCAATCACTGTAATAACAGGGAGATTTAAGCCATGGCCCATCATAATACGGTTTTCGCTCAATTGCTAAGATTGGTGCCGAGACATGAATTTGAGCAACTGGCA
>CAMYJI010000075.1 GCA_947258545.1 uncultured Ectothiorhodospiraceae bacterium
CAACCTGGTGAACGAGGCGGCGCTGTTCGCCGCGCGTGCCAACAAGCGCCTGGTGGACATGGAGGACCTGGAAAAGGCCAAGGACAAGATCATGATGGGCGCCGAGCGCCGGTCCATGGTGATGAGCGAGGAGGAAAAGAAACTCACCGCCTACCACGAGGCGGGCCATGCCATTGTCGGCCGGCTGATGCCCTCGCATGACCCGGTCTACAAGGTCTCCATCATCCCGCGCGGGCGCGCGCTCGGTGTCACCATGTTCCTACCGGAAAGCGACCGTTACAGTCTGAGCAAGGAACACCTGGAAAGCCAGATCTGCAGCCTGTTCGGCGGCCGCATTGCCGAGGAGCTGGTCTTCGGGCCGGAGAAGGTTACCACTGGGGCGTCCAACGACATCCAGCGCACCACAGAGCTGGCGCGCAGCATGGTGACCAAGTGGGGTCTGTCCGAGAAGCTTGGCCCGCTGACCTACAGCGATGAACAGGAAGAGGTCTTCCTGGGGCACTCGGTCGCACAGCACAAGCATGTGTCGGACGAGACCGCGCACGATATCGACCAGGAGATACGCTCCATCATCGATCGCGCCTATTCCCGCGCCGAGGAGATCCTGAAGACCCACATCGACAAGCTCCATACCATGTCCGATGCGCTGATGAAGTACGAGACCATCGACAGCGACCAGATCGACGACATCATGGCCGGCAAGCCGCCGCGACCGCCGCAGGACTGGGACGACACCGAGCCCACGGCGCATTCCGGGAGTTCAGCCGGTTCGCAGGACGAGGAAGACACCAAGGAGGGCAAGATTGGCGGGCCCGCAGGGCAGCATTAGCCCGCATAAGCCGCCCCTCGCTCAGTCGTGGCGATAACAGCAGGACCACAAGCCGTCCTCGACTGCGGTGGCAAATCACTGGACCTGGCACATCCCTGCATCATGGGTGTGCTGAATATCACCCCCGATTCCTTCTCGGACGGGGGTGATTTTTTTTCGCTGGACCAGGCCGTCGAGCGTGCCCGGCGCATGGTTGAAGACGGGGCTGCCATCATCGATATCGGCGGTGAGTCGACCCGGCCCGGGGCGGCTGAGGTCCCGCTGGACGAGGAACTGCGCCGGGTCATCCCCGTCATCGAGGCCCTGCGGCCATCGCTCACGGTACCGATCTCCATTGACACCCGTAAACCGGAGATCATGCGCGCGGCCGTGACAGCCGGTGCCGGCCTGATCAATGATGTCAATGCGCTGCAGGCCGCTGGAGCCCTGGAGGCCGCCGCCGACCTGGAGGTGCCGGTCTGCCTGATGCATATGCGGGGCAGCCCGGAGACCATGCAGGATAAACCGGTTTACCGGAATGTGGTCGAGGAGGTCGGCGACTTTCTGGCGGCGCGTGCGGATGCCTGCATGGCCGCTGGCATTGCACGTGAGCGGATCCTGCTGGACCCCGGTTTCGGCTTCGGCAAGACCGTGGAACACAATCTGCAACTGCTGCGGCACCTCGACCGGCTGGTGGCCTGGGGGTTTCCGCTGCTGGTGGGCCTGTCGCGCAAGTCGCTTATCGGCAAACTGCTGGGCCTGCCGGTCGACCAGCGCCTGGTCCCCAGTATCGCCCTGGCGGTGCTGGCCGTGTGGCAGGGCGCCGCGATTGTGCGCGCCCACGACGTGCGCGCAACCCGCGAAGCAATACAGATGTGCCAGGCGGTGCGGGATATTGAATAAAGTAAGAATTCACCGCAAAGGCGCCAAGGACGCACGACTGCAGGGACGCAGGAGGTAGAGTACCAACAGTAGGCGCTTTAGGCGACGCAGGACGCAGTTGCCGAAAGAAAAACAAAATACAGATCAATATAATACCGATTAAAAGCAACCGCAGAGACGCCGAGGACGCTGAGAAAAAATTACAGATTGATAAAATCACTACAGGTCAGTAAGTGATAGATATTTGTCTATTGATATGTTTGCTGACTAAATATGATATGTATGTAGTTCCTGATTTTATTACTCTGCGCTCTTTGCGTCTCTGCGGTGAATAGCTTTTAGTTCAGTCAAGCAAACAAGGAACAGACGTGGCTAAAAAATATTTCGGTACCGATGGCATCCGTGGCCGGGTGGGAGAGCATCCCATTACGGCGGAATTCATGCTCAAACTGGGCTGGGCAGCAGGGCGCGTGCTGGGGTCCGCGGGCGGGAAGCTGGTCATCATCGGCAAGGACACGCGTATCTCGGGTTACCTGTTCGAGTCTGCCCTGGAAGCGGGTCTGATCTCTGCCGGCATCGATATCCGTTTGCTCGGCCCGATGCCGACACCGGCAATTGCCTACCTTACCCGGACCCTGCACGCCAGCGTCGGGATCGTCATCAGCGCTTCGCATAACGCCTTCGAGGACAACGGCATCAAGTTCTTCTCGGGAGCAGGCACCAAGCTGGCGGACGCGGTGGAGCTCGCCATCGAGGCCGAACTCGACAAGCCCATGGTCACGGTGGATTCAGCGCAACTCGGCAAGGCCGAGCGCGTCGGCGATGCGGGCGGGCGCTATATCGAGTTCTGCAAGAGCACTATCCCGCTGAGCATGACTCTGAAGGGCCTGAAGGTGGTGGTCGACTGCGCCAATGGAGCGACCTATCACGTGGCACCCAGTGTATTCGATGAACTGGGTGCCGAGGTGATCACGATTGGCGCCGAACCCGATGGTCTCAATATCAATCGGGATTGCGGTTCCACCTGGCCGCAACAACTGCAGGAGAGCGTGCAGGAGCACAACGCGGATGTCGGTATCGCGCTGGACGGTGACGGTGACCGCGTGCTCATGGTGGACCAAGAAGGGGTTCTGGTCGATGGCGACGAGCTGCTGTTCATTATTGCGCTGTCGCGTTTGCGGCAGGGCATGCTGAATGGTGGTGTCGTCGGTACCCTGATGAGCAACCTGGGCCTCGAGCATGCGCTGCAGGCACACAATATCGCGTTTCAGCGTGCCCGGGTCGGCGACCGCTATGTGCTGGAACTGCTGCGCCAGAGCGGTGGCCAGCTCGGCGGCGAATCGTCCGGTCACATCATCTGTCTCGACCGCACCACCACGGGTGACGGCATCGTCTCCGCGCTGCAGGTGCTGGCCGCCATGGTGCAGAGCGGCAAGCCGCTGGCCGAACTCAAGTCGGGAATGAAGAAGTACCCGCAGCACATGATCAACGTGCCGGTGGGCCGGGATGTCGATCTGGAGGCCGCACCGTCCGTGCAGGAGGCTGTGAAATCGGCCGAACAGCGCCTGGCCGGCCGGGGCCGTGTGTTGCTGCGTCCCTCAGGCACCGAGCCGGTGGTGCGTGTGATGGTGGAAGGCGAGGACGAATCGACCGTCAGGGAGGAAGCCGATCACCTGGCATCGGCAGTGGCCGCGGCGCTCTGACGCATGATCTCTATATAACCCGCTGTAGAGTCCACCATGCAAGCAAGATCATCGAGGAGTCTGCTGAAGACCTTTACCCCGGCTATCGTTATCACGATCATCGGCTTTGTTATCGCCTATCAGTTTGTGAATCCCGCGCCGCCCGAGACTATTGTGATCGCGACCGGCACGGAGGAGGGCGCCTATTTCCTGTTCGCCCGGCGCTACCGGGAACTGCTGGCTGAAGACGGGATTGAGCTGGTGTTGCGCAACAGTGCCGGTTCCGTCGAGAATCTCCGCCTGCTCGAGGATGCAACGAATCCGGTCGATCTTGCCTTTGTCCAGGGTGGTGTTGCGACGGATGCCTCAACCGGGCTGGTCTCCCTGGGCAGTCTCTATTACGAACCACTGTGGGTTTTCTACCGTGGTGAGCAGACAGTCACCCGCCTGCCGGAACTGTTGGGCAAGCGAATTGCCATCGGCGAGGAGGGCAGCGGAACCCGGGCGATTGCCCTGACCCTGCTGGAAGACTATACGATCGATCCCCGTCCTGACACCCTCCTCCCGCTGGGGGGCAAGGCAGCCGCACAGGCCTTGCTGAACGGGGAGGTCGATGCGGCGTTCTTTGTGGCGGCGCCGGACGCGCCACTGATCCAGGAGCTGCTGTATGCCGATACGGTCCGCCCGATGAGTTTCGCCCGTTCTGCGGCCTATGCGCGCCGGCATCATTTTCTCTCCGCCATAACCCTGCCCGAGGGGGTGATCGATTTTGGTGCCAACATCCCCGCACAGGACACGGCGTTGTTGGCGCCGACGGCCAATCTGGTAGCGCGCGCTGACTTTCACCCGGCGCTGGTCAGCCTGGTGCTGCAGGCGGCCAGCCGGGTACACGGTGGTGGTGACCTGTTCGTAGCGCCGGATACCTTTCCGGCACCCCGCTATCTGGACCTGGCCCTGAACGAGGACGCGCGCCGATACTACGAGCACGGGCCGCCGTTCCTGCAACGTTACCTGCCATTCTGGGCGGCCAGTATGGTGGACCGCCTGAAGATCATGCTGGTGCCGCTGGTGACCCTGCTGATTCCGCTATTCAAGATCATGCCCCCGGCCTACCGCTGGCAGGTACGCAAGAAGATTTACCGCTGGTACCGGGAACTGCAGGAACTGGATTTCGTGCACCCGGAGGTCGAAACCGTGGCGCGCCTGGATGAATGCCTGGGGCGGCTGGAGGTGATCGAGGAGGAAATACGCAAGGTCTCGGTGCCCCTGTCCTACGCCGACGAACTCTACGACCTGCGTCTGCATCTCGGTCTGGTGCGCGACCGTTTGCAGGATGCACGTACCCGGCTGGTCGGCTGATCGCACTGTTTTTCCCGCCGACCCGGCCCTGCCATGTTGGCTGCGACTGCGCCACGCATCACAGGAACACGCCATGACAATCCACACGATAGACGACTGGCAGCATGATCACGACTTCGCGGTGATCAACGAGAAGGGCGAGAAGCGCACGCTGCAGGTATTGTTCCTGACGGCCTGCACCATGGTCGTGGAGATCATTGCCGGCAGCGTTTTCGGGTCCATGGCGTTGCTGGCCGACGGCTGGCACATGGGTACGCACGTTGCCGCCTTCATGATTACGATCTTCGCCTACCGCTTTGCCAGGAAGAATGCCGACAATCCGGCGTTTGCCTTCGGTGCCGGCAAGGTCAGCGTGCTGGGCGGGTTTGCCAGCGCTATTGCCCTGGTCGTGGTCGCCCTGGTGATGCTGGTGGAGTCGGTGCAGCGCATCTTCGATCCCCACGCCATCCAGTTCAACGAGGCCATCGCCGTGGCGGTGCTCGGTCTGGCGGTCAACCTGATCAGTGCCATCTTGCTGCAGGACGGTCATCATGGGCATGCCCACCACCATGACCACGAACACCCTCATCATGACCATAACCTCAGGGCCGCCTACCTGCACGTGCTGGCCGATGCCCTGACCTCCCTGCTGGCGATCATTGCCCTGCTGTCCGGAAAATATTTCGGCTGGAGCTGGCTCGACCCGGTGATGGGTATCGTGGGTGCTGCGGTAATCACCCGCTGGTCTTACGGTCTGCTGCGGGAGACCGGCCCGGTGCTGCTGGATGGCAGTATCGAGGAGGACTACAGGCACGCCATCCGGGAAACAATCGAGGGGGAGGGGGACAACCGGGTCACCGACCTGCATGTCTGGCGACTGGGGCCCGGTCATTATTCGATCATCCTCTCGCTGGTGACCCGCCATCCCCGGCCCCCACAGCACTACAAGGGCCTGCTGGCGGGTTTCGAGCGACTCTCGCACATTACCGTGGAGGTAAACCACTACAATAGCCTGGCCATGGAGGACCAGTCCGCGGGGCAGGTCCCGGACGACGCCTAGCCCGCAATTCTCACCGGGCGGCCTCGATGGCCCGCACCAGGGCATCGTACTGGGATTCCTCCCGGCCCGAATGGAGGTAGTGTTCCGCGGCGGACAGGACCTTTTCCACCTTGTCCAGCCGCTGGTACAGGTAGAGCAGGGATTTGGCGAGGTGGTGCTCGTCCGTGCCGGTCTCGCGCATGCGCTCGGCAGCAATGATGGCGATTTCAAGCTCTGCATCGGTCGGTTTCATGGGGGTGTCTCCGCGTATCGGACCCGGCATATCAAGACGTCGAGTATAGCGCGTGGAGACGGCTTTGTTTTCGGGTATTTCCCTGTATAAATTGATTTTTAGGTACCGGATGGCTAAGCTACGCGGCTCGTCTTAACGGGAGGTCGATATGCGTCAGCCGCTGGTTGCCGGAAACTGGAAAATGAATGGGTCGCTCGACAGCATCAGGTCGCTGGTCGAGGGCATCAAGGCAGGACTTGATTCCGTCACGACGGCCGAACTGGCCGCGTGCCCGCCCTATGTCTATATTCCCCAGGTGGCTGCGATGCTGGAAGGATCTTCCATCGCGCTGGGCGCCCAGGACGTGAACGACCGCGAGTCCGGTGCGCACACCGGTGAGGTGGCCCCGGGCATGTTGACCGATATCGGTTGCAAGTACGCCATTGTCGGCCACTCCGAGCGCCGCAGCATTTACGGCGAGAGCGATGAATTCACGGCACGCAAGTTCGCTGCCGCCCGCCAGGCCGGTCTGACGCCGATCCTGTGCGTGGGCGAACTGCTGGAAGAACGCGAGCAGGGCATCACCGAGCAGGTGGTCTCCCGCCAGCTGGATGCCATTATCGATCTCGAGGGCGTGGGTGCACTGGCCGATGCGGTGATTGCCTACGAGCCGGTCTGGGCCATCGGTACCGGCAAGACCGCGACCCCGGCCCAGGCGCAGGACGTGCATGCCTACATCCGTGGCGTGATCGCCAGGGAGGATGCCGCGGTTGCCGAAAAGGTGCAGATCCTCTACGGCGGTAGCGTCAAGGGCAGCAACGCGGCCGAATTGTTCGCCATGGCGGATATCGACGGCGGCCTGATCGGCGGTGCCTCGCTGGACGCGAATGAATTTCTCTCCATTGGCCGGGCGGGCAACGCCTGATACCGATACGTTTCCGAAACAGAATTAACGGTCATACTATGTTTACCTTCTTACTGGTTGTACAGATCCTGGTGTCTCTGGCCATCATCACCCTGGTGATGCTGCAGCAGGGCAAGGGCGCCGATATGGGCGCGGCCTTCGGCAGCGGGGCATCGGGCACCATGTTCGGTTCCCAGGGTTCGAGTTCTTTTTTTACTCGCGCCACCGGCGTGCTGGGGGCAGTCTTCTTTATAAATTGCCTGTTGATTGCATCGCCCCTGGTACGCGACACCGGCAAGCCCGGTGAAAGCCTGGCTGACGAGATCGAGCAACAGGCGGCTGATACCCGGAAGGCGGCCGAGCAGGAAGAGATTGCCGGAACCCTCGAGAAGTTGCAGACGGAAGAATCGGGCATCCCGACAGATCTTCCTGAGGACCTGCCAGTAGCGACCGAGCCGGCAGTTGCGGCCGATGTGCCGGCCGGTGCGGAGGATTTGCCCGAGTAGCTTGCGTCCTTGCGGACGCGTTGATTGCAAGCCGATGTGGTGGAATTGGTAGACACGCTGTCTTGAGGGGGCAGTGGCGCAAGCCGTGCCGGTTCGACTCCGGCCATCGGCATGAGTCCTTCCTGCACGGCACTGCAGGGCTGGGCAATTATCAGGCGCCCTGTTGCGCATCTTCATGGGCCTGTCATGCTGTTTTTTTATACCCCTAAAGAATAGCCTAACTTATTGATTATTAATATAATAATGCATGCCCGCGAACTTGACACTGTGTGCATCACTGGCCTAGACTTCTCAGACTTTTTCCTGGGTGTGAATAAGACCAGAAACATCTGATCTGCTCCGGGTTTCTGCAACCGGGTGCACGAGGCCGCTGTTACATGCTGGAAAATTACCTGCCAATCCTCATTTTCATAGCAATCGGAATCGCCATTGGCGTTATCCCGATCCTGGCAGGCTTTCTGCTCGCACCGCACAAGCCGGACAGCGAAAAACTCTCTCCCTACGAATGCGGCTTCGAGGCCTTCGAGGACAGCCGCATGCGTTTCGATGTGCGCTACTACCTGGTGGCCATCCTGTTCATCATTTTCGATCTGGAAATCGCCTTCCTGTTTCCCTGGGCCGTGGTGCTGGATTCCATCGGCATGTTCGGCTTCATATCCATGATGGTGTTCCTCGGGATCCTGGTGATCGGCTTTATCTATGAGTGGAAGAAGGGTGCGCTCGAATGGGAATAGAAGGGCTGCTGAAGGAAGGTTATGTCACCACCACAGCCGATGCGCTGATCAACTGGGCACGCACCGGCTCGATGTGGCCGATGACATTCGGCCTGGCCTGCTGCGCGGTCGAGATGATGCAGGCCGGCGCCTCACGCTACGACCTCGATCGTTTCGGCGTCGTGTTCCGGCCCAGTCCGCGCCAGTCCGATGTGATGATCGTGGCCGGCACGCTATGCAATAAGATGGCGCCGGCCCTGCGCAAGGTCTATGACCAGATGGCCGAGCCGCGCTGGGTGATTTCCATGGGCTCATGCGCTAACGGCGGTGGCTATTACCATTATTCCTATTCTGTAGTACGCGGCTGTGACCGCATCGTGCCGGTCGACATCTACGTGCCCGGCTGCCCGCCGACGGCGGAGGCGCTGATATACGGCATCCTGCAGCTGCAGAACAAGATACGCCGAACCAACACCATTGCCCGCTAAGGGCCACTATCCATGTCCGATATTCAATCACTGGCAGCGCGACTGCAGGAACGATTCGGTGAAAGCCTGCAATCCGTCACTGTCGGGGTGGGTGAGGCCACGGTCGAGATCGCGCCCGGGAAACTGCTTGAGGTCGCCACCGCACTGCGGGACGAGCCGGCCTTCGGCTTCGAGATCCTGGTCGACCTGTGCGGTATCGACTACTCGAACTATGGCCAGGACGAGTGGGCCACCGAGGAGTCTTCCGGTACCGGCTTCAGCCGCGGTGTGGATGCCAGGACCGCCGGCCGTATGACGGTCGTCACCGAGGACCTGGCGGTCGAGAAACCGGGCGAGGCCCGGCGTTTCGCCGCGGTCTACCACCTGCTGTCCGTGGCCAATAACCAGCGCCTGCGCCTGCGGGTATTCGCCCCGGATGATGACCTGCCGGTGGTGCCCTCGGTGATCCAGGTATGGAGCAGCGCCAACTGGTACGAACGCGAGGCCTTCGACCTGTTCGGTATCCTGTTTGACGGCCACCCGGACCTGCGCCGCATCATGACCGATTACGGTTTTATCGGGCATCCGTTCCGCAAGGATTTTCCGTTGAGCGGCAACGTGGAAGTTATCTACGACGCCGAGAAGAAGCGTGTCGTCTACCAGCCGGTCACGATCGAACCGCGCGTACTGGTGCCGAAGGTGATTCGTGCCGCCGAGGCACCCGCGCCGGAGGTGACGGATACCGGCGACGCTGACGTGGAAGCGACGGCCGCGGAACAGGCGGAGTAGGGTATGCCCGAGATACGCAATTTCACCCTGAACTTCGGTCCCCAGCACCCGGCTGCCCATGGCGTGCTGCGCCTGGTGCTGGAAATGGACGGCGAGGTCATCGAGCGCGCCGACCCGCATGTCGGCCTGTTGCACCGCGGCACCGAAAAGCTGGCCGAGAGCAAGCCCTATAATCAGAGCATCGGCTACATGGACCGCCTCGATTACGTGTCCATGATGTGCAACGAGCACGGCTATGTGCTGGCGATGGAAAAACTGCTGGGCATTACGCCGCCGCTGCGTGCCCAGTACATTCGCGTCATGTTCGACGAAATCACGCGCATCCTGAACCATCTGCTGTGGATCGGCGCGCACGGCCTCGACGTCGGTGCGATGACGATCTTCCTGTATGCCTTTCGCGAGCGCGAGGACCTGATGGACTGCTACGAGGCGGTTTCGGGTACCCGCATGCACGCCACCTATTACCGGCCGGGTGGCGTCTACCGCGACCTCCCCGATACCATGCCGCAATACGAGGTCGCGACCTCGGTGCGGCACACCCGCAAGGAAGTGGACGACAGGAACGAGAATCGCCAGGGCTCGATGCTGGATTTCATAGAATCATTTACCGAGCGGTTTCCGGGCTGCGTGGATGAATACGAGACCCTGCTGACGGACAACCGTATCTGGAAACAGCGTACCGTCGGCATCGGAGTGGTGTCCCCGGAACGCGCCATGCAGATGGGCTTTTCCGGTCCTATGCTGCGTGGCTCCGGCGTCGAATGGGACCTGCGCAAGAAACAGCCCTACGAGGTCTATGACCGGATGGACTTCGATATCCCGGTCGGCACCGAGGGTGACAGTTACGATCGTTACCTGGTGCGCATGCAGGAGATGCGTCAGTCCAACCGCATTATCAAACAGTGTGTGAAGTGGCTGCGCGCCAATCCTGGTCCGGTCATGCTGGACGATCCCAAACTGGCCCCCCCGCGCCGCGAGGAAATGAAGGCCGACATGGAGGCCCTGATCCATCACTTCAAGCTGTTCACCGAGGGCTTCTGTATCCCCGCCGGGGAGGCCTATGCCGGCATCGAGCATCCCAAGGGTGAGTTCGGTGTCTACCTGGTTTCCGACGGTGCCAACAAGCCCTATCGCATGAAGATCCGTGCACCGGGCTTTGCCCATATCTCCGGGCTGGACGAGATGGTACGCGGCCACATGCTGGCGGACGTGGTCGCCGTGATCGGTACGCAGGATATCGTTTTCGGGGAGATTGACCGCTGATGGCAACCGGGATGCAGCAACGCCAGGCCGGGCTGCTGAGCGCGGATTCGCGCGCCCGCATCGATGCCTGGCTGGAAAAGTACCCGGCCGACCAGAAGCAGTCTGCGGTCCTGAGTGCCCTGCAGATCGCCCAGGAGCAGAACGGCGGCTGGGTCAGCCGTGAAATGATGGACGCGGTGGCGGACTATCTCGACATGCCGCCAGTGAGCGTGTACGAGGTCGGTACCTTCTATTCCATGATCGAACTCGAGCCGGTGGGCCGCAACATGGTGGCGCTGTGCACCAATCTGTCCTGCATGCTGTGCGGTGCCGGCGACATCGTCAAGCACGTCGAGAACAAACTCGGCATCAAGCTGGGCGAGACCACGCAGGACGGACGCATCACCCTCAAGCTGGAAGAGGAATGCCTGGCCGCCTGCGCTGGCGGTCCGATGATGACAGTCAATGGACATTATTACGAGCATCTCACTACCGTGAAGGTGGACGAGATCCTGGACGCGCTGGAGTAAGGCATGACTGAACAGGTCTGTTTCGCCACATTGCAGTTCGATGAACCGTGGACCCTGGAGAACTATCT
>CAMYJI010000076.1 GCA_947258545.1 uncultured Ectothiorhodospiraceae bacterium
GCTGATGATGGCATATCAAAAAGATCACCCCTTGCCGAATGCCCGGTGGCAGCCATTACCTTCTTTCAAATACCGAGTTTTTCAACAGAATCGGCCGATCTTGGAAGTACAGGAACCTCGCTGATTCGGGATTTTCTGTTTATGGGAATGACCGGGTATGGGCATAAGAGTCGATGAATCGAGCACTCGACATGTGTGTAACGGAAACGAGCAACCGCACGCTGCAGTATGACGCGCAGATTGCCACACGAGTATTCCTGGATGACGATAGCGGGCTGCCTGCACCGCTTATGGCACAACAGTGTCTACCACTCCCGGGACACCGACCGACGACGGGGTGCAATCATCAGACAGGCACGCTGCACCTGTCATGCGGACTCCTCCACGTCGCCATCACCGGGCGCCACGGGTTTGTGCGTCCCGCCCAGGTCGACCGCGATCACCCGTTCCATGCACAGCACCTGGGAGAGCCCGAACTGGGTCTGAACGGTGCCGCTCAACAACAGGCCGGCATTGTCGAAGGCGGACGTCTGCTGCCATGCATCCTGTTCCAGGGTTTCAATGCCGATGACCTTGTCGACAATCAATCCGGTCTGTAATCCCTCATGCTCGCACAGTAGAATCGGAGTCTCCAGATTACAGTGCGTATAACCGCCGTAGCCGAGCCGGGCAGCCAGATCGATAACCGGAATACTGCGGCCATGCAGATTCATCAGGCCACGTAGATAACGGGGAGCTCCGGGTACCGGCTGCAACTCCATCAGCGGCAGTACCTTTTTGATATCTCCCAGGGGTGCGCACAACCGCATGCCGGGAATCTTGAACTTGAACACCTCGAGCCCACCCGCCTGGACGGCGATCCCGAACTGGCGCGTTGCGGAACATGCGGCTGGGTCCATGTGATACCTCAAAGTGATACAGGCCCGATCATGGGCGTCAATACTTCGGCGAATCGGCCGGGCAAATTCATCCTTGAGTTATATGTGGCAAATTACGTGCCAGCCCGGGGAAAAGGTGGCCGGAAACGAGCCAATGGACAGTGACGCACACCGCATCCTGTTGAAGAATCCTGGTATGCGGATAGGGGCACCAGAGAGATTTACTCTTTTATTTGTATATCAATTACTTATAATGCACTCATCAAAGGCCCGTCAGCGAGCGGGCGGGTGCGGGATCGGTAGCTGGGACAGTCCCCTGCAAGCCGGGGGACCCTGCCTGATTGTGACTGGCATCCCCGGTATGACTGATAATTGACGATGCACAGCCCGCGAATGATGCTTCATGAGCAGCGCCCGGCCTGCCGGACCGTGTTAGCGGCACCTACAAGAGATTCCATCCCATGCACTGGCTTGGCCTGACCCTGATCTCGGCATTCTGTCTCGCGACCGCGGACACCCTGACGAAGCGTCAGCTGTCGCATTTGCGTCCGCGCGAACTGGTGCTGGTGCGTTTCGGCGTGACCGCGGTGCTGCTGCTACCACTGCTGTTGCTGCAATCCTGGCCGGCACTCCCGCTGCCGTTCTGGGGCTGGGTGGCCAGTCTGCTGCCCCTGGAGATCCTCGCCATGTGGCTCTACATGACGGCGATCAGGGAATGCCCCTTGTCACTGACCCTGCCCTACCTTGCGTTCACACCGGTGTTCAATATCGTCACGGGCTATGTGTTGCTCGGTGAAACGGTCAGCTGGACGGGCTTCGCCGGAATCGTACTGGTGATGTGCGGGGCCTGGCTGCTAAACCTGGATGCCGCCAGCAACGGGCCGCGTCTGGATATCCTGGCGCCGTTCCGGGCGATTGTCCGCGAACGTGGCTCACGGCTCATGCTGATGACGGCTGCACTCTACAGCCTGACCTCGGTGCTGGGAAAGGGGGCGCTGCAGTATGTATCGCCGGGATTCTTCGGCCCGTTCTATTTCGTGCTACTGGGTGTGGCGGCCTCACTGATATTCGCCTCGCGCGATGTGCGCAGCTGGCGCGCCGTAGGCCATCACCCCTGGGCCTACCTGCTGGTAGGCCTGTTCATGGGCGCCATGGTCGTGACTCACTTCTATGCCATCGAGCACGTCGAAGTGGCGTACATGATTGCGGTGAAACGCACCAGCCTGTTGTTCGGCATGCTCTACGGGGCCTGGCTGTTTGGCGAAACCGGGCTGTCACGCAACCTCGCGGCGGGCGTGATGATGGTCGCGGGAGTGTATCTGATTGTCGCGTGACACTAAGGTGTCAGGAACCATTTTTAAACAACAGCAAAACGTAACACCCATCGCAAGAATGAAAAAAGGTTCCTGACACCTTTTTTTCTGCGGGCTAGGCGACCTGCACGGGGATGGCGTGGCGGGTGTCCTTGATGCGGTTGTCTGCGTCGAGGTAAATCAGGGTGGGCTTGAAGGCCGCGGCCTCCTGTTGCGACAACACGGCATAGGTACAAATGATGACGCGGTCGCCCGGCCGCGCCTTGTGGGCCGCCGCACCGTTCACGGAGATAGTGCCGCTGTCATCCTGCGCGCGAATGGCATAGGTGCTGAAGCGTTCACCGTTGTCCAGGTTGTAGATCTGGATCTGCTCGTACTCGTGTATGTTCGCGGCCTCCAGCAAGCGCCCGTCGATCGCGCAGGAACCCTCGTACTCGAGTTCCGAGTGGGTGACGCGGGCATGATGGAGCTTGGATTTCAACAGGGTAATTTGCATTCCTGAGACAGTCCCTAGGCTTATAGTAGCAACCTCTGATTATCATGTTTTGGTCGGTAAAGTACAAGAAAACAGCATATATTTTGTTTTAGGTTAATTACCTAACTAACTGATATTTCAATATTGTCAATCAAACGCGTCGTGCCGAGACGGGCCGCTGCCAGCACCCTGAGGGCCTGATCAGCGCTCGTGGGGGGCACCAGGTCCGCGGCCCGGCGAATGCTGACATAGTCCGGCTCGAAACCGGCCCGGGTGAGTGCCGCTATGGCCGCCCGCTCGACGGCGCCATAGTCCCGCTCCCCGGCGTCGATCCGGTCCCGCACCTCGCCGAGTACCCGGTACAGGCATGGCGCAATGGCCCGCTCCCCGGGGTCCAGGTAACGGTTGCGCGAACTCATCGCGAGGCCGTCCGGATCACGCACAGTGGCGATGCCCTCGATGCTGACCGCTACGTTCAGGTCCTCAACCATGCGCCTGATAATGACCAGCTGCTGGTAGTCCTTCTCGCCAAAGACCGCAACGTCCGGCTGCACCAGGTTGAACAGCTTGGCCACCACGGTGGTCACCCCGGCAAAATGCCCGGGACGAGATGCGCCGCAGAGGATGTCGCCCAGCGCGGGCACCTCGACGCGTGTCATCTGATCCAGGTCGCGCGGATACACGACCTCGACATCCGGGATAAACAGCAGGTCCGCATCGGCCTCCATCAGCGCAGCGCGATCCGCCTCGAGGGTGCGCGGGTAACTGGTGAAATCCTCCCCGGGGCCGAACTGCATCGGGTTGACGAAGATACTGGCCACGACGCGGTCGGCAATGGCGCGCGCATGCCGCACCAGCCGCAGGTGACCGGCATGCAGGTTACCCATGGTCGGGACACAGGCGATGCGGTTTTCCCGGGCGCGCCATTCATGAATGCGGGCACGCAGGTCGGCTGCCGTGCGAACGGTAATCATAATGGTATTCAGAAACAGTGTTCGGCGGCGGGGAAGGTACTGTTCTTGACGGCGGCGACATAGGCCTCGATTGCTGCGGGCACACTGCCGGTGTCGAGCAGGAAATCCCGCACGAAGCGCGGGCGCTTGCCGGGGGTGATGCCCAGCATGTCGTAGAGTACCAGCACCTGTCCGTCGCAGCCCGCGCCGGCGCCGATGCCGATCGTGGGGATGGAGACCTCCGCGGTTATCCGGGTGGCCAGCTCCGCCAGCACACACTCCACCACCAGCAGCCCGGCGCCGGCCTCTTCCAAAGCCCGGGCATCGTCCAGCAGCGCCTGGGCACCGGCCTCATCCCGTCCCTGCACCTTGTAGCCGCCGAGCTTGTACACCGACTGGGGCAGCAGGCCTATATGGCCGCATACCGGGATGCTGTGCCCGACCAGGTGTTCCACGATAGCCGCCTTGTCGGCACCCCCCTCCAGCTTGATCATGTGGGCCCCGCCCTCGCCCATCAGGCGTGCGGCATTGCCCAGTGCGCGGTCGGGATTGGCATAACTCATGAACGGCATATCGACCACCCGCAATGCGGATTGCCCAACGCGCGCCACATTCGCGGCATGGTAGATCATGTCGGCGACCGTCACCGGTACGGTGGACTCGTGGCCCTTGAGGACCATGCCCAGCGAATCGCCGATAATGAACACCTCGACCCCGGCGGTCTCAAGCACCCGGGTGAAACTGCTATCGTAACAGGTCAGGCAGGCAATCTTCTCGCCCCGCGTCTTCATCTGCTGCAGGGTGGCCAGGGATACGGGCGTGGTCGTCGCGCCGGTCATTCCGCTGGGGCCCAGCGCGGATTTTTCACCGGGACAGGCAATGCCCTGTGACACACTCTCTTGTTCTTTACCTGCACTCTGCTCATGACCTCAGCACCTTGAGTAATTCTACCGTCGCCCGGGGAGAAATGCGGGCTAGATGCTCGCCGACATGGGATTGAAGTACTGCCGGCCGCTGGTCGTGTCCTTGATCTGCTCCAGCAGTGCCTGGTAATCATGCTCATTGTCGACCAGGTCGATGTTGGCCGCGTTAACGATCAACAGCGGCGCCTGGTCGTAGAAATGGAACAGCCGTGTGTAGGCGTCTGACAGGCGCCGCAGGAATCGTGCATCGATCCTGCGTTCATAGTTCTTGCCGCGCTTGGCAATGCGCTTCAGCAGCACCTCCTCTGGCGCCTGCAGGTAGATCACCAGATCGGGAACCGTCGGGACCACCGCCAGGTGATTATAGACCTGGTTATAGAGCTTGAGCTCATCCGCATCCAGGGTCAGTTCCGCAAACAGACGGTCCTTTTCCATCAGGAAGTCCGCCACCTGCACGGGCTGGAACATGTCGGCCTGGCGCATGGCCTGCATCTGGCGTGCACGCTGGAACAGGAAGAACAGCTGTGCCGGCAAGGCACCGGAACGCGGGTCCTGGTAGAAACGCTCCAGGAAGGGATTCTCATCGGCGCCCTCCAGCAGCAGGTCGCTCTCGAAGGTATGCGCCAGGCGGCGCGCCAGGCTGGTCTTGCCTACACCGATCGGGCCTTCGATCACGATATAGGCGGGATGCTCGACGCTCATTTACCGGTAATCAACTTCTTCAAGAAGTGATTTTCACAACTCTTGATCAGGCTATGCAGTTGACCGCGGCCGGGGATGTTGAGGTCACCGGCAATCTCCGCCAGCGGAATGATAACAAAGTCGCGTTCATGCAAGCCGGGATGCGGTACGGTCAGGTCCGCCTTATTGATCTTTTTCTTACCGTACAGCAGCAGGTCCAGGTCCAGTATTCGCGGACCCCACTTCTCACCGTCACGCTCGCGCCCCTGGCGGTCCTCGATCTTGCGCAGCATCTTGAGCAATTCTTCCGGCGACAGCAATGTATCGAGCGCGGCCACTGCATTGACGTAATCCGGCTGGTCGGCCGGACCCATCGGCTTGCTGCTGTAGAGGCTGGAGCGGGCCACCAGGACGGAATCCGGGATGGCATCCAGTTCCTCGAATGCCTCCTGGACCTGTACAACGGGGTCACCCAGGTTACTACCGATACCGATATACGCGATCAGTCTCATGTCACTGCTTTGCTCTTGCTGGCGCTGGTGCGTCCACCCCGGCGGCGACTTTTGCGCGGGCGTTTTCTGGTGATCTCCTGTTCGCGCTGTTCCGGGTGCTTTTCCTGGAAGTCGGTCCACCACTGCCCCAGTTCGACGGGCACTTCACCTGCCTCGCCGCGCAGCAACAGAAAATCATAGGCCGCCCGGAAGCGCGGATGACTCAATACACGCATGCTGCGGCGACCACCCTTGCGTTCCAGACGTAACTGTAACATCCAGATCTCTCGCATGGGCAACGAGTAGCGGCGCGGCATGGCCATCACGCTGGCCTGCTCGGCGATAATCTGCGAACTGGCATGCTGCAACGCCTGGGCCGGGTGCTGGCCCTCGGCCTCCAGTTGCCTGGCACGCTCGCGTACCGGCTGCCACAGGAAGACCGCAAACAGGAAGGCCGGTGTGACCGGTTTATCTTCCTCAATACGCCTGTCGGTATTCTCCATGCCGTGGCTGATCAGGGTCAGCGGGAAGTGCTCCTCTTCATGGGTCAGCGCCCGTTCGGTCAGCGGGAACAGCAGCTCGAACAGGTTGTAGTGGCGCAGGGCCTCGAAATTGGCAAGTGCATAGCCACCCATGAACAGCTTGAGCATTTCGTCGAACAGGCGCGCCGGCGGGATATCACCCAGCAGTGGCGCCATGTCCTTGACCGGGCGCTCCGTATCCGGGTGCAGGCGAAAACCCAGCTTGGTGGCAAAACGCACGGCGCGCAGCATCCGCACCGGGTCTTCACGGTAACGGGTCTCGGGGTCACCGATCAGACGCAGTACACCGGCATTGAGGTCATCCATGCCGCCAACATAGTCGATGACCGAGAAGTCCTTGATATTGTAGTAGAGGGCATTGACGGTGAAATCACGGCGGAAGGCGTCTTCGGCAAGGGTGCCGTAGACGTTATCACGCACAATGCGGCCTTCATCGTCGATATGACGCTCCCCATTGCTGTCCTGCGCTACCTCCTGCAGGGCACGGAAGGTGGCCACCTCGATGACCTCGCGCCCGAAGAGCACATGCGCCAGGCGAAAACGCCGGCCGATCAGTCGGCAGTTGCGGAACAGGCGGCGTATATCCTCGGGGTGCGCATCGGTGGCGATGTCGAAATCCTTGGGCTCTCGGCCGAGCAACAAATCACGCACGCCACCGCCCACCAGGTACCCCTGATAGTCAGCATCCTTCAGACGGTACAACACCTTGAGGGCGTTGGGACTGATATTGGCCCGGGTGATCGTGTGCCGGGAACGGGCAATGACGACAGGTTCGTTGAGGTTAATGGTACTTCCTGTGTGGCTCACAGAGCTTTACTTGTGGATGTTAGGGTTGCGCGTATAATACCACCGCTTTCTGATACATGGGCGCTTTGCCTGTTGCTGCTCCCTTCGTCTAGTGGTTAGGACACTGGCCTCTCACGCCGGTAACAGGGGTTCGAGTCCCCTAGGGAGCGCCATTTTCCCGTGCGCGTGCAGATTCCGTAACAAAACACGGGGAAACCCCTGCCGTGAGCCCGCCTGACACCCCGAACAAACCGTGAGCACACCACAAGACACCCCAGCCTACGCGCCCGCCGGTCTGCTCCGGCGCCTGGCGGCCATGTTCTACGATACCCTGCTGCTGTTTTCGGTATTGCTGTTCGCCACGGCCACAGCATTGCTGGTCACCAAAGGCAGCCTGGACTACCACAG
>CAMYJI010000077.1 GCA_947258545.1 uncultured Ectothiorhodospiraceae bacterium
AGGCGCTGTTCATGCGGACAGATTGATCCTGTGAACATGGGCGCTGCCGAGATTCACGGCATGGTGGGAGGTCATCGCCAGCATACCCCCCAGGGAAACGTGTTCATGAAATAATTCCTCTGCCAATTCAATGCCATGCACATCGAGCGAGGTAAACGGCTCGTCCAGTATCCACAGTTGCGAACGGGTGACCAGCAGGCGTGCCAGCGCCAGCCGCCGCTGCTGGCCTGCCGACAGGTTGCGGGTCGGGATGTCCTCGAAACCGAGCAGGTCGACCCGTTGCAGAGCGTCCCCGGGGTTGGTGTCCGGATTGGGATTGCCCAGGCCGCGCGCCATGGCCAGGTTCTCCATCGGGGTCAGGTCCAGCTTGAGGCCGTCGCGATGGCCCACGTAGGCTACGTGCTCGTGGTAGACCGGTCCGAGGCTGAAGATGTCCTCACCGCCCCAGGTCACAGCACCGCTCTCCGGGAGCCGGATACCGCAGAGGATACGCAATAACGAGGTCTTGCCGCTGCCGTTGCGCCCCTCGAGCAGCAGGGTATGACCGGCCCCGATGACTAAGTCCAGGCCGCTGAACAGCACCCGGTCATCGCGGATACATTCGAGGGCCCGGCCCTCCAGCGTCATCGAATTGTCAGTGCCTTCGTAACTCATTGATAATATAGTTTTATACACAACGGAACAACATGGACAGTCCCCGGGGCAGGGCACCTCAAAGCGCGAGACGCGGTACTGATTACGATCTTAACGCCCGCTGCCCTGACTGCACAACGGGTACCCTATCGTGACGCGAAACGCGCTCTGAAATGAGCCCTGACGATGTCCTGCATGACGGCCAAGGGGGCAGATTATCCTATCCTCACCCACAGAATAAAACCTTTTAATTGCAGATAATTAGTCTGCCACGCCGGGCCGCGCGTGACTGGAAGGAAGCGGCTGTCTGGTTAGTAACCGTGCACGTCTGCATAAATATTCATGTTTAACAGTCCCATTTTATCGTGTACCCGCACGGATCCGGATTAATTCGGCATAATCACCACTAACCGTGCCAACGACCCCGTGGAAACGATATACTGAGCGCAGGAGACGGGCGCAAGGCGTAATCAAGGCGATGACAGAACCGGATAATCCAACACCCGGCAGCCACACTCCCGGCAAGAAACAACACTGGGAGCGGGTCTACTCGGACAGGAAGCCCAAGGATGTTAGCTGGTACCAGCTGCACCCGGAATATTCACTTGCCCTGATTGAGGCCTGCTCAGCCGGTACCGACGCCCACATTCTCGATGTGGGCGGAGGGGCATCGACCCTGGTGGACCACCTGCTTGCCGCCGGCCACCGGCATGTCAGCGTGCTCGATATCGCGGGCACTGCCATCCAGCTGGCAAAGTCGCGCCTGGGCAGTCAGGCCAAGGCAGTCACATGGATTGAACAGGACGTCACCGGGTCCCTGCCCGGACACGGCTACGACATCTGGCATGACCGTGCGGTGTTCCATTTTCTCACCCGCGCCGATGAACGGACCCGCTACATAGCCAACCTCATAAAGGCACTGAAACCAGGCGGGCACGCCATCATCGCCACCTTTGCCGATGACGGTCCAAGCGACTGCAGCGGGCTGGAAGTGACCCGCTACAGCCCCGAATCACTGAGCGGTACAATGGGTGAATCATTGCGCCTGATCGAGACCCGCCAGGAAGAGCACCACACCCCTAATGGCGGTGTGCAGCGGTTCATCTATTGCAGATTCAAGCATCTGCACACAGATGCCGCTGTGGCTGAAGACCAGTGGCATTGATCCCGCACACAGCCGCTTGGTGACCAGCCGGCATCAGCCACCCGCCCTTACTTTTTCTGGAACCACTCCCTGAAGCAAAAGAGAACCATCGTGCGCGCAATCCATGTCCCAGCTCTTGTCCTGTGTATATTAGTCGTAATTCCCGACGCCGGGATTACAGAGACGTCCCACATCCATGAGGCGCCACCCGCATCCATAGCCTTGGACCTGTCGCCGGGATTGCACCAGCTACTGAAACAGGAGATGGTGGCCATCCAGGCAGGCATTCAGTCACTGGTCCCGGATATCACCTCGGGCAACTGGGCCGGCGCGGCGGAAACCGGTAAGCACCTGCAGGACACCTACATCTTCAACCAGAAGCTGACCCAGGCCCAGCGCGAGGAGTTGCATCAGAAACTGCCACCCGCATTCCGGGAGCTGGACCAGTCCTTCCACCAGGCCGCCGGCATGCTGGCACAGGCCGCGAGTCTGAAAAATCCCGACGTCGTCAGCTTCTATTACTACAAGCTGGTCGATGGCTGTGGTCGATGGCTGCGTCTCCTGCCATGCGCGGTTCGCAACCCGGCGCTTCCCCGGTTTTTCGACGAACAACGCAGCGGGACTGCACGAGCATTAATCCTGGACAGGAATCGATGGCAAACAACCGTCCGAGTTCACATGATCTAGACTATTTCCTCAGAAAGCGTGCCACTTACCCATGTTGATGAAAAACACTTTACTGATTGTCCTGCTCGCACTCTTCAGCGCGAGCGGCTGCAGCACCAACCCGGTGACCGGTGAAAGAGAGCTGGTCCTTATACCCGGGGCGCAGGAACTCGACATCGGCAAGCAGAATTACGCACCCCTGCGCCAGTCGCAAGGTGCTGACTATGTCGTGGATCCCGGGATCGAGGCCTACGTGAACCAGGTGGGCCAGCGCCTGGCTGCCTTGCTGGTATCACCTTCACTCTATATATCTACACCACGACACCGCAATCCGGCCAAGGGACTCATCAGAAATGACATCCAGCAAGACCGCTCGGGATTCGGTAACGTGACGCATGCACGACAACGCTACCGCTTGCGCTATTATCAACGCATGGAAGGGACATGATCATCAACCACATACGCTGCAAGTTCATCGGGCAGTTGCACTGGCTGCTGCTTATTTGGGTGATCCCCGCGACGGCCACGACCGCTGGCGGAAACGGCCTTGAAACCGGCCTGGAGGCCTACGCCGAACAGGATTATGAGGCGGCATACCGTGCTTTTTTGCCACTGGCCAAGGACGGAGACCCGGAACTGCAGAACCTGGTCGGCTACATGCTGTACTACGGCAAGGGGGTAGCCGCAGCTGCGGCGCGAGCCCATTACTGGTTCCACGAGGCCGCAGAACAAGGGCAATTCGAGGCCCAACTGAACCTGGGCGTCCTCCATACCGTGGGGGCGGAGGGCGTCGAACAGGATTACCGCGAAGCTGAGTCATGGTTCAACGGTCTGCCGCCCCAGCAGTTCCTGGATCGGGAATTGGACTCTACGACAGAAGAGGAGTCGGCTCGGGTACGTATCCTGAAACAACTACAGCCCGTGTTGAAGATCGACGCGGAGGTCGAGCACCGTGGCAAGGACACCTTTCTCAAATTCTGTGCCGGCTGCCATGGCTTCGACGGGTTTGCCGCCCACCCGGCGGCGCCGTCGTTCTCCATGGGAGATCGACTGAACAAGGATGACCAGGAACTGTTGTACAGCCTCCTGAACGGCAAGTATGCCATGCCGGCCTGGAAGGGGAAGCTCCCCGAGACCGCCCTGATGGATGTCATCCGCTACCTGCGCACCATGCACTTGCTGACGCGCTACGAAACCCTGACCCGGCCCGCCGAAATACCCGAATACTTCTTTTATTTTAACGACGGACTGGGCAACCAGGTC
Source organism: uncultured Ectothiorhodospiraceae bacterium (assembly GCA_947258545.1). Taxonomy (GTDB): domain Bacteria; phylum Pseudomonadota; class Gammaproteobacteria; order UBA9214; family UBA9214; genus CAMYJZ01. The sequence continues at coordinate 3,707 of CAMYJI010000077.1, forward strand.
ATTCTCGAAACGAAACCATGAACCACGGGGCTATTGCCTGAAGCCTGATTTGAGGGCACCTGGGCCTATGCCAGCGGGTGACCACGAAGGCATGCCGGCCGTTGTTTTATCCAGGTCCTCGACAGGCATGGAACGCCATCTTCGGGTATAAGGTGCTATCATACCGGGATCTACGAACACAGAGACAATCAAACCAGGAGAGGGATAGTGGGCAAAACAATCTGGATCGGTCTATTCGCAGCCGGAATCGGGCTTGCCGGTTGCACCAAGCAGGAAGACCAGGCCGCCACAGAGCCGGCGACTCAACCACAGGCCACGGCCCCCGCGGCGCATCCGCCGGTAACCCCGCCTGCGGCAACCGGGACACCGAATCAGGGACGGGTGCTGTCGACCTCCGATGCCGGCGGATACACCTATATCGAGGTGGACATCGATGGCAAAAGCACCTGGCTGGCCAGCAGTCGTGCCGCCGTGAAACAGGGCGACACGGTGGCCTGGCAGGACTCGGCCCCGATGACCAACTTCACCAGCAAGGCCATGGGCCGCACCTTCGATGAAATCTACTTCGTCGCTGGCGTGCAGAACCTGTCGGCGCCCGCACCCGCGACCAGCGGGCGCGTCGCCAGCGTACAGAGCGCGGCCGGCTACAATTACATCGAGGTCGATCGCAATGGCAGTAGCATGTGGCTGGCCGCCCCGGCCTCTGCCGTCAAGGTTGGCGACAACATCGCCTGGACCGGCGGTGCCACCATGCGCAACTACGCCAGTAAATCGCTGAACCGGACCTTCGAGGAGGTCCTGTTCGTCGGCGACGTACAGGTTCTCAATTGAGCCACCCCAACCGGTCAATACAGGCGGGCATGCGTCGCCGTGTTGGCCGGTACGTCACAGAACGGGTCGCGCATTACCTAAACATGCGCTTGTAAACCGGCAGGGAGCACTGCACGGCAGCCTCCACCTGCCTTGGCAACCGGTGGATTCCACGTCCAGGCCGTCCAGATAATTCTTCACTTTTATGCCCGGCGCGAGTAATTGCATCAGAAACTGCCACCCGCATTCCGGGTGCTGGGCCAGTCCTTCCACCAGGCCGCCGGCATGCTGGCACAGGCCGCGAGTCTGAAAAATCCCGACGTCGTCAGCTTCTATTACTACAAGCTGGTCGATGGCTGCGAACAATGCAGCAGCACTGCATGAGCATTAATCCGGTCAGGAATCATTTGTTAACAACCGCCTGAATTCACATCGACTAGACTATTTCCTCTGCAAGAGCACGCCTGACCATGACAATGAAAAACATCCTAGTGATTGCCCTGTTCGCACTCTTCAGCGCGAGCGGTTGCAGCACCAACCCGGTGACCGGTGAAAAAGAGCTGCTCCTCATCTCCGAGTCACAGGAACTCGACATCGGCAAGCAGAATTACGCACCCCTGCGCCAGTCACAAGGTGGCGACTATGTCGTGGGTCCCGGGATCGAGGCCTACGTGAACCAGGTGGGCCAACGCCTGGCCGCGGTCAGCGACAGACCACTGCCTTATGAATTCAAGGTCATCAACAACTCATCGCCCAATGCCTGGGCCCTGCCGGGTGGCAAAATCGCGATTAACCGGGGACTGCTGACCGAGCTCGAGAGCGAGGCGGAGCTGGCCGCCGTACTCGGTCACGAGATCGTGCACGCGGCTGCCAGACACAGCGCCAAGGGGATGCAACGTGGCATGCTGTTGCAGGGTGCGGTGTTCGCCACCGCCATCGCCACCCGGGACAAGGGCTACACCAACCTCGCCCAGATGGGTGCCTCGGTCGGTGCCCAGCTGGTCAACCAGAAATACGGGCGTGATGCCGAGCGCGAGTCCGATCTTTATGGCATGAACTACATGTCCCGGGCCGGCTATGACCCACAGGGCGCGGTGGAGCTCCAGCAAACCTTCGTCAAGCTGTCCGAGGACCGCCGCCAGGACTGGCTCAGCGGCCTGTTCTCCAGTCACCCGCCGTCACAGGAACGGGTTCAGAACAACATCCGCAATGCCGCGGCCCTGACAGCCGGTGGCGAAACCGGCCGGCAGCGCTACCGGCAGCGTGTCGCCCGACTGCTCAAGGCCAAACCGGCCTACGCGAACTACGACAAGGCGGAAAAGGCACTGGCCGACAACGACACCCGCCAGGCAAAGGCGCTGGTGAAGAAGGCCATTGCCATCGAACCGGGTGAGGGCCATTTCCATTCCCTGCTGGGCGATATCGAGCGGAAGAACAAAAATTCGCGCGCCGCCCGGCGTCATTATGACAAGGCCATTGGCCTGAATGGTGATTTCTTCTACTACCACCTGAAACGCGGCCTGGTGAACGAGCAGCTTAACGCCCGCAGCGCCGCCCGGCGCGATCTGGAACGTAGCGTGGAACTCCTGCCCACGGCCAATGCCTTCAATGCCCTCGGCAACATCGCCAGGGCAGAACGTCAGTACGACCAGGCCAAGCAGTATTATGCCAAGGCCGCCAGCCACGACAGCACATCCGGCAAGGCGGCCTTCGCGGCACTGGTGGAACTGGACCTGCCGGAAAATCCCGACAAATACCTCAAGGTGCGCACCGGGGTCAATCAGTCCGGCCAGTTGCTCGCCGAGATCAGCAACCCCACGCCCAGGGATGTCACCGGCCTGGTACTGGCCCTGCAATACCCGGACGAAAGCGGGCGCATGCGCAGCGTTAAGCACAGCATCAAAGGCCGCCTGAAATCAGGTCAGAAGGAAACCCTCACCCTGGGTATCAACGTCAAAGCCGACAAGGCGCGCCAGGTCCGCAGCGCTATCGTTGCCGCACGCATCGTGCCCTAGGTCGACACCCTGTCATGGCCCTGGTATCAGCCGCCCGATAACAATTCATCGGGTGATGCCTCCTCGGGGGTTTGCAGATGTTCCGCCTGGTGTTCCTGTCCCAGCAGGACATAGACGGCCGGCACCACGAACAGGGTAAACAGGGTGCCGATACCCAGCCCGGTGGCGATCACCAGCCCGATATGGAAACGGCTCACGGCACCCGGACCACTGGCGGTCAGCAGCGGGACCATCGCCATCACCATCGCCACCGTAGTCATCAGGATGGGCCGCAGGCGGATGGCGGCCGCCCGTTCAACCGCGATGCGCTTGCTCAGCCCCTCACTGAGCTGCAACTTGTTGGCAAACTCCACAATCAGGATACCGTTCTTGGTAATCAGGCCGATCAGGGTTATCAGTCCAACCTGGGTGTAGATGTTGACCGTGGCAAATCCCAGCATCAGGAATGCCAGCGCACCGGCGATCGACATGGGCACCGAGACCAGGATGATGAACGGATCACGCCAGCTCTCGAATTGCGCCGCCAGTACCAGGTAGATGACCAGCAGCGACATGAAGAAGGTCACGACCAGGGCACTGCCCTGCTGCGCGTACTGCCTGGACTCACCGGCAAAGTCGGTTGCAAAGCCCAGCGGAAACAGCTCACCGGCCTGCGCCTCGAGAAACCCGAGTGCCTCACCCAGGGTCACGCCCGGTGCCGCCACACCCTCGACCGTCAGCGAGTCGAGCTGCTGGAACTGGACACGCTTATTGGGTTCGACGCTGTGTTCGAATGACACTATGGTTGAAATCGGGATCAGCTCGGTCGATTGGGTGCGGATGTAATACTTGTCCAGCATTTCGTGATCGAGGCGGAAGTCCTGTGTTACCTGGGGAATGACCTTGTAACTGCGGCCGCCGAGGTTGAAGCGATTCACGTAATTACCGCCCAGCATGGTTGCCAGGTTGCGGCCGATTTCCTCCATACTGATACCGAGGTCCGCAGCCAGGTCGCGGTCGATCACCAGCGTGGTCCTGGGTCGGGTGAATTCGATCGACTTGCGCAGGAAGGCGAACTTGCCACTGGCCATGCCGCGGCCGATCAACGCATCCGCCACCTCGGTGAGCTGGCCGTAATCGACCGCCGGGGCCGTGATGACAAACTGCAGCGGCAAACCGCGCCCGGCACCCGGCAGGCTGGGCCGCGGGAACGCCGCCGTCTGAAAGCCGGCCACCCGGTTGAGCCCCTGCTGAACGTCAGGCAGTACTTCCATCTGGGAGCGGACGCGTTCGGAAGGCGGCAACATCTTGAAACCGCCGAACACGGTACGGTTGTCACCACCGAAACCCAGCAGGAAGAAACTCTCATGGTGCTCGGGGACCTCCTCGAAGAGTTCGACGATCTGGCGGGTATAGGCCTCGTTGTACTCGAGTGTGGCGGTTTGCGGACCCAGCGCCTGGAAAAACAGGATGCTCTGGTCTTCGGTCGGCGCCAGTTCATTCTGGCTTGCGTTGAACATGAAATAGATACTGCCGAGGACCACGGTGGCAAACACCAGCGTGACCGGCAGACTGTCAAGCGAGCGCCGCAGGGCGCCCTGGTACGTGCTCGACAGGCGTCCGAAAAAATGTTCCACCCATTGCTCGAAGCGGGCCTGTTCACCGGCCGGCTTCAGCACCTTGCCCGACAGCATCGGTGACAGGGTCAGCGCCACGACCCCGGAGATCAGCACGGCACCCGCCAGGGTGAAGGCGAATTCGGTGAACAGGGTCCCCACCAGCCCGCCCATAAAACCGATGGGTGCGTACACCGCCACCAGCGTCGTGGTCATGGCAATGATCGGCAGGCCCAGTTCACGCGCCCCGTTGAGGGCTGCGCTCAGGCGCGCCTCACCCTTCTCGATATGCCGGTGTACATTCTCCACCACTACGATGGCGTCATCCACCACCAGCCCGATCGCCAGCACCATCGACAGCAGCGTCAGCAGGTTGATCGAGAATCCCATCAGCAACATCAGGAAGGCGCCGCCGATCAGCGACAGCGGCACCGCCACGGCCGGGATCAACGCCGCGCGCATCGACCCCAGTGACAGGAAAATCACCAGCAACACGATAAGGATCGCCTCGGCCAGGGTGCGGAATACCTCATCGATGGAGTCGTTGATATAGACACTGGCATCGTAGGGGATGTGAGCCTCCAGGCCGCGCGGCAGCTGCCCGCGTATCCCGTCGATGCTGGCATGGACACGTGCAGCGACGTCCAACGGATTGGCCCCCGGGGCGGGTTCGATACCAATATAAATGGCCGTCTTGCCCTTGTACCAGCTGCCGGAATCATAGTCCTCCGCACCCAGCTGCGCGTCGGCCACATCACTGATACGCACCAGGGCATCGCCCTCCTCGCGCACCACCAGGCTGGCGAAATCCTGTGCACTGGTGATATCGGTGGTGGCATCGAGGTCGATGGTCACGTAACTGCCCCGGGTTTCGCCCACCCCGGCCTGGTAGTTGTTGGCCTCCAGCGCCCGGCGTATATCGCCGGCGGTTACACCCAGGGCCGCCATGCGTTCCGGGTCGAGCCAGATGCGCATGGCAAAGGTCTTGTTACCGATCAACTGGGCCTTCGCCACACCCGGCACCGCCTGCAAGCGCGGCTGCGCAACCCTCAGCAGGTAGTCGGTGATCTGCGAGGGTGACATCTCATCGCTGAAAAAGGCCAGGTACATCAGCGCGGTGGTATCACCCGTGGTCGAGTCGATCACCGGATCATCGGCAGCGGCCGGTAATACGTTGCGCTGACTGGCCACCTTGGCCTGGATCTCGGCAACCGCCGCGTTCGGATCATAGTTGAGGATCATATTGGCCTCGATCACGGAGCGCCCCTGGGTGCTGGTTGAAACCAGGAAATCGATCCCGTTGGCCTGGGCAATTGCCTGTTGCAGCGGCGTCGTAATAAAACCCTTCACCAGATCCCCGCTCGCACCCGGGTAGGTCGTGGTGACCGTCACCACCGTATTCCGGATCTCCGGGTACTGACGCACCTCCAGTGCGGCAATGGATCGCAGACCGATGACCAGGATCAACAGGCTGACGACACTGGCCAGCACCGGCCGGTGGATGAAGATGTCAGTGAATTTCATGGCGCGACGGCCGCGTTACCGAGCCTGTCAGTCTCGTCAAGCACAACCTGCTGGCCGTTGCGCAGTTTCAACTGGCCCGCGCTCACTACCCGCTCGCCGGCGCTCAGCCCCGCCGTGATTTCCACACGACCGTCACGCACACTGCCGGTCTGTATCTGGCGATTCTCCACGACCAGTTCACTGTTCTTTTCCTGTACCACGAACACGGTGTCGCCGTAGGGATTATAGGTAATGGCGGTCTGGGGCACGGTCAGTACATTGTCACGCTCGGGCAGCAGTGTCTGTACCTCGGCAAACATGCCGGGGCGTAACTGCAACCCGGGGTTGGCAAGCGTCGCGCGGATCCTGGCGCTGCGGGTATTGCGGTCAACCCGCGGATCGATGGCACTGATCCGCCCGGTGAACTGCTCTGCGGGAAAGGCCTTGACCTTGATCCGGATTGCCTGTCCCAGCGCGACCATCGAGATATAGCGCTCCGGCAGCGCATAATCCACATACACCGGATCAAGCTGCTGCAACGAGACGATTTGCGCACCCGGCTCCAGGTACTGCCCGATATTCACCTGACGAATACCCAGCATACCGGTAAACGGGGCGCGGATGGCCTTCTTCGCGACCAGGGCACGCTTGGCGTCCAGCCGGGCATCGGCACTCTGCAGCCGGGCTTGTGCCTGGTCGTAGTTCGATTGCGATGCCAGCTTGTCGGTCAACAACTTTTCGGCACGCGCAAACTCCAGCTGCGCCAGGCGTCGCTCCGCCAGCAGGCCTTTCAACTCGGCCTTATCGACACTGTCATCGAGCTGCAACAGCAGGTCACCGGCGCTGACACCGGCGCCGGACTCAAACAGGATCTCGCGCACCTGGCCGGCGATCTCCAGGGACACGGACACCTCCCGGGTAGCCACCAGCGACCCGACGGCCTCCAGGTACGGCTGCCAGTGGCTCTGTTCAACCGCCGCGACGGCTACTGTGGCGGGAGGCTGTTGCATCCCGCCCTGGCCTGCCATCTGTCGCGACTGCCAGTACTTGACTCCAAACAAACCGCCAAACAGCAGTCCAAGAATGACGATGACAGCAAGAAGGCGGGTTATCATGGATATTTCCTGTTGAATTGTATGTAAAGCATTACCAGGCCTACACCCGATCACCATTCGCCCAGTTTGCGGCAATTTCCCGATGATCCCGGCCGGACGATTACGGCACTATCATAGAGTGACCGCGGTAACGACTGCCCGGTTCCGCATGCTTTCACCCATGATAGTACAGATGCCGTGCTGACGGCGTTAAATACAAGCGGGGCGGGACCACTGCTATCCCACTAAATTCCTTCTCACCTTCAAGGGGAGAAGGTTACGACTGCATGGAGGAGGTGAGACCGCGTAGCGGTCGAGAGGCTGGCCTGGGCCATGCAGGAGGTACGAGTCCATGGATGGACTCGGTAGAGCGAAGCAGGAGCCAGAGCCGAGAGCATCAAAAGCAGGCGCTCTAGGCGACGCATGTAGCAGTTACCGAGGATGAGGGGCAACCCTCACCCTACCCTTTTATGCCCTTCAGGGTGCTCCCACTCATGGGAGAGGGAACTCTATCCCTAATATCACAGGCATAGGTCATGCCTCCGGCCCGTTTACTTTCGCTATAACAAACCATACTCAAGTGCTTGCACAGGACTAATACAAAATAAGGGGGTAAGCAGTGGTATGGGGACTCATTATCCGGGACAGCGTGAAGATTAGCGCGGCTAGCGAACTATCAGTGATGCAGCGCGCCAGCGCGGCCGCGGTTCAGGATGGGGACCGAAGCTTCAGCAGATAATTCAGGGCAAGTGCAAACACCAGCAACAGGGGTACTGCCAAATAGTGGCCGGCGCCGGTCAGCAGGTGCACGAAGCTCTCGATCGGACCGGTTGTCGCATGGTCCCCGACATGCGCCAGGGCATGGGGTGCAGACAGTAAACAAACCAGGGACAGTGCAGCGGATAACAGGCTTCTCGATTGCATGGGGTGGACTCCGGTAACGGGTTATCTTTGTGTAAAGTGCTAGCGTACCTTGACCTTGACCAGTTCCTCGCCCTGTGGATCCGTGACATGCACGGCACAGGCGATACAGGGGTCGAAGCTGTGGATGGTACGCAGGATCTCGATCGGCTGTTGCGGGTCATGCAGCACGTGGTTGTCTGCCAGTGCCGCCTCATAGGCACCGGGCTGGCCATTGACATCACGCGGGCCGGCATTCCAGGTGCTCGGCACCACGGCCTGGTAATTCTTGATCTTGCCGTCCTCGATCACGATCCAGTG
>CAMYJI010000078.1 GCA_947258545.1 uncultured Ectothiorhodospiraceae bacterium
GAGACATTGGCATTGCGAGAAGCTCCAGGCTTTTGACGTTCTTGTCTCTTCTCCTCACTCCAGCTTACCCTTTTTCAAGGGCTCGTCCTTTATATGACGGGTTAATCAGAGCTTCCTTAGAATTAAGCAAACAGACGGACGTACGCAGGGGGTGCGGTATGAATGCCAACGACAAACCGGTTGAAAACGGGATGGTTGCCTGTGAGGTTTGCCTCAAGGAGATCCCCGTTTCCGAGGCCAGAAGCGAGGAAGCCTCGGACTATGTGCTCTATTTCTGCGGCATAGACTGTTATCAGCAATGGAAGCAGCAAACGGAGGACGAGGCCCAGTGAGACAGTCGCAAGACGGGGCCTCTCTCCCCTATATTTTTAGTATATATATTTAAGACTTATAATATATTTCCTGATTCTACATCAGGAAGGCCGCTGTGACTGCTCCTGCAACAGGCGTCCCACGCGCAGCAGGTCGGCCTCGGTATCGACCCCCGGGCCCGGTACTGCCGTCGCGATGCCCACGTGAATCTTCAGCCCGTGCCACAGGGCACGCAGCTGTTCCAGCCTTTCCACCACCTCCAGGGGAGACGCCTCGAGTTGCTTGAAGCGTCGCAGGAACCCCGCACGATAGGCGTACATACCGATATGGTGCAGGGCATGCCCGCCCCCCGGGGCTTGCCCGGCCCCTGAATCTCGCTGCCAGGGTATCGGTGCCCGGCTGAAATACAGGGCGAAGCCGGCCCGGTCGAGCACGACCTTGACCACATTGGGGTCCGTCATCTGCCCGCTGTCGGTGATCGGACTGGCCAGGGTTGCGATGGCCGCGGCCTCGTTGGAGGCGAGATTACCGGCCACCTGCCTGATCAATGCGGATGGCATCATGGGTTCATCGCCCTGCAGGTTGACCACGATCGCATCCTGCTGCCAGTCCCGCCTCTCCACCACTTCCGACAGGCGCTCGGTTCCGGAGGTGTGCTCCGCCGAGGTCATACACACCGGTGCACCGAATGCCGCTGCCGCGGTCTCGATACGCCGGTCATCGGTCGCGACCACAATCTCCTGGGCGCCACTCTGCCGCGCACACTCATAGACATGTTGCAGCATCGGTCGGCCTGCCAGTTGCAGCAGGGGTTTTCCGGGCAGGCGCGTGGAGGCATAGCGTGCCGGTATCACCACCTTGAATGCCGTGCTCATATCACCCGCCTGGCTGCCCGGTCCGGCCCACGGGCGGACTCAGACCTCCTCTTCCTCGGCCAGCGTGCGCGCCTCGTCTTCGAGCATGACCGGAATATCATCCCGTATCGGATAGGCCAGCCGGTCGACCTTGCAGATGAGTTCAGCGGCTTCCTTGTGGTAGACCAGTGGTCCCTTGCATACGGGACAGGCCAGTATATCGAGTAATTTCTTATCCATAGTTCAACTCCGTCAGGGGTGTTTGTCTGGCTCCAGCAATGCCAGCAGCCGGGTGCCGAATTCCGGCGTCATCTCGATTGTAACAGGGACATACCAGGCGTTAGCCAGGGGGAAATGCCGGCACTTGACCGCATCCTTGGCCGTCATGAAAACCGGGCGATCATCACCAAAATCGAGTTCTGTTTCCACGAAGGCATGGTGGTCGGGAAAGGCATGCTCCTCGACCTCCAGGCCGGCCTGCCTGAGCACTGCGAAGAAGCGTTCTGGATGCCCGATGGCCGCAACGGCGTGGACGGACTGGCCGCGAAAACTTGCCAGCTCACGGATTGCTCCGGCATCGCCGAGATCACGCGCGCCGCTCGCCCTCATCTTCATGGGGTACTCGCCCTTGTCAGCCAGACCATTGGCGACCACCAGGTCGACCTCCGCGAGCCGTTTCGCCGGCTCACGCAGGGGCCCCGCCGGCAGACAGAAGCCGTTGCCCAGCCGCCTGACACCGTCAATCACGGCGATCTCGATGTCCCGCTGCAGGGCATAATGCTGCAGACCGTCATCACTCAGGATCAGGTCGCAGTGGTTGTGCTCGATCAGCGCCCGCGCCGCCAGCGGCCGCCGCGGTGCAACCGCCACCGGGCACCCGCTCAGGCCTGCCAGCAACACCGCCTCGTCACCCACCATCTGCGGGTCGCTGTCCGGGCGCACCTGCTGGGGCCAGTGCCTGGCCTTGCCCAGGTAACCGCGCGCGATGATACCAGGGCGGTATCCGGCCTCCTTCAGGAAAACGGCCAGCCAGGCCACCAGGGGGGTCTTGCCGGTGCCGCCCACGGTGATATTGCCCACGACCACGACCGGTACCGGCAGGCGGTGCCGCCTGAGCAACCTGCCGCGATAGGCCAGGCGCCGCAGCCGGATGGCAATACGATAGATCAGGGAAACCGGGGTCAGCAGGACCAGCCACGGGTTGCGGGTATACCAGTAGTACTCCAGGCGTCTCATGTCACCCGCTGTCCGCTTCAGCGCCGGGCGGGACTATTCATCCTCGACCTTTGAAGTCGCCAGCGAGATATGGATCAGGCCGAGCTGGCTGGTCGCATCCAGTGCCGTGATGACGGCCTGGTGCGGGGTATTGGCATCCGCGCGGATGACCACGGGGATGTCCTCGCGCTCACCGATCGCCTTGCTGATCGCACCTTTCAGCGTCCTCAGTTCGGTGTTGACGACCTGCTGATCGCCGATGAAATAGCGTCCCCGGGCGTCGATGATGATCTCCAGGGACTTGTCGTCCGGCGGGGTCGCCTCGGCCGTGGCCTCGGGCAGTTCGATCTGGATGCGCGACTGGTGTTCGAAGGTGGTGGAAACCATGAAGAAGATCAGCAGCAGGAACACCACATCGATGAGCGGTGTCAGGTTGACTTCAGGTTCGTCGTCGCTTCCCGGCTGAAGGTTCATGGGCTGGTGTCGAAATCGTGTTCACGCTGACCGTGCATGACCTCCACCATGCGCAGGGCCTCCTGTTCCATCCGGATCACCAGCATTCTCACCCGCCCCCTGAAATAGCGGTAGAACATCAACGTCGGGATGGCCACGGACAGTCCCGCTGCCGTGGTGATCAGCGCCTCCGAGATGCCGCCGGCGAGTGCCCCGGGATTACCTACACCCTCCGTGGTGATGGTCGCGAAGACCTTGATCATGCCGATGACCGTGCCCAGGAGTCCAAGCAGCGGCGTGATCGCCGCAATCGTGCCGAGGGAATTCAGGTAGCGCTCGAGTTCATGCACCACATGGCGCCCGGTGTCCTCGATGCTCTCCTTCATGATGTCGCGCGCCTGGTGGCGGTTGGTGATGCCGGCCGACAGGATGCAACCCAGCGGGGAACCGCCCTGGAGCTCCTGCAGGTGCCGGTCGTTGAGCTGATTGATCTTTTCCCAGCGCCAGACCTGGGCCACCAGATTGCGGGGCAGCACCCGGCCCACCCGCAGCGACCAGATGCGTTCGGCGATTATCGCCAGCGCAATCACCGAGCAGGCAATAATGGGCAGCATCAACCATCCGCCCGCTTGAACAAGTTCCAGCACTAAATCACCATCCTTTGAATATCCGAGAAGAACGTGAACCCAGCGAATAATACTTTATTTACCGCAGCAGCCAAACAGCTTATCGTCGTCGCAGGAGCGGGTGCGCCAGTAGCGCGGCCGGGCACAGCGATAGGCGCTGATTTCCGGTCGCAGGCCGCTGCCGAGCCTGATGCTGACCGCCCCGTGGCTGGCCGTATCGAACAGACCGGCCCCCAGGGAGCGATAGCGATCGATCACCTCCCGGCGGGGAAAACCGTAGCGGTTGCGGTAGCCGACGGGAAACAGCACCGTATCCGGAGCGACCGCCTCGATAAACGGCCGCGATGACGAGGTCAGGCTGCCGTGATGCGGCGCCACCAGGATCTCGGCCCGCAGCTGCCCCGGCTGCCCGCGCAACAGGGCCCGTTCGGCTGAGGACTCGATGTCCCCGGTCAGCAGGATGCGCCGACCGCCGGCCGCAGTAATGCGAATTACACAGGAGGCATTGTTGCCCTTGCGCGCCCGGTCTCCTTCCGGATGCAGCACGGCAAACCTGACCCCGTCCCAGTTCCAGTGCTCACCGCGCCGACATGGCGTGGCCGCGCGCGCGCCAAGGGCCGCCGGTACCCCGGCACTCAAACGGGCAACGCCCAGTTCACCGAGCAGCGACGCCACCCCACCCACATGGTCATTATCACCGTGGCTGACGACCAGCGTGTCGATATGACGGATGCCCCGGCTGCGCAGGTAGGGCGCCACGACGGCCGAGCCGGTATCGAAGGTCGGACTGTAGCGTGGCCCGGCATCGTAGACCAGGGTGTGCCGGCGGGTCCGCACCACGGTGGCCAGGCCCTGGCCGACATCGAGCAGCGTGACCCAGGCCTCGCCGGGACCGGGAGCGGGTGGCTTCACCACGAGCATCGGGAGCATCAACAGCAGCCCGAGCCCCCTGCCCGGGACACCGCGCGGCGCGAACAGCAGCAGAATACCGGTCGTTGCCGGCAACAGCGTCCACCATACCGGCCGGTGCCAGTGCAGCAGTGCCCGACCCGGTTCACCCAGCCGCTCGAGCCATGGCCACAGGCCGTCCATGAACCAGGCCGCTAGCAACAACAGGGCCGACCCTGCGGGTTCGCTGACCGCCAGCAACAACGTCCCGGTCAGCGCGGTCGGCACCACCAGCAGGCTGACCCAGGGCACCGCGACCACGTTGGCCAGCGGCGAAACCAGGGAGGCCTGCTGAAAGAACACCAGCAGCACCGGCAGCAGGCTGACGGTCAGCATGAGGTGCACCTGGCACCATTTCCGCCATAACCCCTCACTGCCCATGCGACCGGAAGTGGTATAGATAATCAGCGTCACGGCCCAGAATGACAGCCACCAACCCGCGGCCAGCAACGCCAGCGGATCGACCAGCACCACCGCCAGCGCGGCCAGGCAGAGCACCTGCGCCGGCCGGGTCTGTTTCCCCACCCATATCGCCAGCATGGCCACGCCGACCATCACCAGCGCCCGCCGCGTGGGGATGCCAAGACCCGCCAGTCCGGCATACAGTGCGGCTGCAATCAGGGCCGCGATTGCGGCCACCCTGGGTGCCGGAAAGGTCTCGGCGGGCGTCCCCAGACGCGACCAGGCCGTCCGCACCAGCCCGAACACCAGGCCCGCCACCAGGCTGATATGCAGGCCGGAGATCGCCATCAGGTGGCTGGTGCCGGTGGCGCGCAGGGTGTCCCAGTGTGTTGGTGTCAGGGTGCCCCGCTCCCCGATGGTCAGAGCCCGGATGAGTGGCAGACTGTCCGGACCGGGTGCGAGCGCATCGAAGCGGGCGGCAATGGAACGCCGCAGCCCCGCCATGAAGCCCGCGGCATCGCGTGCCAGCCGCTGGTTGCGTGCATCATCCCTGACATAGCCGGTGGCGCTGATCCGCTGCTGGAACAGCCAGCGTTCATAATCGAAGCCACCCGGGTTGGCATAGCCATGCGGCCTTTTCAAACGCACGGCGAGTTGCCAGCGCTCGCCCAGCTTCGGGCGGCGGTCGGTCCGGTACCAGCTCAGGCGGACCTTGCCCGTGAGGGCCTGTGCAACCTCCCCGCCCCGGGCCCGTTCCACGCGGAACAGGAAACGGATATCGTTATCCGAGAATTGACGCGGGATGTCGGCGACCGTGCCCTCGACCAGCAGGGTGTCCCCTTCCAGACGGGGATCCAGCAATGACTGCTGGACCAGCTGCGCCTGGAAGGCGGCCCAGAAAAAGCCCAGCACGAACAGGGCCGGCAAGCGGGCCGCTGGCCAGAACAGGCCGGCGAGTGCCGCCAAGGCGGCCGGATAGCTCCAGGCCGGCGGGAGCCCGGGCAGGTGGTGTAGCGCGAACGCCCCGGCCAGAAAGGCCAGTGTCTTTGCGATCATGTTCGTCCCTGAACATAGAGTGATCAACTTTCACGCCAGTATAGCGCAATCCGCGGGGGCCGCCGTACGCCAACCGGGACCTGATTTAACGATGGTTCACGTCATTGCGAGCGCAATGACGAAGTTTTCACCTTCCCTAGGCCTGGATCCTGCCGTCCTCGAGGACCAGCACCCGGTCGAGGCGCTCGGCGATATGCGGGTCATGGGTCACCACGACAAAGCTGGTTCCCAGTTCCTGGTTGAGCGCCAGCATCAGTTCGTAGACCTGCTCGGCATTCTGGCGGTCGAGGTTGCCGGTCGGTTCGTCGGCCAGCACGCATTGCGGCCGGGTCACCAGGGCACGGGCCACCGCGGCGCGCTGACGCTCGCCCCCCGAGAGCTCACCGGGCTTGTGCGTCAGTCGACCGGACAGACCGACCCGGCCCAGCATGGTCTCGGCCTCGGACGCCGCCTCGGCGGGTGCACTACCGCGCACCAGCAAGGGCATGGCAACATTCTCCAGGGCGGTGAACTCCGGCAGCAGGTGATGAAACTGGTAGACGAAACCCAGCGCCCGGTTGCGCAGCTGTCCCAATTGCACGGCATTGAGGGTTTCCAGCGGCGTGCCGGTAATCTCCACCCGTCCGGCGGTCGGGGTGTCCAGACCGCCCAGCAGATGCAGCAGGGTACTCTTGCCGCTGCCGGACGAACCCATGATCGCGATGCGCTCACCCTGCAGCACGTCCAGGTTGATATCGCGTAACACCTCCAGCGAACTCCCCGCCTCGGTGAAGGTCTTGGCCAGCTGCACACACTGCAGGACACTACTCATAGCGCAGCGCCTCCGCCGGCTGGGTGCGCGCCGCGCGCCAGGCCGGGTACAGGGTCGCCAGCAGGCTGAGGACCAGCGCGACGCCCGCCATCAGACCGACGTCGTTCCAGTGCAGCTCCGAAGGCACATCGCTGATGTAGTAGACATCAGCGGCCAGGAACTCGGTATCGAAGAGGCGCTCGATCGCCGGCACAATGGTCTCGACATTCAGCGCCAGCGCTATCCCGCCCGCCAGGCCCAGCAGCGTACCCAGCACCCCGATAATGGCGCCCTGGATCACGAAGATCCGCATAATGGTGGCGGGGGTTGCGCCCAGGGTACGCAGAATCGCGATATCGGCGCGCTTGTCGGTCACCACCATCACCAGGGTGGAGACGATATTGAACGCCGCCACGGCGATGCACGGCGATGATCAGCGTCAGGATGATGAACATGACACGCTTCTCGGTCTTGACCGCCCGGAAGAAATTGGCATGCTGCCGGGTCCAGTCCTCCACCCGGTAATCACCGGACAGCTGGCTGCCCAGTTCCCGGCTGACCCGCGGCGCCGCGAACATGTCGTCCAGTTTCAGGCGCACACCGGTGACATCGTCGTCCAGCCGGAACAGGCGCGCGGCGTCCTCCATGTGGACCAGCGCCACGCCCCGGTCGTATTCGTACATGCCGACCTCGAACAGCCCGATCACCTTGAAACGCTTGAGCCGTGGCAGGACACCGGTCGGACCGACGATGACCTGGGGCGAGACCACGGTCACGGAATCACCCAGGCCCACGCCCAGGGAATAGGCCAGTTCGCTGCCGAGCAAAATGCCGAATTCACCTGCCTTGAGATCACGACCATCACCGACCCGGACATGCGCCAGCACATCGGATACCCGGGCCTCCTCCTCGGGCAGGATGCCGCGGATCAGCGCCCCGCTCACCTGCTTGCCGACACTCAGCATGGTCTCACCGCGTATATAAGGCGCGGCCGCGATGACCCTGTGATGCTCGCTGACCGCCTGCTCCACCAGTGGCCAGTCCTGGAGACGGCCGCCGAAGGTGGACACCGTGGCGTGCGAGGCCATGCCCAGGATGCGCTCGCGCAGTTCGCGCTCGAAGCCGTTCATGACCGACAGCACCGTGATCAGCGCGGTCACACCCAGCGCGATCCCCAGCATGGAAGTCAGGGAGATAAAGGATACGAAGTGGGTGCGTGTCTTGGCATGGGTGTAACGCATGCCGACGAACAGTTCGAGCGGACGGAACATTCAGAAACCCGGGTTCAGTTGATCTGGAGCAGGATCATACAGGTACGGGGGATAATGATACAGACAAGGAATAAATATCAATCCCTGGAAAGGAATACGCCCTGACAAGGCAGGGCGTCAACCGTCATTTCAATCCATAACCAAAAACAACACCTGATGGAATTATGGTGTTTCGCTAATGACTAGATTGCCGTTGTTTAACAGATCCTGAAGGCTGGGGCCACTAAGATCCACACCATCCAGAATAATCTGCTGCACTGGATCTGAACCATCACCGTTAACGTACGCAGTTATAGTTGTATCGGTTCCATCGTAACTGATGGACAGGAAGTCACCGATATCATCGGAAGTTTCACCATCCAGAAGATCTGCGAGATCAAGAGAATCTCCCTCACTGGCATTAAAACCCAGGATGGTGTCGCTGCTACTCTCGCCGGCCAGCCACTTGAAGGTATCGCCACCGCCGTCACCGCTGAGGACGTCGTCGCCATCGAGACCGATGAGGATATCATCGACCACATTCCCGGCAATGACATCATTACCGGACGTACCCATAAGGTTTTCGGCACCGCCGCCCGATACCGCCACCGAGAAGGTGCCTGTGTCGAAATCACCGTCACCATCGGTTGCCGTGTAGGCGAAGTCGAGAGTCGTGATGCCCGTTTCAGTCGCCGTGAACAGAGCCACAGAACTAAATTTGACCTGGGTATCGGTGTTGGACGTCAGTGTTATTTGATCGAGGAAATAGCCGCAATCAGAGGCGATATTGAATTCAAGCAGTCCATTGACCGCCTCACCATCGGCAAACAGAAAGGTGCCGGACTCATTACCCTCGTGGACGATCACTTCTCCAGATGCATTAATCCACACGGCATCCCAGGTGATACCACCGCTATCCGCAGCCGTAAAGTTCTTGAACCCAAGGGTGATGCCACTAAAAAGATCTCTATTCCCGCCCTGGGCCTCGTTATCGAGATTGATAACAATCCCTTCACCGGCATCAAAATTGTTATTATGTACACCGATACCCGCGGCACTCGGATTTAGCAGCTCACCATTCACAGCGGTGATAGTGCCAAAATAGTCGCCGCTGTTGATGTTCATCTTGGTTACGGGGTTGGTATTAAAGTACAGGATGTCAGCCGCCTTACCGCCGATAGTGCCCGAGTCAAGAGCGAACTGTTGCTCAGAAAAAACATCCAGATGCTGTTTAAGCGAAAAAGCATAGGTTCCATCAGTATTCACTGCGAGCGTAAATACCTGAATATCTGTACCATCAACAAAGCCGATCAGGCCGCCGTTGCCGTCCTCGGTCACAATCACGGGATGACCGTTGGATGTCAGCATATGACCACATCCGCCTGTGAAACCTGCCAGATCAACAAAAACGCTGGCCAGTCCATCAGAACCCGCCGTAATGCCAAGATCACCGGTAATCGATATTGCTACTTGATTTTCTGTATAACTTGAAAAATTGCGAACAACGCCGTTATCGGCTACACCTACATCCGGACCGTCATCATCGAAATTAACTATGATCGCCGTACTTGACGTTGCCATGGAAGTGTCACCGTCGCCATCGGTTACCACAAGGCT